>NZ_KV789935.1:0-831 GCF_001807705.1 Klebsiella sp. HMSC25G12 | reverse complement strand
GCCGGGCTTTCGGCGCCATTTGACTCCACAGACACATGTAACCTCATCTGGCGCCTCCATGCCGCTGACGCGGCATCCAGAAGTTTCCCGATGCTGTAAGTCTTAACGTCTGCTTTGTGCCAAATGCTAACGCTCAGGAATTGAGTTTCAGGTACTTTAAAAGCGAGGCTAGCGACTCGACAGGTCCAGCGTGACAACTAGGTGAGCGGGTTTCATCCCAGGGCATTGCATCATCAGTGCAGAAGTCTCCTGCACATTCCATTTCAAGACGTTCGTCAATTAAACCAACAGGAACCCAGACATAAGGTACGTCTCGCAGACTGTTAGGCACAGTTGAGCCACATACATTGCAAAAATCTGTACGGTACCCCGTTGGCTTAGACCATGAAGCAATGCAGTTTTCCCCTTTAATCCAGCGAAACTCACTGTCTTTGACTAGTGTGGCGAGATTGTAACCCACGCCGCTCTGCTTTCTGCAAAGCGAGCAATGACAACGATAAAACACTGCTGGTTTATGAGTAAGTTCAAATTCAATTGTTCCACACAAACAAGATCCATTCATTTCAAAACCATTCCTGCAAGGCCTAAGAGATTTTATGAAACATTACCATCTTTTTTGTACTGAATAGGAGCGCTCTTTTTGGCAACTCAAAATCAGCTATCAGTCGGTCTGAATATCCGCTCTTCGCTCATAACGGACTGCGCTCACTTATTGCAGTGAGCGTTACCTTGTGTTTAATGCCAGCCTGGTACAGTCAGGTTGACAGTACCGGTTTCAGGTCTTCGTCATTAAAAACGGTTCCGGTCTTCAGGACGCCATAACACCAGTGC
>NZ_KV789934.1:0-20834 GCF_001807705.1 Klebsiella sp. HMSC25G12 | reverse complement strand
AACATAAAACACTATCAATAAGTTGGGACCATCACCGATACAACCATCAGTTTGTAATGTCGGTTGGTTGACCCTGACCCCGAATATGGTCCAGTCGTAATCAGGAATAACAGACTTCATGTTGACTGCATATTCTGCCAACAGGCAGACTTCTCTGCGAATTTGGATGGCGTCATCCAACCGGGTATATAATACGGACGCCTCTGGTTATAGTGTATGCGCCAGGCCTCGATTCTGCACCATGCAACCTCCAGAGACATGTACCAGTCCTTGTTCAGTCATTCCTGTCGCAGACTGCAGACTGCCATTGAACGACTCCACTGTGGCATTGTCCCTAGGTGTTCCCGGCCGGGAAAAGTCTATATGGACCTCCCCTTCATACACCAACTTGCCCATCATTTTCCAGCAAATTCAGAGCCGTTATCAGTTTTCAGCAACTGTGGTAAGAGACGTGTGAGGGCAATGGTGTTCATCTCTGCGATCTCCGTTGAGCGCAGATTCTGGCCCACGCAGATCCCAATAGATTCGCGTGTGTAGAGATCAATGACTGTCAGCTGGCGTAACCGATGCCCGTCAAATAAGGCATCAGAAAAAAAGTCCATGCCCCAGGCATGATTCGGATACAGCCCCTGCTCGCTTTAGAGTCGGTAAATACGCTTAAGTTTATCCCGCCAGCCCTCCCGCCTTAGCATAACGTGAACCCTCCGGTAGCAATAGTGAACCCGTGTCTCGGTGATCCCACTGATACGCGAGCGCAATGCGCTGTTGTCTGTCGACACAGAACGGTAGCGTAGAGAGCTACGGCTGACCCGTAGCGCAAAACAACCGTATGTGCTTCAGTTCGGTAGGAGATGTTCCTCCGTTTTTTTCGTCACGTATAAAACGTGGGATCATAAATATCCTGCTTACGGCAGGCCTCCGGCACGGACTTCACCGGATCAGCCAGCTTCAGGGCAAAAACAATCTGCTCTTCGGTGAATCGTGATTTTTTCATCGGCACGACCTCACCACCTCCGTTCAGGGAGTGTAGAACATACAGGCATTATGTTTCTGAATGGTGCAGGAGTTCGAGTCAGGGTCAACTCATTTGTATATACATGACTGGTTTAACGGTTGCCAAGATGGAGTGATATTTTTTATAAAACAGGAGGATATAATATTTTATTTAAATTAATAGCTAATGATTATCTAGTGGAAAACTTCATTGCTCAATTGTGGTGCAAATGTTAAGTGTTTATCCCTGTAATGGGGCATGTCATGCTTACATTTTATCAACAATTGATTTCTTTGAGGATACTTTACAAAGCTCCTCTCTGGTAAAACCAGCTGAGGAATAAATAACTGCTTTAAATTCAATTTTTTATGTTTTGGTGTGCAATCATGGCATGGCTAATGCAAGTTGTATATGCAGGCCTGTACATTAAATCTATCTTACAGCTTATACTTTATGAGAAAAATCCAACAACCAAAGTAAAGGGGCGGTTATTACGATGAGTACCTTCAATCACAGAATTAAACATGATGGCTCTGACTTTGTGGTGGTTGATAACCAGAACCCGAGACTGCCGAGTACTTCAGGCGGAGGAAAAAATACATCACGATCGAAGATGATACTACGTCATGCTTAATTAATATCTGAGAGTAGTTAATTTCTGAGGTATTCGAATCAATGATATGAGGTTTATCCCATGAGGAGTAGTGGCGTATGTCGTCATAACACGTTTATCGTCAAGGTATCGGCACCCTAATTTATCGGGGCACTGCAAATAACGGGTATTAAAGACTGAATCGCAGAAAGGCAGAGGTTTAAGTCTTCATGTTGATGACAGCAGGCGGCCTATAGCAGAACGAGTAAATGTTGCTAGCAGGCAACGTACCGTTCAGATTATATGCTTGTAATTTTCAAAGGATTCATCTATGAAACATTCCACTAGCACTGTAAAGCACACGGTTATAGAAAGACGGTCAATCGATTATGTTCCTGATAATGAGCGCTTCGGCAGCGCTATGGGACAGTTTACATTATGGCTAGGGGTTAACCTTAATATTACCGCTATTGTGACCGGCGCGTTGGCCGTTGTATTAGGCGGCGATGTTTTCTGGTCATTAATCGGTTTATTTATAGGTCAGATATTAGGCAGTATCATAATGGGGCTACAGGCCATACAAGGGCCAGCTACAGGACTGCCGCAAATGATTCGAAGCCGTATGCAATTTGGTGTTTATGGCGCGGTCATCCCTCTTTTACTGGTAAGTTTTTTATATATAGGGTTCTCTGCTGGAGGCACCTTGCTGGCAGGACAGGCAGTGGCTAAAATTTTGAATGCCGCAGAATGGCAGGGTATCGTTTTATTCGGTGTCATCACGATCTTGGTTGCCACCTTAGGCTACCGCGCCATACATTCTTTAGCACGGATCGCGAGTGTGGTCGGCATCATTGCATTTATTTACATGTTCGTTGCATTATTAGCTGGCCATAATATTAGCAGTCTTCTAGAACAGAGAAAGTTTATTCCCAACCAGTTTATCCTTTCCATTTCACTGGCGGCGGCCTGGCAAATTGCTTATGGCCCCTATGTCGGAGATTATTCACGTTACCTCCCTACGGATACATCAAAACTGAAAGTGTTCTTTGCCGCCGCCTCTGGAACAACGCTGGGCTCTCAGGCAGCCATGACATTTGGTGTTTTTTCCGCCGCTATTGCCGGAGTGGCATTTACCGGACATGAAGTAGAATTCGTTGTAAATCTGGGGGCATCCGGTCTCGTCGCATCTTTGCTTTACTTTGTCGTAGGCTTCGGCAAAATAACCATGATGACATTGAATGCGTATAGCAGTTATATGTCGAGTGCGACGCTGGTGAATGGTTTCAGAGGAAAAGCAACCGTCTCTGTCGGTCATCGATTTATTTATGTATCAGCCATGATTTTGTTAGCTGTTTCCATTGCGTTATGGGGCTCGGGAAGCTTCATTCACGCTTTTTCTTCTTTTTTATTATTTCTACTGACCTTTATTTCTCCCTGGAGTGCAATTTGTCTGGCTGACTGGCAGTGGGGGCATCGTTCAAAATGCGACCTGCAGGCATTAAACGATCCACAAGGAATATATGGCCGCTGGAACTGGAGTGTAATTTCCATTTACTTCATTGGCTTGTTAATGGAACTTCCTTTTGTTTCCAGCAGTATTTACACTGGTCCGATTGCAAGCTTGTTGGATGGCGCAGATATCTCTTGGTTAGTTGGCCTGATTGGCACCGGCATAGTGTATTACATTTACAGCAGAATATTGCCCCCCGCTTCTATGAAAATACAGGCTACTGATTAACAGTAACAATAATAATCCCAAGAAAAGGATCCATACATGAAATATATTGTTGACCCATTTTCCGAAAAAACGTCGCTTAATACGCCATACCGTTTACTGCGTCATTATGCAGAAAAATGGCCTGATAAAGAAGCGCTGGTATTCGATGCTGGTAATCAACGAATGACCTTCAGAGGTTGGCTTGACAGTGTCGACAAGTTGGCGCTAGAGCTAAGTCGTCGTGGTGTAAAAGCGGGTGACCCTGTGGCTCTGTTGGCAGAAAATCGTATTGAGTGGCCAGTTGCCCAGATTGCAATTTCGGCCTTAGGTGCGATACTGGTGCCTGTTAATACTCATTTCCGTGATAATGATTTACGCCACGTTCTCGATCACAGCCAAGTGGTAGCCATCTTGCTGTCCGAACGTTTTCGCTCCAGCGAATATTTAGCCATGGTACGAGCGATTCATCCTCAACTCCCTAGCCTAAGAGACATTATTAACTTCGATGATATGGAATATGAAGCAGTAATGCGCCAACCCGTTTTGGCTGAACTGACGGAATGGGTATGGTCCCCCAGAGAGTTGGCTAGCATCCAATATACTTCTGGTACTACTGGACGGCCTAAAGGCGCAGAACTCTGTATGGAAGGGATAATGATGAATGCCTGGGGCACCGTGCAGCGGCTGGAAGTGACGGCGATGGATCGCTGGACATCCATTATTCCGCTCTTCCACTGTGCAGGTTGCATCATGAATATTCTGGCATGCCTGACAGCTGGTGCGACATATTTGGGTATGCGTGCTTTCGACGCCGGACAAATGCTTTCGCTGATAGAACGGGAGCGCTGTACAGTTCTGACGGGAGTCCCCACGTCCTACTTAGCGATGTTAGAGCATCCGGACAGACCATATTTCGATCTCTCGTCTTTGCGTACCGGTACCTGCGGTGGTGCAGACTGCGATCCGAGACTTCTGGAACAGTGCGCGCGGGCGTTTCCTATTAATGGGTTGGTGCAGGTTTACGGGCAGACGGAAGCCAGCACACTGATAGCGTTAGATTACTGGCAAAGTCCCCAGCGCTTTGCCACCGCTGGCTTGCCCTTACCTGGAGTTGAAGTGCAGGTCTGCGATCCGAATACCGGAGTGGTACTCCCCCACGGGGAAATCGGCCAGCTACAGGTTCGTGGGCCAATGGTCATGTTGGGATATCATCGAGATGCGGAGGAAACCGCTCGCTGCATCGATCCTCAAGGCTGGATGAATACGGGTGATCTCGGTCGGCTAAACATCGATGGTAGGGTCGAACTGGTAGGAGGACGCCTGCGCGATATGATCATTCGCGGTGGTGAAAATATCTATCCTGTAGAGATAGAAAATCTGCTGCGTGAGCATCCGTCGATCACTGAAGTTGCAGTCTTCGCTCTACCCGATAAATTTTACGGCGAAGTGGTAGCCGCCGCTATTGAGTCCACCAAGCCGTTATCCAAAGATGAAATAAGAAAAGCCTGTGTTGGTAAAATAGCTGGTTTTAAACATCCTGCTCGGGTCTTTACCATCGTAGAATGGCCGATGACGTCAAGCGGGAAGATCCTCAAGCGCATGTTGAAAACCGCAGCCCTTGATGGGCAACTGAAGGAGCTTTTATGAAAATGAGTGTGACAGGCTATCCACATACATGCGTCTTCACCCCTGGGCCGCACCAAACAGCAGCTGCAATTGGCAACACGGGTGTGAAAGTGGTGTCGACACCAGCGTTGATCGCTCTATTGGAGGAGACCAGTGCCGATGCTGTAGCAAAAGACTTACCGTCCGGCTGGGTGAGCGTGGGAACCCATGTCGACGTACATCATCATAAACCCGCCTGGCCTTATCAGGAGGTTCGCTGTACGGCGACGTTAATTAGCGCAGACGAGAAAAGGTTGCAGTTTTTCGTACAGGCGCATCAAGCGGGAGCATTGATCATGAGCGGTAAGCATGAACGTGCTCTAGCGCCACTCAGCCGTTTTGAACGTGCTGATGGTAAACTGCCAGAGGGAGCTCCGCTGGAGTTTTTCTTTGATTTTCACAGCCCTTGGTGCTACCTCGCCTTCCCCCGTCTAAGAGAAATTGCCGCTGCGTACGGAAGAATGATAGTACTACGTCCCTTCCATCTGGCCAATTTGATTGACCGCATAGGTGGTCGTAGACCGTTGGATGCCTCGCCAGCGTTTGTCAACTGGTTCAAACAAGATATGCAGGACTGGGCGCGCATTCGCCGGCTGCCACTAAGTTATCATCCTAAGTTCCCGTTGCGGCCTTCACGTGCGCTGCGAGCTACCCTATATGCAGTTGAAGAGGGGCTGGGAGAAGCATTCGCCTTCAAGGTGATGCAGGCGTATTGGTCACAAAGTCTGGATATTAGCGATGTTGCCATCTTAGGCGACTTAGCCACTTCAGTAGGGCTGGATAAAAATGCGTGCATCTCCTCCATCGGCGATGAAGCCCGGAAGCTAGCCATAGTCTCGAACACAGATGAAGCTATTGCTCGCGGGGTATTTGGTGCACCAGCAGTGTTTGCCGATGGCAAACTGTTCTGGGGAAATGACCGCCTTGATATGATGGACACTTGGCTGGCATCTGCGGGAGAGCGCTGCTGAGCCACCGACGGAGAGAAGTAGGCTAACGCTTCCTTCTCCCCACTATAGACTCAGACCAGCATAAAAGATGGGAATTCCTATGTTATACCCGAAAAGGAGATAAGGTCGGTAAACCACCCTGCTGTCAAACTCCGTTAGGTCAAACCATTTGCCGAAAATACTACCGCAGTAATAATTGTGGTAAATGCCGACCTAGGCAGCAGGTGTGGTGGTCGTGTTGCCCATAAAAAACCTCCGTGGTCAATGTCGTCTGGGGGCCGGCTTAAACTGTGCCGACACAAGTAACGGGAGCACAACGGAGGATGCAAGGGCGTCACCGAAGCCGCTGCAGGGTAAATAGCAGGAGGAGGCTGGGCGGTTTGACGGCAAAAAATGAACCTGAAAACTATGGGAAGATGGCGGTTAGCGCCTTTGAAATAAACTGTGGCCGGGTTAAGTTGACAGCGTTTATGCTCCCCTTGCATCAGTCGTGGCCCGTCTATAGTAACGGCACGTCGGTCAACGTTAAACGGGATGAATGTGGCGCGTAGCAACATAGTTGTTATTGCGTCGTTGATATTCACAAAATCCTGGGTAGTGCTACCAACTTATTGATTTTGTGTTGGATGGTGTTTTTGAGGTGTTTTATGGCTTCCATTTACGTGGGATCGCCATCTTGTGCTGTGACTGAAGGCGTAGACCGTAACGGCAAAAGTACTGCCGGTCATCAGCATTATCTCTGCAGGCAGTGCCGTAAGCCATGGATACTCATTTTCACCTATACAACCTTACAGTGCAGTACACAACAGAGGAAAATCATCGATATTACTATAAATGGCTCTGGATGCCGTGCCAGTCCACACATTATCGGCATTGGTCTGAACACCATTTCCCGTCGTTTAAAAAACTCAGTCCCCAGTCAGTAACCTCGCGGATAAAGGCGGGCTGGGGTGTTATTGTCTGCGTAAAAAGGGAAGAGCAGAGGGGCTACGTCGGGTGGGTTGGCTCCTATATTTCCATACACTTTTTATCACTTAACCCATTACTGGTTTGCCGCATCAGGTATTCCCGTGGCGAACGATACCACGGTGCACTATGCGGATGCCATTCGTTATAATGCTCGAAGGATTCTGCAAGGTTCTCTACCGCTGTTAACCCATCGGGTTTCGGCATGATACTGATGTAGTCGCGTTTCATAGTTTTGACGAAGCTCTCTGCCATCCCGTTGCTTTCCGGGCTACGTAACGCCGTATGTCCAGGCTCTAGTCCTACCATTCTGGCGAACTGACGCGTCAGGTGAGACCGGTAGGCCGAACCGTTATTCGTCAGCCACTCAACGGGGGATGACGGCAGGCTGCTGCCGAAGCGTCGTTCCACCGCACCCAGCATCACGCCCTGTACGGTTTCGCTGTCATATCCACCATTACTTTCCACCCTGTACAGTGCTTCACGATCGCAGCAGTCCAGGGCGAACGTGACCTGCAGTTTTTCGCCATTATCACAGCTGAACCCGAAGCCGTCAGAGCACCACCGCTGGTTACTTTCTCCAGCGGCCTCTTTCCCTGTATGCGCCTGCTTCGATGGCGATATTGCCGGTTTACGCTCAAGCAGCAGCGCATTCTGACGCATGATGAGGTATTTTGGCGTAGATCACCGCCATGTCGTCAGTTTCTGATTGTCTGCGTAGCAGTGCCTATACCCTACGATAACCATAGGTGGGCAGAGCGCCTATAACAGTATGGATATGGGGCATGGCATGCAGTTGCGCACGTGAGATCCGGAGGCAACGACTGACGAGGCTTATTCGCCATCCTCCGGCAACAAGGGCACGTGCAGTATCCACTTTTTTGTCGGCCATATTCAACGGCTTCTTTCAGCAGCTTGTTTCCCATTGTCATCTTGCCCAGCAGGCGCTCCAGTTCTTTAATTTGCTTCATCGCAGAGTCTAGCTCCGACGCGGGCATAACCTGTTGACCAGCGGCATCGGCGGTGAGGCTGCCTTCCTGATACTGCTTGCGCCACAGGAAGAGCTGACTAGCAGCGACACCGGCATGCCGGGATCAAAGCTCTGCTGAACGATAGCGATCTTTTCCTGTGTAGTACGCCGTCTGCGTTTCTCCGGCCCTAAGACATCAATCATCTGTTCTCCAATGACTAGTCTAAAAACTAGTATTAAGACTATCACTTATTTAAGTGATATTGGTTGTCTGGAGATTCAGGGGGCCAGTCTAATGAACTTACAACGTGACAGTGACCTGCCCCCAGTATTCGGTACAACTGTCAGTTAGTAATATCTGTTCTGTGAACCGCTCTCTGAATGTGATCCATTCATAATCAGCGCTACCTTTAGAGGTTGAATACCCAGCCCCTGGTAAACATAACGTTCCAGGGGGTACTTTACGATGAAGGATATTTTTACAGCGTAAATTCGTTTCCGGGTCCAGTGCCCAGGTTATTTACTATATAAGCATCTATTCTCTGATCATTAAATCGCCAGCAGTCAATGGCAAGATCCATCAGCAGGCGTTGCCTTGATGTGATGTTTTCCGCGGACCAGTCTTGATATTCATATCCATATTTCAGCTTAAAGCGATTTAATGCAGTGTTATCACCAATTGAGTACTGGGAGTGGAGTAATCGAGTCATGATGATTTCAGAGTTTAAATATTCTGTTTGTTTTTTCAAAAACCAGTCTTCACTCAAATCATTGCAGTTATTGACGGACTGGTTAATTGTACCCTCTAATAATGTTACATTACCAATCTTGTAGAGATAACTTGTTCGATTTGCATCAGAGAACTCCCCGTTTTCAGGGGCGTTTCGTACCGTCTGAGGAAGAATATGCTCAATTTGCATCTGCTGAATAGCCTGCTGGCTCTTTTCCGGAAAACCGCAAAGATGGCGGATATGATTCTCTAATCTACCCAATACATAACGTTGGCGATACTGAGGCGTAAAATTATAGTCATTAATAATTGAGAATCGTTCTTTAAATTCATCTAAACGCTCCACAACAAAAGGTATAAGTGTTGCTGAAACAACATTTGCAACCTCTGCTTTCGTTTTCACATCCCGAAGCTTTACAGCCCATTGAGTAAAGCGTTGCTCATATGTCTTCGATTGAATAGCCATTGTATTTGTAAAGAATAAAAAGCTCTCAAGTTGAGCACCTAAGAAATCCATTACATCATCAGAACAACTAATGTCCAATGCCATTAGTAAAACCAAATGCTGACGTGAGCGATATTTATTAATATATCCAATGTTACTTACGTTTGGAAAACGGATATTTTCACGCCAGTAGGCTGCTTCATTTGTTGCATTGACCAAGTTAGCGTATCGTTCTGATAATTTTTCCAATTCTTTGACGAGGACCATAGGGCGGGTCTTATACTGCAACGACAGTTCCCCCTCAGCTGAAATGATCCATTTATATATATCATCTTCACGCAAAATCCCGTGATGATATCGTGCCATCAGAAAGTAACGTAAAAAACGAAGCGGGTTATCACTTTCGCCGCAAGACTCAAGGTTATTAGTGATGGATTTCCATGTTGTCTTTATTGCCGAAAACTGTTCTTCTTTTATCTGACTGAAAATCAAATTTTTAACAAGATCCATAGCATTAAGGCTGGCACCACGCTGATTGATCGTTTCGAAGATCTTTAATGCGCTACTTAAGTTCTCTGATTCAATGACAACCAGCTCAACTTTTGTTAAAAAAAAGCGAGCGAAGGAGATTAATCCATTCAAGCTATCTTGCAATTGGTATTTAAGATAATCACGAATGTGATCATACGCGTCAGCCATTTTTTTTACTGAAGCTGTTTCCGCAAAGGTATTGGTTTGCCCTTCAATTAACCGCGAAATAAATCCTCGACTTTCTTCATATTGAAGATCTAGTCTAATTAGATTTTCCTCACTGTTAATATCATAACTAGAGAGCCATTCCTCAATAGTTTTCAGATATTCCAGCCCTTTTTTGTCAAGTGTATCCAATCTATCTTTTAATAGATCCCGTAAGGCACACATAGTGATGACAATAGTGGTCAACCGCTGCTGTCCGTCAATAACATCATGCTTTTCCTCATTCTTTACGATAATAACAGAACCGAGAAAATAACCATTTTGATCTTTCTGCTCTGGTTGGTATTCATTGTCTAAATCCATGATAAACTGTTCAACCTGATCATCAACCTTCCATACATACTCACGTTGATAATCGGGAACTAAAAAATAATAATCGCTTAATTTTGATATATTTTTTACATCGGCTTCTATTTTCATTTTATATCCTTACATAGCTGGATGAACACCACAGATCATACTGATCCCAGATCCAATTCACAAACGAACAGGAGAGTAGACCCCTTCTACATTACAGCTATCTCCGTCATCAAAAATCAACTCTCCTGCACTATAACCATCCATGGATAAAATAGCCTTTTCATTGAGAGCCAGACTAAGGCACATTGATGTTTTTATCATATTATCTGTACCATAAACCTCATACCAGTTATCTTCTTTTTTAGAAACCTCTACCTCATACTTTCCTGAGTCAATATTAACCATGCTAAATACATTATCTACATCACATGAATCCTTGCTATCTGTAAAAATTATTTTTTTATCATAGCCATCAACCCTGAGATATGCGTCTTCAGAATAAGCATAAACATAACAATATTTAGTATTAACAAAAGAATCCTTCCCAGTAATTTGATATAAATTACTATCTTTTCTTGTGACATTTATTTCCCACGTATTGGCATGAACATAACCTGGAGCCAAAAACAGGGTTAATAAGAACGGTCCAATCTTGGCTTTAAAGTTTCTAACAATTTTGAAAAACATAAAACCCCTTCTTATATAGTTCTGTAATATTTTAATTTAGCTGGGCTCTTACTACATATCAGCCAACAACATCCCAGCCATGCCATCCAGCCGTTTCTTGACCTTTTCCCACCCAGGCATAACCTGCCCCATCAGGCGGTAAAACTCTTCACTGTGGTTGTGCTCAGCAACATGGCATAACTCATGTAGCAAAACATAATCGATACATTCTGAGGATGCCTTAACCAGCCATGGATTCAGGGTCAGACAGCCTTTTGCTGAACAGTTGCCCCATTGCGTTTGCATCGCCCGCAGACGTATCGGAGGACGCTCACTGACCCAAAGGGTCTGCGGAATCAGTAAATCAAGCCTGCGCTGAAAAACATCTCTGGCACGTTCCCGATACCATTCAGCCAGCAAGGCTTTAATCTTTTCTGCCGATTTGTGTCTGACAGTCACTTCCAGACGCCCACGCAACATTTTCACTCGTTGCGGCACAGTAGCGTCTTCTGTCACTTTCAACTGATATTGCTTACCGAGATAATAATGGCTTTCTCCGCTGACATACTGACGCGGAACAATGTGTGTCTGTTGCTCCCTGAAATCACGCAGTTGCTGGTATATCCAGCGCCCTCGTTTTTTCAGCGCAGACAACATCTCGTGCTCCGGTGTTTCTGGCGGTACAGAGGCCACTACCCGGCAGTCGGGATGCACCTTGATGAGCACCCTGCCCTTTACGACCTGACGCGGAACACACTGTACGACGATGACCTCATCACCATAAACAATGCGTAACGTTTTCATTGCTGGCGACTCTTTTTCACTCATGATTTCATCAAACCAACACGCAGGATCTGGATGATGGTTTCCACGATACGGTTAAACTGATTCATTCCGGCACCCATCTCCCGGCAGGCCGTAAACAGCAGCGGCAAAAGACTTGTCTTAACGGCTTTTTCAATATCCTGTGGGTTCAGGGAGTTTTCTGCCACCGCTTTGACGATAATGCTGTCCACTTCAAAGGCCAGCTTCGTCCACTTCTCCTGCACCTGATCGTCGTTTACCGCAAAAACCTCAGGTAGCTCTTTTTTAAATACACCGTAATACGCCTGAGCATGCTTGTTTACCGCCAGTGCCTCCGGAATATCGCTGAGTTTACGGGCTTCCACTTTTTCCGCAAATTCACGGAACAAGAGATACTGTTTCAACGGATGGTCGAACAGTTTTTCAGCCTCTTCAATAGCCATACGCAGGAGTTTTGAAAAGGCTTCCTGAGCATATGGGTCATCACGCAGCTCCTGCTCAATCATCTTCGTCACACGGGTTTTAATGATGTCAGTCTCGTTGCGGGTTTTATTGTTGTCCCACTCTTCGGGCTTTTCGCTCTTGCCCATTTTACCAACTTCATACACGCCATCCGGTTCACTAATCTCAACGCCGGTGACATGCTTATCCAGCAGTTTTTTAACCTGCTCCGCGTAGTCGTCATAATTGACCTGCTTCCCGCTGACCTGCATCGCCCACTGGCGCAGGCTGGACATCTGTTTTACGGTTTCTTTATAGAGATTTCGGTCTTGTTCCGTAAAACTCTTGTCGGTGAAGAAAGTGGCGGACTGCAGTGCCACTTTCAGGCATCCGGCAAAGGCCGTTAACGCCTCGAAGAAATCATCACGGGTTTTCTGATGGATATCGACCATCTCTCCGTCACGTTCTTCCATTTTAGGCACCAGTACCGCACGTAACTGCTCAGTATCATTTTTGTTTTTAACACCGGCAAATATGGCCCACAGCTGGTTATACAGATGCGGCAGTCGCTTGTATTCAGAACTCATAGCGCTGTACAGCCCGTCAATATCCTTGATGTCGTATCCTCCCTGAGTTCGGGAGGCGAGATCCTGATATTTGCCGATAGTCGTGTCTAGTTCAGCCAGAATGCCGCGATAATCTATCAGCAGGCCAAACTTTTTCAGTGGATGCAGTCGGTTTACCCGGGCAATCGCCTGGATAAGGTTATGGGATTTAAGCGGCTTGTCGATATACAGCACGGTATTCTTTGGTTCATCAAATCCAGTGAGCAGTTTATCGACGACAATCAACAATTTAAGCTTATCATCGGTATCGAAACGACTGATGATATTGCGGGTATACACGGACTCATCCTGCGTGCCGACGTTATCCTTCCACCATTTAGTCACTTCCGGCAGTTTGCTTTCATCCACCTCAGTATTCCCTTCCCGGGTATCCGGCGGGCTGATAACTACAGCTGACTCAAACAACCCGGCTTCATCAAGATACTTTTTATATTTGATGGCGGAAATCTTGCTGTCGCAGGCAAGCTGGCCTTTCAGTCCCTCATCAATATTCTTCGAGAAGTGCGTGGCGATATCGAGTGCGATCAGACGGATGCGATCATCTGCACTATAAACCTCACCTTTACGGGCATATTTACGCTTAAGGTCGGCTTTTTGCGCTTCGCTTAACCCATCGGTAATACGATCAAACCATGCATCTATTGCCCGGTCGTTTACCTCAAGGTCGGGAATACGTTCCTCGTAGAGCAGAGGTGTCACCGCCTGATCTTCTACCGCTCGCTGCATGGTATAAGCGTGGACAATCGGCCCGAATTTATTGGTGGTCTTATCTTCTTTCAGCAACGGCGTACCGGTAAATGCCACAAAGGCGGCATTCGGCAGGGCCAGTTTCATTCGCACATGGTTCTCCCCCCCCTGGCTCCGGTGTCCTTCATCAATCAGAACGATGATGTCGGGGCTGGTATTGACGCATTCAGGCAATTTTGTCGCTGAGTTAAATTTCTGGATAAGGGTAAAGATTATACGTTCTTTACCAGAGCCAATCTGCTGTGCCAGCTTCTGACCTGAGGTCGCCATCGCTTTGGCCTTATCATCCTTCCCTGCCAGTTCGCCACCAGAGACAAAAGTGCCGCTGAGCTGCCCTTCAAGGTCCACGCGGTCCGTCACCACCACAATACGACACTGCTTCAGGCTGTCATGAAGGATCAGCGCCTTGCTGAGGAACACCATGGTGTACGATTTACCTGACCCCGTGGTATGCCAGATCACCCCACCTTCCCTGCCCCCATCCGGTCTGCGAGTACTGATGCATTCCAGCAGTCTTTTTATGCCGAACACCTGCTGATAGCGAGCGACTATCTTCCCTGTCTTTTTATCAAACAGGGTGAAGAAGCGGGTCATCTCCAGCAGACGTTCCGGCGAAAGCAGGCTGATAAGCAACTTATCCTGTCCACTGACAGCCAGTTCACCAGCGGCGATTAACTGCTGGTACCAGTCGAGATCGGCTGAAGGACGATGATCAAACAACGCATGAATTTGTTCAGTCGATAACTGATGGTTGCGCAGAGCATACATCTGAGGATCGGTTATATCCTCTTCGCGCCATGCCGCCCAGAATTTCATTGGTGTATGACAGGTACCATAGCGTCCGTCATGCCCGTTAATTGAAAGTAATAACTGGCTATAGACAAACAGCTGCGGGATTTCATCGTTGAACTGGTTGCGGATACTCTGGGATATCCCCTCGTCAATGGTTGGCCCTTTCTTGCCATGACCAGCCGGGCTTTTCGCTTCAATAACAGCCAGCGGGATACCATTAACAAAGCAGACAATATCTGGCCTCCGGGTTTCAACACCACCTGACCGCAATACCGTAAATTCTTCAGTAAAATGGAACTGGTTATTTTCCGGATGTTCCCAGTCAATCAGCGCAATGGTGGGGTTTACCTTCTTGCCATCGACAAACTCCGTGACGGCGATACCGTAGAGCAGATGGTTATACATCCGTTCATTGGCTTTGAGCAGCCCTTCATTCAGCGCCGGAGAACAGACCTGTGATATCAGGTTATCCAGTGCTTTTTCCGATAACTGGCAGGTTTTGCCACCCGCCATAAATGAACGCTTCGACAGCTCTTCACGCAGAACCGGACGCAGCACCACCTCATCCTGTTTATAGCCCCGGTAATCCATAATCTGTTTCGGAGATAAAAACGTCCAGCCGAGGCTGGTCAGTAACGTCAGTGCCGGAATTTTGGCGCTATATTCTTCCTGGAATTTAGGTTGGTAGTGCTTATCCACCCGGTAATCCTTCTTGGCTAAGAGGTGAAACTGTATGTCCTTACGGACATGCTCAAAATGAACGAAGACTTATGATGAAAAGAACGGCGAGTCCCGATAAAGGCGATTGTACTTGACCTGTTCTGTTTCGCCCTTGTTTACATTACCAAATTTCTCCTGATGCGTCGTACAGCAGGAACCACAGGATGCACAAATAAATCGTCCTTCTGAACATTTTTCATGCAAATCCCTGGCGTCAATTATTTCGCTGCATTTGTAACCAATACAGTGATTAATGTAATGCCCGATACCAAACTGTTCGCACGAATGACTGGCACATTTAAAGACGGTCAGGCGATACGCGGCCTGGAAAGGTTTTTTCACAAATCCTTTCGACTTTGTATCCCAGACGCTGACTTCCACACGAGCATATTTCATATCTGGAACCATCAGCACCCCACAACTTCGGCAATGCAAGCGGGAATGTAATTCTCTGATACGATTGAAATACCCAGCCAGTTTAATTGGGAAATCCCGCTTAGAAGGTTCGCCTGCAATCAGATAGGTCATGCCATAGTGGGCAAGCCAGTCATAAATAGTGAAGTCGATGTAATCCCGACTGAGGTCGGGTAGTACCTGCGGATCATGGCAGATTTTCGAACGACAAAGGAATTTTTTCTCTATCGTTCCGTCAGGTTGTTTTGCATTCCAGTGAAACGCCTCACAGGATAATTCTAAACTTGGGAAACGAATTTGTAATGAACTACATTGTGGGAATAATTTGAAAACAGAAGGATGATTTACCGGAATTTTACCCGACAAGACTCCGTGCCATATCTCATGCAGAATAATACTCAGAACGGACTGTTCATCGTTGCGCCCAAGCAACGGTAACAATTTACTCAGAATGAAGTATTCAGGATCAGAAGCAATTTCAGTATTCGACTCGACATCATTAACAAAACTGAAATCTTTTCTGAACATCTTCTGTTTAATCAAATACGTATTGATAAAAGGACTAATCACGGAATGTTTATAAAATTGCTCTCTCGATGAGAATTTCTGCTGATAGGCATCACGGACAAATGGTTGTATATCCATTTTATTTTTCGTGAAACTACGTCGAACAAAATTCTCTATATCATCATGCCGATGCTCAAGAATCCGCTCGCTACTTATACAATCGTAAAAAGCCAGGTAGAGAATAGCACTTATAGATATATGGCTGAGTAATTCATTGATGATGTCCGATGTTGAAGCCCCCTGGCAATCCGTAGCCGCAGAACATCTTTTCACCCAAACAGCGAATTGATCAATGTTATTATCGATAAATGACGAAGGCATGACCGCAGGAGATATTTGTTGTGCGGTCAAATCATCAAAATTCTTATCAGAGGCGAAAAGTGCAAACTGGTTATCGTAGTTACGTGATTTTAAAAATAGCGGTAAGACTTTTGTAACAGCTATATCACTGGTAACTAACCGAATTATAGCCCTTTCGCCAAAGGACTGAGTGAGGAAATTAATAACGCAGTCACGATAACGCCAACGAGCGAAATCAACGCCCTCCTCAATAATAGCCCGGAGATATTCAATGAGGAGCTCAGCCGTCTCCTCATCTGTTTTATCAAGAATGTGAACGTTAAAAGCCGTAGGCTTACCATTTTTACCTATACCTTCCCTGAACAGCACCGGTGTATTGTCAGCGGGTGTATAGTTCCGGCTTATCTCATTCTTATGAAAAAACAGGTCATTACCATTCTCTGATAAGAGGAAGCCAAAGTTATTCTCCCGATCCGTTTTGCTGTTGTAGCCTCCGAACCAGAGAACATTTCCCATGTACCACCGGGAACGATCCAGATTGTTCACTGCCATGAGCAAGCCCCCTTCCGCTTTGTCAGTGCAGGCAGCACTTTTTAAATTTTTTACCACTGCCACACTGACACGGGTCATTACGACCGGGCAGTTTTTCTGCCCCCTTCACGGGAACAGGCCGGGATGATGCCTCTGACATTCTCACTGACAACCAGTACTGATAAAGCGCCAGTGCAGCAGGCTGAATAAGGGAAATACTTTTCTCAAACTGCTCTCCGGTCATTTTCTCAAGTACAGGAAAATTCTTCTCCACGCCATGAAGAGCGATCGCTTCCAGAGAAGGCCGTAACTCACCGGGAAGACCCGACCAGTCATCCAGTGACTTTCCTTTCATATAACCAAAACACCACTCTTCCGCAATGGTATATTTTTCCCCCTTTACCTCACGCTCATTGAAAATCGGCTCAAACAGTTCAGGGGCGTCATAAAGGCAACCAGCGATATCGTTCATATGCTGAAAACACAGACTGACAAAACGCTCCATCTCTCTCTCAGATGACCATTTCGGATGATAATCGCCTCCTCCCCAAATAGCACTCAGCCAGATATTGGGTGAAACCATATTTGGACCTGATAAAATCGCCGTCAGCAATCCATCCAGCTCAGAGAAACAGAGTACAGAATCATCCATTCCATACTTCATTAATATTTCTTCCAGCCAGTCGATTTCCCGGTCAGTCAGTGGACCGCTTTTCGTCAGTTTCATACGGCAACCGCCTCATCCACTTTCACCCGACGTTTCCCGGTCAGCAGTTGCTGCATCAAGGCTTTCTTCTCGTCTTTCAGGCAGGCGAGTTTTTTCTCCAGTGTGGAGATTTCGGTGTCGGCAGCGGACAGAACTGATGCGATTTTTTGTTGCTCTTCAAAGCCAGGAACCGCAACTTTTAATGAAAAGAAGTCCGAAGGTTTTACATTTAGCAAGCCATGAGCCCGTCCACCTTCATGAGCAATTTGAGACAAACTGTTATTCAAAAGCCCTGACTCAAAATAATGCTCCCAATAGTCACCACATGATTTTTTGGGTATAGTAAGTTCAAAACATATATACAGAGTTGTTACTACTCCCTCTGGATATCGATTTAATCTTTTTATTGCACCCATCGGATAACCATTAGAGTAACTTTTATTGTAAGCAAACTGCCCTTTTTTTAATAAGAAATAACCATCAAGGGTATCTGATGCGACTGTTTTCTTGAAAAAGTCTTCCTGTTTAATCAAACCATGTTGTCCAGAAATGGTTACAACATTGTTGCTTTTTCCATTGTTTTTGGTCGTAACTCTCTGAAATAATTTCGATAAGGCATATAATTTCCAAGTTTCAGAAAACCTTGTCCCATTCTCATCCAGTAAGCGCTTCTTTCCAGTAAGCAATTGTTGCATCAGGGCTTTTTTCTGCCGCTGACTATTGGCGAGCAGCTTTTCCGTCACCGAAATCGCCTTATCCCAGGTTGATAGGATTTGGGCGATTTTCTTTTGTTCTAACTCGGGGGGAATAAGTACTGGTATCTCCTGTAGCTGTTTAGCTGATAAGTTAGCTTGCTTCGTTCCACCTGGAAATGAATACAATACAGATAGAATCAACTCACTCCGGAGTAGATTCAAAATATAACCAGAGCTCGCGTTATTTTTTGGAACTATCTTTAGTACTCGCTGATTTAGCAATGAGTATTGAGTGTTTGAAGGAATTTCAACTGTAAAACCATAATCACGTTTTCCCATGGTGCCCGTCATAGACATGACCAAATCACCTGGCGATACCAAGAATCTTTTATAGTCAAATTTAAAGGAATCAGGTAAATACACAGGGTTACGGTTTAAATCTAATGTATTTTGGTATAGATTACCCATCCTAAGTAAAGGAATACCTGTTGGAACAAAATCTTCACTTCTGAAGGCATACCCCATAATCGTATCTGCCAAATCTTTTAAGGTTCCAAGCGTCCATCCCTTAGGCACCATAACCCAACTCCTTCAGATAACCTGCCATCTCTGTTTCCAGCTTCGCCAGTTCCGTTTTCAATTCCTCCCGCTCAGCGCGAACGTCCAGCAAATCGATCTCTTCCTCTTCCTCAAAGGTATCAACATAACGAGGGATATTGAGGTTATAGTCGTTGTCCTGAATCTCCTTCAGGCTGGCGAGATAGGCGTATTTCTCGACGTTATCGCCATCACGGTAGGTCTTGACGATTTTCTCAATGTTTTCTTCGCTGAGCTGATTCTGGTTTTTACCTGCCTTGAATTCGCGGCTGGCATCGATAAACAGCACCTTGTCATCCACTTTCTGCTTTTTGAAAATCAGAATCGCAGCCGGAATCCCCGTACCGTAGAACAATTTCTCTGGTAGACCAATCACCGCATCCAGCAGATTTTCATCAATCAGTTTCTGCCTAATTTTGCCTTCGCTGGAGCCACGGAACAGCACACCGTGTGGCACCACCACGCCCATACGACCAGTCCCCGGTTTTAGGGTTTCTATCATGTGTGAGATAAAGGCGTAATCTCCTTTAGTCTTCGGCGGTACACCGCGACGGAAACGACCAAACTTATCATTCTCGGCCTCGTCATGACCCCACTTATCCAGGCTGAACGGTGGGTTTGCGGTCACGATATCAAACAGCATCAGGTCGCCATTTTTATCGAGCAGCTTCGGGTTACGAATGGTATCGCCCCACTCGATTTTGTGGTTGTCTTCGCCATGCAGGAACATGTTCATTTTCGCCAGCGACCACGTGGAGCCAATCGCTTCCTGACCGAACAAAGCATAGTTACGGCTGTCATGCCCGGAGACAATCTTACGCCCGCACTTCATTAACAACGAACCTGAACCACAGGCAGGATCACAAATGGTATCACCCGGCTGCGGATCGAGCAGTTCAGCAATCAGGTCCGAGACTTCCGGCGGGGTATAGAATTCCCCGGCTTTTTGCCCACCGCTGGCGGCAAAGTTTTTAATCAGATATTCGTAGGCATTACCGATAACGTCCAGCGTACCTACACGGCTTGGCTTCAGGTTAAGATCTTCACCGGCAAAGTCTTCCAGCAGCTGGCGCAGGATGGTGTTCTTCTGTTTTTCTTCACCCAAGCGGTCAGTGTTAAACGAAATATCCTGGAAGACACTTTTCCCGGCGTCTTTCAGTTTGGTGCCATTGGCTTCTTCAATCGCATGCAATGCCTGATCGATACGTTCACCGTTGCCTGGCTCATGACGGCGCTCATACAGCGCATAAAAGCTGGCGCTTTTCGGCAACACGAAACGTTCATTCGCCATCATCGCTTCAATCAGTTCCGGCGCATCACCATATTGCTCTTTATATTCGTCATAGTGATCCTGCCAGACATCTGAAATGTACTTAAGGAACAGCATTGTAAGGATAAAGTCTTTGTAGGTATCAGCACTGATGGTACCACGGAACGTATCACACGCGGCCCACAGGGCTTTGTTGATCGTATCCTGACTGATTTTGTCGTTCATGAATCATCCTGGTCTGAAGAAAAAGCTAGCGATGCAGGGCTTTGCATCGTAAAAAATTGCGGTAAATGATACCGTAAGATGCCTCTCCTGACACGCCAATATCGCAGCATTCCGGTTGGCATCGTCCCCATCATATCGACATGTCATAAACTGACACAACCTGTTTCGCCACTCGCAAAAAACCAATTATCTTAGTAAGATAACATCCATATTAGCTATGGTGTAAAACTGCCGTTGGGGTAATGATATATCCCGCTATCACTACATAAAGCCTCTCATGTGACTTTAAATGTTAAAAGGGCATGACTATGTTTGAAGCTTACCTTGGCAATCCGAAGCGAAACATTAAAAACGCTCATATCCTCGAAAAATATCAAGCAGACATTGACGCGTTATCCACAATGTTTTCTGAGGATGATTTGCTTAGTCTGATGACTCAGGCTGGCCCTGGAAATGCAGTGTTTATGAAATCCGCGCGTGGGGTACTTTATGTTCTTCCCTCAAGTGGTGTTAATTCTAATCAAATCAATTTCTTCCAGGACACTTCGCATTGGTATAAATGGCGGGAATTGCAACAGCAGGAGTTCCACAGGGCTGGGTAATGACTCCAACTTACTGATAGTGTTTTATGTTCAGATAATGCCCGAT
>NZ_KV789933.1:0-1210 GCF_001807705.1 Klebsiella sp. HMSC25G12 | reverse complement strand
GGCAAGTCGCCGGACGACTCACCACACGATTCACCGGCGATTCGAATCGTGAATTGAATCAAGAGTCACCATGAACAAAAAACGCCCAAATTGATGAATTGAATCAAGAGTCGATTCATCATAACAACATGATAATAAAGCGTGATTCACATATGAATCGTGGGCAATTCGTAAACGATTCGCCATAGAGTCGTCCACGACTTGGATCTGCACTTTGTAACACATCACTGCACATTAATTTTTCATTAACCAATTGTTTTAAATAAGGAATCTGCAAAATTTTAATTTTGCGTAGTGTGTGGGTATTTTTAGTCGTGAGGAGCGTTCAGAGATCTGGCGATTTTTGGGAAGGTTCAGGAACTCCCTGGGATGGCCGGAGAGGAAAACTCAAGCATGGCAGGATCAGGATTTTTTCCAGAATTTCCACCACGGGGAATGGGGTGGTGAAGAAGGCTCGCGCTTGTGCTCCAGAAGCTGCATAGCCTGACGAAGGGAATCAATATGCTCATCTCGAGCCTTAACAGCCCCTTTAAGACCATCGTTTTCAGCTTCAAGTAGAGCGATTCTATGTTGTAAATCATGTAAACCAACGCTGTTAATACTTGTAGATTCTGCGTCACTTTTTACATCATATTTTACAGTATCGATGACACCATCAAGAGAACCAAACACTCTAATAAGCTCTGAAGTATCAATAACTTTAATAGCCTTCCCGTGCTTTACAACAGAGGTGTAACTTAACTTCCCACTGTTAATCATCTTGTAAATTGTGGGACGGCTAACCTTAACAAGCCGTGCCGCTTCACTAATAGACACTCTGGCCATCAATTACCATCCTGTAATTCATCCAGTCTCGAGGACAGTGTACGGAAAAGATGCTCCGCATCATCGTGGAGTTTCTCACAAAGGTCGGCCTCAACATCGAGATCAAGCTCGTTAAGCTTCTCCAGCAGGAGCAGAGACTGATGCTGGATGAATTTAGCCATGTTCAGCGCTGTTTTCTGTTGTTTCGTCATAAAGGGCCTCAGAGCGTCAGTGCTCAATGTCAGACAGATCTCTTTTCCGCTTCCTCGCTCACTCAGTCGCTACGCTCCTGCCGTTCGGCTGCGGCGAGCGGTCGCAACGCGCACATAACGACATAGAGCAGACAGCTCGGAGAGGGAGAAGGCAGCACAGCGGCCGTTTTTCCATAGGCTCCGCCCCCCTGACA
>NZ_KV789932.1:0-1096 GCF_001807705.1 Klebsiella sp. HMSC25G12 | reverse complement strand
GCGGCGCCGCATGAGGCGCCGCGTTTCAGCACTATATTATTTGCTACCAGGCACAACAGCGATCGTTCCATGAATCACGATACATGATGTTCCCTTCTGTGTATCTCCAGGTGATCGTCTCATAACGGAAATCAATGTCTTCAAGGTGAGTACTTGTCATTCCGGCCGGATGTAAATTTGGTGTGATTGCCGTAATCTTAATATTCGCTAACGCTATGTTAAAATATTCAATTTCCAGTCCCGCCTCATTTATTCTGTACATTTTTAGCGTTGCCGATTTTAAGGTTCGACCTTCACAAAGAGCCCTAAATAACAAAGGTGTTGTTCTGTCAAACTCTTTTTGAATTTTAACCGGTGTATGAAGACGGGTTCCCGTCAGCTTTCCTGTATTATTATCGGTAGGTAACCAAACATGATGATTCACTGCGCGCAATTCGATGGAACCTGTACGTGTGGGCATCAGGCAAGAACCTATAATAGGCGAATCACTCTCATCAGTTAACCATAAATATGCTGGATTTGACATTACCCCTCCTCTTTCATATCAGTTTTTAACTTTAAACCAAACAACAACGTGAAACCCAATGATTAATAAAATAAAAAGTCCTATTAAGTTAATGGCAATGTCAGGGAAAAGAGAGACTGCAATCATACTAAATACAATGATTAATAATACAATGCCCCATCCCCATAAAAAAAGAATGAATTCTTCCTTTAACCATCTTTTCAAGAAACCCATCCATTCACCTCATTAACTTAATAAGTAATTCAGCAAGTTCATCATCAGAAATAATCATCGGATTTAAATAAGGAACTAATACTTCATCAAATTTCATGGCCAGAATACGCTCTGCCTCGATAGAGGTAATAATGAAATCCCTATAATACATAATCAGATCCTTCCTTTATTAGATCATTCATTGTTCCTGCATATATTTCTTATGATCATCTGGCCTTTCAATATACTTATAAAAAGATGGTCTTGATAGTAATATTGACTTTACTCTTTTTTGTTTAAATTCACTCGCACCCTGCCCGGTTAAAAATATCTCAGTTAGCTATTACTTCGTGCTGTTTCATATTTTCGCCGGTAAAC
>NZ_KV789931.1:0-10244 GCF_001807705.1 Klebsiella sp. HMSC25G12 | reverse complement strand
CTGGGGGTGATCGCCTTCTGCGTGGGCACCGCGGCCGGGGTGCTGATGGCGAAGCTGCTGAACAGGTTCAGTAAGAACCCGATCAACCCGCTGATCGGCTCGGCGGGGGTGTCGGCGGTGCCGATGGCGGCGCGGGTGTCGAACAAGGTGGGTCTGGAAGCGGACGGGCAGAACTTCCTGCTGATGCACGCCATGGGCCCGAACGTGGCCGGGGTGATCGGCTCGGCGATCGCCGCCGGGGTGATGCTCAAGTACGTGCTGGCGATGTAGGCCGGCATCCTTCCCGGAGGTGTGGCTGTCGCCCCGCCTCCGGGCTGATTTGATACCCACTCCTGGCATGACGGGGCCGGGCACATGTCTGAAATTTTCTGTTCTGTGCTCCACCTGTCGGCGCCGGGGGCGCAAAACGGGGAGAATAACAATTTAATGTCTATCTACCCAATGTATACCCGAAAAATCACCCACTGGTTTGCCCGGCGATCGTTTCAGAATCGCATCTTCCTGCTGATCTTATTTACCTCGACTACCGTCATGCTGGCGATGTCATGGTATCTGACAGACATTACCGAGGAGCGTCTGCATTATCAGGTCGGGCAACGGGCGCTGATTCAGGCGATGCAGATTTCGGCGATGCCGGAGCTGGTGGAGGCGGTACAGAAACGCGACCTCGCCAGAATCAAAGCCCTTATCGACCCCATGCGTTCGTTCTCCGACGCCACCTACATCACCGTCGGTGATGCCAGCGGCCAGCGCCTCTATCACGTCAATCCTGATGAAATCGGCAAATCGATGGAGGGCGGCGATAGTGATGAGGCATTGATAAACGCCAAAAGCTACGTGTCAGTGCGCAAAGGCTCGCTGGGATCCTCGTTGCGTGGTAAATCGCCGATTCAGGACGCGACCGGCAAAGTGATCGGCATTGTGTCGGTAGGCTATACCATCGAGCAACTGGAGAACTGGCTCAGCCTGCAGATAAGCTCGCTGCTGATCCCGATGGCCATCATGTTACTGCTCCTGCTCTATTGCGCCCGCCGCTTCTCACTGCATATCAAAAAGCAGATGCTCAATATGGAACCCCAGCAGCTGTCACAGCTGTTGATCCAGCAAAGCGTGCTGTTTGAATCGGTGTTCGAAGGGCTTATCGCCATCGACTCCGGTTATAAAATCACTGCGATTAATCAGACTGCCCGCCGCCTGCTCAATTTGAGCCAACCGGAAACCACGCTTATCGGCAAAGGGATCAACAACGTTATCTCGCAGGAGACCTTTTTCTACGATGCGCCACAGGCCAATAAAAAAGACGAAATCGTCACCTTCAATCAGATCAAAGTGATCGCCAGCCGGATGGCGGTGATCTTAAACAATGAGCCACAGGGTTGGGTGATCAGCTTTCGCAGCAAAGACGATATCAACACCCTTAGCCTGCAGCTTAGCCAGGTGCAACAGTATGCCGATAATCTGCGCGCCGTGCAGCATGAGCATCGCAATCTGATCTCCACTATCGCTGGCCTGCTGTTTCTTAAACGCTACGATCATGCGCTGGATCTGATCCAACAGCAGTCGGAAAGTCACCAGAAGGTGATCGATTTTATCGCGCGGAATTTCCAGGATAACCATCTGGCCGGACTGTTGATCGGCAAGTATTACCGGGCCAAAGAGCTCGGTCTGGAGCTGGTATTCGATCCGGCCTGCTTCGTTGACAGATTACCCACCGCCCTTTCTCACAATGAATGGATCTCGATCGTGGGGAATCTGCTTGATAACGCCTACAATGCCAGCCTGCGTCAGCCGCAGGGGTCAAGGCAGATAGAATGCCTGATCAACAGCGACGGTCACGAAGTGATCATTGAGATCGCCGACCAGGGATGCGGCATTGACGAGACGCTGCGCGATCGGATCTTCGAGCGCGGCGTCACCAGCAGCGCCAGCAAAGATCATGGTATCGGACTCTGGCTGGTACGCAGCTATGTGGAACAGGCAGGCGGCAGTATTGTCGTCGAAAATAATATTCCTTTTGGCACCATCTTTACGCTTTATATCCCCCTGACCCGAGAAGAACATCATGGATAGCATCACTACTCTTATCGTTGAAGACGAACCTATGCTGGCGGAGATCCTGGTGGATAACATTAAACAGTTTCCCCAGTTCGACGTCATTGGTATTGCGGATAAGCTTGAGAGCGCCAGGAAACAGCTCAGACTGTATCAACCGCAGCTGATCCTGCTGGATAATTTTTTACCCGACGGCAAAGGTATCGATCTGATACGCCATGCTGTCAGTACGCATTACAAGGGACGGATTATCTTTATTACCGCAGATAATCATATGGATACCATTAGCGAAGCGCTGCGTCTTGGGGTGTTCGATTACCTGATTAAGCCGGTGCACTATCAGCGCCTGCAGCACACGCTGGAGCGCTTTGCCCGCTATCGTAGCTCGCTGCGCTCCAGCGAACAGGCCAGCCAGATCCATGTCGATGCACTGTTTAATATTCAGGCCCGGGAACAAACGGAACCCGTCAGCGCACCACTGCGCGGGATCGATGAAAGCACCTTTCAGCGCGTGCTCCAGCTGTTTGCCGACCCGTCGGTGGTACATACCGCCGACTCGCTGGCCCGTATCCTCGGCAGCAGCAAAACCACCGCCCGCCGTTATCTGGAACAAGGGGTGAAGAACGACTTTCTGGAAGCGGAAATCAGCTACGGCAAGGTTGGCCGACCGGAGCGCATTTATCACGGCAAGCAGGCCTATCCTGAGCAGAGATAAAACGCTTACGCCAGGGTGTAGCTGACCACCAGCTGCCCCTTCTTCATTTTAATCTGGCTGACGACGACGTCGCCCAGCTCCGCCAGACGGGCGACGTGGGTGCCACCGCAGGGATAAGCGGGCAGTTCGCCGAAGCCCACCTGGCGCAAGCCATCAGCGAACGTCACCTGACGCGGTAAGTCCTGCGCCTGCCAGGCCTTCACCGGCGCCAGTAGCGCACTGGCGTCCGGCAGCGCGGCATTGTTCCTGCTGGTAAAGGTTATCCGCCCTTCGCCGGGCCAGTGGTGCGCTTTCACCGGTTGCCAGCCAAGCTGTTCGCCCGCCAGGCCAAGCAGGTGGCCGGCAGAATGCAGACGGGCATGCAGCTGTCTCGCGGAGGCATCAATTTTCATCTCCACGTCACCGCGGGGAAGCGCTTGCGACAGGATATGCAGCACGCTGTCGCCGCGCACAATAACCGTCTCAACCGCCTGCCCGGCGATCCAGCCGCGGTCTGCAGGTTGACCGCCTCCTTGCGGGTGAAACAACGTCCGATCCAGTTCGATGGCGTAACGGCCATCCGCTTCTGCAGTGCAGGCGATGATCTGGGCGCGCCCGTCGGTAGCATCGCTGGTGTAATAAACTCGTTCAGTCATGGTGATTCTCCTCTCTGTCCGACCAGTATATTGATAATATCGACAGCGATAATCCCACCACCCGCCAATGCACTTTTGCTTCGGAAGCACAAATGAATCTGAACCTCCTGCCGGACCTCGCCCTCTTCGTCCAGATAGTCGACCAGGGCAGCTTTTCCGCCGTCGCCCGCCAGAGCGGACTGACGCCCTCCGCCGTGAGCCGCAGCGTGTCGCGGCTGGAGCGGGAGATGGGCAGCAAGCTGCTGCATCGTACCACCCGCAAGCTGCGACTGAGCGATGCCGGGGAAACAGTGTATCAGCATGCCCAGCAGATGCTGGAAGCGGCGCGGCAGGCGATAGATTCCGCCAGCAGTCGCCAAACGGTCGCTCAGGGAAAGCTGACGCTCAGCGTACCGAAAGCCGTCGGCCGCTTTGTGATCCACCCGCTGATGATGGCGTTTTTCCATCGCTACCCGCTGGTGGACGTCTGTCTGCGGCTGGAAGATCGCCCTCTGGATTTTATCGATGACGGTATTGATTTGGCGCTGCGCATCACCGATACCCCTTCCCCTGGTCTGCATGGCAAACCGCTGATGCCAATCAGGCACGTTATCTGCGCCACTGAGCCCTATTTACAGCAGCACGGTACGCCGTATACGCCGCAGGATCTGCGCGCGCATTGCTGCATTAGTCTTGGCGAAACGCCCGCCGACGCGCGCTGGAAGTTCCGCCGGGAAGGGAAAAGCGAAACAGTGCAAACCTACGGGCGGTACGCCGCCAACCATACCGCCGTACGCCTCGACGCGGTTAAGCAGCATCTGGGCATTGGCAGCCTGCCGCTGTTCACCGCCCGTGAGGCGCTGGCGAAGGGCGATATCGTGCAGGTGCTGCCCGAGTGGGAATTCATCAGCAGCTACTCCGGCGACCTGTGGCTGCTGTGGGCGGGAGATAAACATATGCCCGCCAGGATGCGGGCGATGATTGATTATCTCAGCGAGACGGTGCCGGCGTTGAACGCAGGCAGCACAGAGCCAGCGAAATAATTGCAAACCACGGAATGATAACCCCCAACACAAACCAGATCCCGGAGCGGCCGATATCATGCATCCGCCGGCAGCCAACAGCCAGCAAGGGGAGCGCCATCAGCAGCAGCCAGAGCGCGGCAAAGGGAATGACAACAAAACTGAGGATGCCGTATTGAGGGTTAACGCTGGTTGCCAGACACCAGGCCGCCAGCGGCGCTGTGGCGATCAATACATTGATGAGAAAAAACGTCCAGAACTGCTGCCGGCTGGCGCGGCCACTAAAATTAAAGGTCTCTTTCCAGCCGCTCAAATACGCCTGTCCACAGGTCATTGCCTCTCTCCATGAGAATAACGTGAATAGCTGCGGGCCAGGTTGATAGACCCGACCCGCGCAATAAAAGGCAGATTAAATGATTATTCAGCGGCAATTTATGTGCTGGCACAAAAAAGCGGATTTTGGCAGGAAAGAATGGCTGGCAGCGAACAGGCCGCCAGCACGGGGTGAAATCAATTAATGACTATTAGTTAATTGATTTTTATTATAATTAATAAGCCCACCGGCTTTAATAATCTCTTGCTCAGCGGCGGTTAACGTCTCCATATAGAGGCTAATCTGCTGAATCGGCTTTTTATCACTGAGGACAAAGGCGGTGATATCGTTCAGGTCGCCTGCCAGCGCACTTTTTATCGCTGGAATATAGATAAAGTCGCCGACCTCAAAGTCAGGTATCTGTTTCATCTGCAGCGGCAGCATCCCCCAGTTAATGACATTGGAGCGATAGCGCTTGGTTGCATACTCCTGGCAAATATTAGCCAACCCACCCAGCACCCGCTGGCAGCTCGCGGCCTGCTCGCGCGCCGATCCATCGCCGGGTTTGACCGCATAGACCATGCTGCCAATCTCCGTCTGCTCAACGGTAATATGTTCCTGGCCAGGCAGCAGTCGCAGCCGTGAAAAAATATTTTCCAGCTGCGGATAACCGCGATAGAGATCCTCACCGTTAACGCGCTGTTGCTCCATTGCGGCGATGGCTTTACTCCGCCCGACATATTCCGGATCGCGACGGGATAGCGTAAATTCCGCCAGACCTAATGGATTAGAACGAAACGACGATGTTTCACCGGAAGGGATCAGTTCGTCGGTGGTGGTCACCGGATCCATTATCTTTGCAGCCACCACCAACAGAATATTTTCCGTTAGCGCATTCATCTCCGGCCAGTCTTTGATGTTCGGGCCATAGATCAGCGGCTGCTGCGTCACCCCTTTCACGAAGCCCTGATAAACCCGGCTCTGATAGGGTGATACATCAAATTCATAGTCGGGTACGTCCTGCCAGCAATCGAGTTCCGCAGCTGACGTCAGAAGTCCGCCGTTGATGGCCGTTGCAGCAATTGAGCGGGCATCCATTAATGCCACCGCGGACATTTGGCCATTTCCCGGTTTAGAACCTTCGCGGTTGGGAAAATTACGCGTCGTGTGCCGGATGCTTAAGCCATTATGCATCGGGGTATCGCCGGCGCCAAAACAAGGGCCGCAGAATGCCGTGCGAACAATGGCGCCAGTGCTCATGAGATCGTTAATTAATCCCTTTTTGTTTAACGCCATCAGCACTGGCTGCGAGGAAGGATATACAGAGAGCGAGAAAATATTGTCCCCGCAGGCATGGTGCTTCAGGGCCTGAGCCGCCTGGGCCACGTTGACATAGTTACCTCCGGCGCAACCGGCAATGATCCCCTGCTGGACACGTAATTTACCGTTCTCTATTTTGTCTAACAGCGACAGCTTCGCGCGCCCAAGGGAGATCTTCTCCGACTCCACTTCCACTTCACGTAAAATGTCCGCCAGGTTTTCATTAAGCGTCGCAATTTCATAGACGTTGGCAGGATGAAACGGTAACGCAATCATCGGCTTGATAGTGCTTAAATCAACCTCAACGCAACCGTCATAGTAGGCCATGTCTTTTGCCGCCAGCGCCCGATAGTCTTTCTCCCTGCCATGAAGGCGCAAGAAATTATGCGTCTCTTCATCCGTCTGCCAGATGGAGGACAGGCAGGTAGTCTCGGTGGTCATCACATCGATGCTGTTTCTGAAGTCGGTCGACATGCTGGCCACACCGGGGCCAACGAACTCCATCACTTTATTCTTCACGTAGCCGCTCTTGAAGACGGCGCCAACGATCGCCAACGCAATATCATGCGGCCCAACCCCCGCTGCCGGTTTACCGGTTAAATACACCGCGACAACCTCTGGATAATCAATATCCCAGGTACTGCCCAGCAACTGTTTAACTAATTCACCGCCCCCTTCGCCAACCGCCATCGTGCCCAGTGCGCCATAGCGGGTATGACTATCCGACCCCAGAATCATTTGGCCGCAACCCGCCATCATTTCACGCATATACTGGTGGATAACGGAAATATGCGGAGGAACATAGATCCCGCCATATTTCTGCGCCGATGTCAGGCCAAAAATATGATCGTCACTGTTTATCGTGCCACCCACTGCGCAAAGTGAATTGTGGCAATTGGTTAAAACATAGGGCAAGGGAAAGCGCGTCATCCCGGACGCTTTCGCTGTCTGAATAATGCCAACGAAGGTAAGATCATGGGAGGTTATGGAATCAAACTGAATTTTTAACTTCCGCTCGTCGGCTGATCGACTATGGGACGACAGAATTGACCAGGAGATCGTTCCCTTACGGGCACTTTCCTTATCGACGGGAAATGAACATGACTTTTCCGCAACAATACCATTCTCATGGGATAAATAAACCCCATGTTCATGTAATTTAATCATGATTTGCATCCTTTGCTGTAGATAAAATTAAAACCTTTTTCCTGCCCACCTACGCTTACGGATAGAAGGGGAAGAAGATAGGAAGTAAAATAAAACTCACAATAATCGATATAATAATCAGCGGCAGACCGACCCTGACATAATCCATAAATCGATACCCCCCGGCGGAAAAAATCATCATATTCGCCGGGGTTCCCACTGGCGTCGCATAGGCACACGAACAACCCACCACAATAGCCATCAGCACCGCCCGAGGGTCAGCCCCCATCGAATTGGCAATAGACAAACCGATTGGCATCAGTAAGGCGGCCGTTGCCGTATTTGACATAAAATTGGTTAATGCACAGGAGATGACCAACACTGAGCTGAGCAGTAAAAATGGTGAAGCCTGTTGACCAAGCAGATCGATAACAGAGCGAGCCATGATTTCCCCGGCCCCGGTGGTTTCAAGCGCTTTCGCTAACGCTAAGGTTCCGCCGAACAGAAAAATAGTCTGTGAGTCAATTGACTGATATGCCTGCTTTTCCGTAATAACGCCAGTAATGACTAAGAATAAAGCGCCAATGGAACCAATAATGGCAATGGGTAAACCAATAATATTCTCGAAAATCATTCCCAGGACGGTAAATACCAATACCAGAACAGCAATCACTTGCTTATATTTTGGGCAAGAAATTTTTCTACCATTGTCCGCATTTGCTTTGCTGCTTGCCGATTTTGCCGGCAACAGTTTATAGCCTATGGTCAAAAAGTAGAGGATCCCGCAGAGCAGCATGGGAATACCAAGTTTGGCATACTCGAAAAAACCAAAACGTTGCCCGACTTGCTCCAGCGCCGACTGGGCGATCAGATTGCCCGGGGAGCCAATGAGAGATAAGTTTCCCCCCAGCGCCGAAGCAAACGCCAGCGGCATCAGCAGGCGAGATTGCGCATAGCCAGACTTGATAGCAGCGCCGATGACCACGGGTATCAGCACCGCAGCCGTTCCGGTATTGGATAAAAACCCGGATAGCAGGCCGCACACCAGCATAATAATAACGATAAGCTGCTTCTCTGACTTGGCGTAACGCGTCACTATGCCGCCAATCTTATCGGTGACGCCGGTTTCAAACAGAGCGCCGCCAACCACGAACATCGCCACAAATAAAATGACATTTTGGTTAATAAATCCGGCAAAAGCCGTTTTCACATCGAAAATGCCGGTTACGACTAAAACAATGCAGACAATCATTGCCGTGGCAGCCAGAGGGATTTTTTCCCAAACAAACATCACGATTGAAAATATTAATAGTGACAAGGTAATGGCAACTGGTGACATAAATAGATAATCCCTCGCTCAGCAAAAAAATAATATTTTTAATAACAGCAGGTGATGCAAAATAAAATGCAGGCGTATTGACACTCTCAAAGCTACATCAAATCACTTTCCAGTACATTAATAACTCCCACCACCATACCCCTACGGTAATGTGTAAGATGAAAGTCAACAGTGCCAATATACCGCCCACAATCCACCAGGACTTAATATCGTTGTATCCCACACCAAATATAACGGGGCCCGCCGCACCGCCATAGTGAGTGACCATTCCGCCATAAGAATTACTAAACAGCAGAGCTAATGCAGTCAGCATCACCGGCGCCCCAGACACATTGGCCAGCATGGCAAAAACTGGAACCATCGCCACAATATAGGCGCTGCCCGAAGCAAAGAAGTAACGGACTAAAATACTTAACGCCACGATAATGATGAAGGCGAGCGTACTATGAGTGCCAAAAGAAATGTTATTTTTGAGCAAGTCAGCCAGCCACATGAAAAAACCCACGCTGGACAGCAATGAGCTCAAACCGATGATGCCGCCATACCAAATCAGTGTGTTCCAGCCACCTTTGTTCTTAATCACATCATCCCAGCTGACGATTTTTAATACCAGCATCAATGCCATCACACAAATGGCGACCGTTGATTCGTTCACGCCCAGCGATTTACTGAATACCCAACCGCCCAGCGCCATGATAAACAGGCAGGAGAGCATTTTTTCCCGTAACGTCATCGGTCCTAAGGATTCAATACCGGCTTTGGCTATCGCTTTGTTATCCACCTTCTTCAGCTCAGGGGGATAAAGCTTATAAATAATCAGCGGCGTCAGTAGCAGCATAATGATGCCTGGCAACACGCCGGCCAGCGCCCATCCGCCCCAGCTCAATTTGATATGACAAATATCCTCAATCATCTTGAGCGCCAGAATATTGCCGGCCATCGCCGTAAAAAACATATAGCTGGTGGTTTTGGTCACCATATAGACGTTCATCATCAGGTAATGACCAACGCGTTTTGCGCTATGTTCAGGTTCCGAGCCCAGGGCCACAGCCACGCTATTGATAATCGGTAAAACGATACCGCCAGCGCGCGCGGTATTCGACGGCGTAGCGGGTGACAGGATCAGATCCAAAAAAGCGGTGACATAGCCTAATCCCAGCGTCGTACTGCCTATCTTGCCAATAAGAATATAAGCAATACGTTTACCTAAGCCGGTAATGACAAAAGCGGCACTGAGGGTGAATGCAGAGAACACCAGCCAGGTGGTGCCGGAAGCATAACCGCTTAAGACGCTCGATGACTTTATGGTGCCGTCGCCTAAATTACCGATCACCACCATAGAGGCAGCGACGGCGATTAACAAGACAACCGGTTCGGAAAAGGGTTTGATCACTAAACCAACGATGGCCGCCAGATAAATACCTGACAACACCCATGCTAGCTTAGTCAACCCTTCAGGTGCGGGAAATACACTTATCAGTATTGGTATGGCTATAATAACCAATAGTTTCCATAACGATTTTTTATCCATTTTGATTCCTTGCCTGGATTAATCATATAAAAACGCTCAGGAATGACCCAAAATAAAAATCGGGCACTCTGTTTCGAATAATTTATAAATTGTCTGGTGAGATGATTAATCTGGCAGGTAAACCATTCCCGAGAGAATTTTACGCGCGGTGCGAATAACCGGGCTTTGTTGAATAAATCGAACTTTTGCTGA
>NZ_KV789930.1:0-1082 GCF_001807705.1 Klebsiella sp. HMSC25G12 | reverse complement strand
CAGCAAAAGTTCGATTTATTCAACAAAGCCTGTCGTCATTAAAAAAATGCCTACTCAAAACATCGCTAAATAAACTCTGTTTTTTTAGATATATAGACCCGCCGATATACCCTATGTAATTACCACTCTTATCATAAATAGGATGTGACAACAAAACAATCAAATTCCCAGCAACTGATTTGTAAGGTTGCGATATAAATGCCTTTTTGCCCTCAATAGCCAATTTACTGACACTTGAGTTCAAGTGAACACCAACTAAATCAAGTGATTCTGGAGAAGTTGCCAGAACAACAGCGCCATTACTAACAACAATAACTGAATTAAACATGCCGGACTGCAATCTTAGCCTATCAGCCTCATTTTTAAGATATTCAACATCAGTCGTTGATTCAATTTTCTTAGCGCCATATGCTAGTTCGCCCTGAGCCATTTCAATATAACTGCTCATTACATCCGACATTTTCATAGCGTACGATGAATTAGCATCAAGCAAATCTTTTTCTATATTTTCGTGTTGATAAAACATAACGACAACTATCATAAAAATAGAAGTCAAAAAAATACCACCAACGGACAAGGTTATGACTATCGGACGAAGGTGAGGCTTTTTAATTCTCATAAAAATACACTCCATATAATTAAAAAATGCCGCATTTACCATAGCAGCCCTTAGCTACACCGCTCCGGACGTGTTCAGCACGACTGCATAGCATGCAGTCGTGTGAATGGCACTGGTTTTCGACGCAACTTAGCTGAAAGCCCTGTTTTAACCGGTTTGTCACAGCGTCGGTCCATTGTACGTCTGCTACCACTGCGATCGTTTCAGCTTTAGCGCTTTATGATGCTGCGCTGCTCGCTCAAACTCTGCATCTGCGTTCTGAAGGCCGTGACGCGCTCGCTCAGCGCCGCGTCCTACCGTTGCATAAGACCAGACATCGTACGCTATTCCGCGAAGGCGTACTCCTACTCGTCCTGATCTTGACCCGCCGTTTCTGGACAGCTTTTGTATCTTAAATTAACGATGTGCACTGCTACAGTTGTTCCCTTTGAGAGTGATATCCCAGCGCGCTGTGCGGGTGGTT
>NZ_KV789929.1:0-1848 GCF_001807705.1 Klebsiella sp. HMSC25G12 | reverse complement strand
AAAGACTTATCTCTTAAGATCCTGTCTATGAGCAGAGACAATGTTCACCAGGTTCGACACGATAAGCGGTAAACTGGCGGTATCGGCAATAAACCCGGCGGCCATGACAAAGGCCAGCGTTGTCCGTTTGCTGAACCCCAGTGCGAGCAGCATGGCGATGACGATGGGGGTCAGGATGAGCGCTGCACCATCGTTAGCAAACAGCGCCGCAACGGCTGCGCCCAACAGGATAATCCAGGTAAACAGCAGACGACCGCGCCCGTTCCCCCAACGGGATACATGCAGCGCAGCCCATTCGAAAAAGCCCGACTCATCGAGCAGCAGGCTGATGATAATTACCGCGATAAAGGTCGCTGTTGCGTTCCAGACGATATTCCAGACCACCGGAATGTCACCCACATGGATAACACCAGAAACCAGGGCCAGCACAGCACCAATGCAGGCGCTCCAGCCAATACTGAGTCCCCGGGGTTGCCAGATAACCAGGATCAGCGTCAGTAAAAAAATACTCACTGCCAGTAACATCTTCGGCTCCATTACATATGGTTAAATGAATGTGTTTGATTCGGGTCAGCAGGATGATCCTACGGATATTTCTAGCCACTGACGAACATCTTCCCGCAGGCAGTGCCAGGATGTTGTGATAGTTTCTGCCGCCCATGCGGGCATATGTGGAGAGAGCCGGTAGTGGACCCATTTCCCTTCCCGACGGTCCAGCACCAGTTCAGCCTCCCGAAGGATTGCCATATGCCGGGAAATTTTGGGCTGCGACTCGGCGGTGGCGCGCAAATATCACACACGCACATCTCACCGGATTCCCGGAGAAGCATCATGATAGCCAGACGGGTTTCATCTGACAGAATTTTGAAAAGTTGAACAGGCTGTAGCATTTTTCCTCCCGGTAATATCGATGTACACATATGATAAATCATATGTGTTTTTGTGGGTATCGTTGATTTCAGGAAGAAAATGTATCAGTTTTGTTAACGCAAACACTATCTGCGCTGAATGGCCGCAGGCAAGGCCGCCTGTTTCAGCCCGTATTAATTGCGTTCAATGAACCTGATCTGGTTTATTTCCTGTTTAACACCTTTGGGTCTGAATTATATTATTCTTGCTATCCTGAATTATGGGGTGTTAATGAGGTTTTATGGAGCTTAATGAAAATAAATGCAATGATAACGAATATCATAATCGTTCATTGGCGGCACAAAAAAGTACGATGATCAGTGTAGCTGTAAATATATTGTTATCCTGCGTTCAGATTTTACTGGGGATATTTTCTGGCTCACAGGGATTAATCGCTGATGGCATACATTCGTTTTCTGATTTGGTGTCGGACTTTGTCGTTCTGATCGCCAATAAAAAAAGTCGCAAGCCTTCTGACGAAGATCACCATTACGGTCATGGACGCTATGAAAATGGGGCGTCGTTGATTATTGGCGCAATCCTGTTCCTTGTCGGGTCCATAATGATTTGGTCCGCAAGCGGCAAGCTGTGGCACCCTGAAGCCATTTCAGAGGTGCATATTGTTGCGTTGTGGGTAGCACTGTTCGCGCTGGTGACAAAGGAACTGCTTTTCCGCTATATGCTGGCTGTCGCGACACGCATTCAGTCGTCTCTGCTCATCGCCAACGCCTGGCATGCGCGCTCTGACGCAGCTTCATCAGTGGTCGTGTCTGTTGGGATTGTCGGCAATTTACTTGGCTTTCCGTGGCTTGATCCGGTAGCAGCAATAGTGGTTGGCGTTCTGATTGCCCGTATGGGCTACACTTTTGCCGCCAATGCACTTCATGACCTGATGGATCGTTCGGTAAGGGAAGGTGCGAATAAGCAGGTCATTTCTTC
>NZ_KV789928.1:0-47245 GCF_001807705.1 Klebsiella sp. HMSC25G12 | reverse complement strand
AAAGACTTAGTTCTTAAGGTCCAGTCTATGAGACGTTCCTGTTTTCGTAATAATGAATGCAAGGATTATAGCTATGCGGGCGGTGACTTAACAGGAATAGTGATGAAATACCTGGATGGCGATTGTTTTGAGGGGCATAGCCACAATCTATTTCATGCAATTACTAAGTTAAGCGAGCGGTATGCTTCTGTTGTGGGTAAAAATAAGACGTTTTGTATTGGCAATTTTACGTCCATGATGCTGTTAAGTCATATGTGGTTAATTATTTTGGCTTACTGAAGAAATGGTTTTTCTGCGCTTTGTTGACCGCGGGGAGATATTACTTTTTGCTGTAGTTAATGGTTTTATGTTATTTGGCGTGAGCATCAAATACAGATGATGCTATACGAGCTAGTTTCTTGGCGGAAAATCTGATTAGAGTGATGCTTTCGTGCCAAATATAACCACTGGAAATACTATGGTCTATTATCTTTAAGTATTATGTATGCTTTTTTTGAATTTATTACGGCGAATATATTAAACCTGCTATTGTTTATATTGTCTTCATGAATATTATCACTTCAACTATATTCATTAATTTTGTATTAGTGGGTTTTCATTTTGGGCGGTATTGTCCGACAGAAGGATCACGAGTATAGTCGTTTTAGATTAGTTCTATAAAAAGGATTTTAATATGAACGCTATCTTTGACAGAGTCATTAGAGAGTTTTTCCCGGATACCAATATTCCACACTGGAAAAAATGGGTTTTCAGAGCCGCATTTGGCAATAAGATATTCTCTCGTTTAATAAACGACGAACGGTTAATTGATAAAAATGGTGTGCATTGGGTTAGTTCGGTCGTTGATTTTTTTAACGTCCGATGTGAAACGGAATGCTCTGACTTTAATAATATACCCCGACAGGGTGCTACAGTTGTTATTTCAAATCATCCGACGGTAATGGATGGTATTGCTTTAATACATACTATCGCTCAGGTCAGGAAAGATATAAAAATAGTGGCTAACCATATTTTGCCAATGATATTCCCACAGGTGGCAGAACTTACCATTGGTATTGAGAATATGGCTGGTAAGATGAGCCATAAGAAATTCAGGGAAATGAACGATCACCTGAAGAACGGTGGTGTGTTGATTATTTGTCCTGCAGGTAAGTTGGCTAGCTGGTCTCTTTCAGGTTTACAGGAACATCAATGGAATCCCGGTTTTTTACAACTGGCGATGAGAAACAACGCGGCGCTGGTACCTGTTCATATTACGGGATCAAACAGCAAAACTTATTATTTAGCTGCGACGGTCTGGCGGCAACTGTCAAATATAATGATTATTCGTGAAGCGCTACGCCATCGTGGTAAGACCATGAAAATCAAAGTAGGGCAGCAAATAGCCTTATCTTCGTTTAATCGATTTAATAAAGATCTGTCTGCCGCGTCAAGTGTATGCTTGATGCATCTCCAGAGCATCGGAGAGAATGGCCCGGCGCTGGTAGATACGGTTTCTCCGCAACAATTAACAGGTAGTCGAGAGAGTTTAATAAACGCAATAGAAGAGTGCGAAGTATTAAGACAATTTGATGATGGTAGAAAATTATTGATATTTCGCTGCAATACCCTCGGAGACTCACCCATTATTGATGAGCTAGGGCGCTTACGCGAGCGCTGTTATCGCGATATTGGCGCCGGATCCGGTAAAGACAGAGATAATGATGTTTTTGATGAAACCTATTACCATGTCATTTTATGGGATCCTTCTGATGAAGAAATACTGGGTGCCTATCGTCTAATACCCGTTGGTGAGCAGTTAGCGCAACATGGAATAACAGGCCTCTATAGCAACAGCCTGTTCAAGTACCATAATAATGCCTATTCCTGTTTAAGCCAGTGTGTGGAAATCGGCCGTGGATTTATCCAGAAGCCTTATCAAAAAAGTAATGCTCTTGATTATTTATGGCGCGGGATATTTGATTTTATAAAAAGATATCCAGACTATAAATATTTGTTAGGTGTGTTGACGATTCCCGGCTCTTTTCCTGAAGAGGTACAGAAACTCATTGTAAGCTTTTATAATATGTACTTTCCCAGTTCGGTTAACTTTTGTACGCCAATTCAATTATTCACTGCAGAAGGTGCACAAAGTGATAGCCCATTTTCCGGAAATGATTTTAGAGACGACTGGCGTGTGCTTAACGATTTACTGAGAGAAAAAGGTTATGAACTACCATGGCCTTTTAAACAGAGCGCTAAATGGTTTTCTCCAGGCGGATCGTCGATTCTTGCATTCACAAAAGATGATGCTTTTCACTCGATCGCTGGTTTAAACCTGAGTGCTCTCGATAAATTGAATGAAATATACTTTAAGCATTATTTAAAGGATTAAACTGACGATAACGTTAGGGTTTGGAATGAGAATAATTCAATCCAGACATCAGTAATGAAAAACTCTATGCGTACGGATGCGTTTTAATGCAAAAGCCAGTAAATATATTTATTGTTGTGATAGCGATGCTGATGATAACGGGGTGTGATAACAAACCGGAGAACAGGTTATCTGGTTATTCACATGGCGAATTTGTCTATCTTTCTTATTCTTCCACTGCAAAAATTGAACAGCTATTCATTAAGAAAGGAGATAATGTCACGCCTGGACAAGAGTTAGTGAAGATTGAGTCCTTTGATGCGCAAAATATTTTCCTGCGAGCTGAGGAAAAACTTTCTGCAGAGAGCGCATTATTGCGAAATCTGGAGTCGGGAGAGCGGCCTGAAGAGCTGGATATTATTCGTGCCCAGATTAAAAAAGCACGATCGGCGGAATCCCAGGTAAAGCGTCAGCTTGAGCGGTATCGTAATCTTTACGCCAGTCGCGCCATCTCGCTCGCAGAATGGGAGGATATCCGGGATGAGTTAACGCAAAAAGGCGCGCAGGTTGAAGAGTTAATTAATCAACTCAAAGCGCGGCAACTGCCTGCCCGTCAGGATGAGATTAGCAAACAGCTCTCGATGGTGGCCGCGGCAAAACTCGAACGTGACAAGGCGCTTTGGGATGTCCAGCAAACGACGATTGTTTCTCCGGTCAATGCTAAAGTCTTCGATATTATTTATCGCGCTGGGGAACGGCCCACTGCCGGCAGACCAATAATTAGTCTGTTACCTCCTGAGAATATAAAAGTACGCTTTTTTATACCCGAGGCGATGCTTGGTAAATTTAAAATCGGAACTAAGGTAAAACTGATATGCGATGGTTGCGCTGAGCCCATTGCTGGCGTGATTAACTACATCAGTCCTGAAGCGGAATTTACGCCTCCGGTTATTTATAGTACGAAACGCCGGGAGAAACTCATTTTTATGGCTGAGGCTGTTCCTGCCCGGAAGCAGGCTGAGCGGATGAAAATCGGCCAGCCGTTTGATGTGGAGGTTATTGGTAATGAATAATCTTTGTATTGATGTAAAAAATCTCAATAAGTATTTTGGTGAGCATCACGTCGTAAAGGATTTCTCTTTGCAGGTGGCCAAAGGCGAAATTTATGGTTTTCTTGGGCCGAACGGTAGCGGGAAAACAACATCGATTCGGATGATGTGTGGTTTGATTACCCCGGATTCAGGTGAAGGCTCTTGTCTGGGCATGGACATCTTTACGCAGCGGGAAAAAATAAAAAAAAAGATAGGTTATATGACCCAGTATTTCTCAATGTGGGGAAATTTAACCATCCGGGAAAACTTACTTTTTATCGCGCGGTTGTATAGCCTCGACCAACGTAAAGCCCGGGTTGAACGCGCGCTTTCAGAGTTAGGCCTCACTACCCGACAGCATCAGCAGGCCAGGGAGCTTTCTGGCGGCTGGAAGCAAAGAATGGCCCTCGCCGCTTGCATGTTGCATGAACCCGTTTTGTTGTTTCTCGATGAACCAACCGCCGGCGTGGATCCGAAAGCGCGGCGAGAGTTCTGGCAAATGCTGCATCAGTTATCGGACAGAGGGATCTCAATCCTGGTGAGCACGCATTATATGGATGAGGCCGAGCGCTGCCATAAGGTTGCCTATCTGTCTTATGGCCGTCTGTTGGCGAATGGCACTATTTCGTCGATTATCGCGTCCCAGAATCTGATCACCATGCGAACCAGTGGCACCGGTCTGACGCTGCTTGAAAACCAGCTACAACGCTTGCCGGATATTGAGCAAACGGTCATTTTTGGCAATCAGCTTTATATTACTTCCAGAGATGAAGCCAAATTAAAGTCCACGCTTTTTGCATTTACACAACAGGGCTATGAGTTCTGTCAGGTGGCTACCAATCTGGAAGATGCATTTACCTACTTGATGAAAAACGATTGTGAAAAAAATTAATTTAAGCTTCTCCTTTACCCGTTGGATCGGCGTGGTTATTAAGGAAATCCACGAATTACGTCGTGATAAAGTCAGCATTAGTATGGTGCTCCTGACACCTATTTTTCAGCTGATCATTCTTGGCTATGCGATCAATATGGATCCCCATAATCTTCCTACCGCGTTATTAAATTACGATACCGAACGCATGAGTCATATTTTTGTGACGGAAGCGCAAAATACAGGGTATTTTTCAATGATTCCTGTCGATTCAGAAGAGGCGGCGCAGAAAGCTTTCGTTCGGGGAGATGTCACTTTTATCGTGACAATTCCTGAGGGGTTTACGCGCAAGATGCTGCGTGGAGAAAAGCCTCAGCTGTTAATTCAGGGGGATGCCATCGATCCGATAACCACGGGGAATGCGCTAAGTGCCCTTGTACAGGTGGCGAAATCGATGTTTCAACACGATTTGCCGGGCGACATGCGTGTCTCGCAAAAAGAGGATGATTTCGAGCTTATTATCCATCGGATGTTTAACCCTGAGGGGATTACCCAGTTTAATACTATTCCAGGTATTATGGGATCGATACTCAGTACCACCTTGATCCTGATGACCGCCCTGTCTATTACCCGTGAGCGAGAAAACGGGGCGTTAGAAAATTTACTGGTCTCTCCTTTGACCGGGTTTGAGGTCATTGTCGGGAAGATAACGCCTTTTGTTGTCATCGGTTTGTTCCAGGCGACGTTAATTCTGATTGCCGCTGTGCTATTGTTCGATATTCCCCTTCATGGTAGCGTTTTTCTGCTTTTTTTTGTGCTGTTAATATATGTTTTCCTCTGCCTGTCAATTGGCATTGGTATTTCTGGCCTGGCACAAAACCAACTGCAGGCGCTGCAAATGTCGTCATTTTACTTTATTCCTTCCATTATGCTTTCCGGCTTTATCAGCCCCTTTATTAGTATGCCTGACTGGGCGAAAGCCATTGGCTCCTGTTTACCGCTGACCTATTTCATCCGACTGGTTAAGGGCATCATGCTGAAAGGCTATTCTGCGATGGCATTATTACCCGACCTTTTGCCACTGATCGGCCTGGCGGTGATAGTGATTGGCGTGGGGTTGAAATCTTATCGTAAAACACTGGACTGACATTATGTGCGTGCCCGGCACGTGTTGGCATAGGCTTTTCGCCATGAAATTCGTATAATGCGCCCCACATTCGTTTCAAGCCGGAGATTTCTATCATGCGTCCAGCAGGCCGTAGCGCTAATCAGGTGCGTCCCGTCACCCTGACCCGTAATTACACAAAACACGCTGAAGGCTCCGTGCTGGTCGAATTCGGTGATACCAAAGTGTTGTGCACCGCTTCCATTGACGAAGGCGTTCCGCGTTTCCTGAAAGGACAGGGGCAGGGCTGGATCACCGCTGAATATGGCATGCTGCCGCGCTCAACGCACACGCGTAACGCGCGTGAAGCAGCAAAAGGCAAGCAGGGCGGCCGGACGATGGAAATTCAGCGTCTGATCGCTCGCGCGCTGCGCGCGGCGGTTGACCTGAAAGCGCTGGGTGAATTCACCATCACACTCGACTGCGATGTGCTGCAGGCCGATGGCGGCACCCGTACGGCGTCGATTACCGGGGCCTGCGTGGCGCTGGCCGATGCGCTGAACAAACTGGTGGCAGCCGGCAAGCTGAAAACCAACCCAATGAAGGGGATGGTTGCCGCGGTGTCCGTTGGTATCGTTAACGGCGAAGCCATTTGCGATCTGGAGTACATCGAAGATTCCGCAGCGGAAACCGACATGAACGTGGTGATGACCGAAGATGGCCGCATTATTGAGGTGCAGGGGACGGCAGAAGGCGAGCCGTTCACCCATGAAGAGCTCCTCACTCTCCTGGCGTTAGCCCGAGGGGGGATCGAATCCATTATCACGACGCAGAAGGCGGCGTTAGAAAATTAATGATTAAGGCGACTGAGAAGTCGCCTTTTTTTTGCGCTTCATCCTTCATTACACCTGCAAAGGATGAGCGCGTAGTCTGACAATGATGAAAGTACCAAAAGGAGCGAATCCATGAAGCCGTATCAGCGCCAGTTTATTGAGTTTGCGCTTAGCAAGCAGGTTCTTAAGTTTGGCGAGTTCACGCTGAAATCCGGGCGCAAGAGCCCCTATTTCTTCAACGCCGGCCTGTTTAACACCGGGCGCGATCTGGCACTGCTGGGCCGTTTTTATGCCGAGGCGCTGGTGGATTCCGGGATTGAGTTCGACCTGCTGTTTGGCCCGGCCTATAAAGGTATTCCGATCGCCACCACCACCGCGGTGGCGTTAGCTGAGCATCATGACCGCGATCTGCCTTACTGCTTTAACCGCAAAGAGGCAAAAACCCACGGCGAAGGCGGCAACCTGGTCGGTAGCCCGCTGCAGGGGCGTGTGATGCTGGTGGATGACGTGATCACCGCCGGTACGGCGATCCGCGAATCCATGGAGATTATCCAGGCCCAGGGCGCCCAGCTGGCGGGCGTACTGATCTCCCTGGATCGTCAGGAGCGCGGCCGCGGCGAGATCTCCGCTATTCAGGAAGTGGAGCGGGATTACGGCTGCCAGGTTATCTCAATCATCACTCTGAAAGAGCTGATTGCTTATCTGGAAGAGAAACCCGAGATGGCGGAATATCTGGCGTCAGTTCGTGCCTATCGTGAAGCCTACGGCATCTAAGACATACGCCCGGTAAGCGTCAGGCTACCGGGCATCTCAGAAGCAGATTACTGCAGCTGTGCGGCGACCAGCGGCCAGCGGGCCTCGAAATCATCCGTCGGACGATATTTGAACTCGCTTCGCACAAAGCGCGACAGCATACCCTCGCAGAAGGCCAGCAGCTGGCTGGCCAGCAGGGTTTCGTCGAGGGTGTAGCCTTCGCCTTCACGCATTTTTTTCTCGCGCATCACCTGACGCAGCTGCACTTCGATGCGCTCAAAAAGCTGGTTGATGCGGCCCTGTAGCCGGTCCTGTTCGAACATTAGCGCGTGCCCGGTGAGGATACGCGTCAGCCCAGGATTACGCTCGCCAAACCCAAGAATCAACAGAACGATCAGGCGCAGGCGCGCGGTCGTGTCCTTTTCATCTTTCAAAATCAAATTGATGCGCGTAATCAGACTGTCTTCAATGAACTCGATCAGGCTGTCAAACATGCGGGTTTTGCTGGGAAAATGGCGATACAGCGCGGCTTCGGAGACGCCGACGGAAGCCGCCAGTTTCGCGGTGGTAATACGTTGACTACCATCGCTGGATTCCAGCATGAGCGCCAGAGATTGAAGTATTTCTTCGCGACGATTCCGTTTCGCAGTTTGCTTTTCTGCCATGTTTTAAAATACCCCTGAAAATAAGCACTTGTCAGGCAGACATCCACAACGCGACCGCAAACCGGAGTTTGCGGTGATGTTATTGCGTTATGCGCGTTGGGATGCAGGTTCCGTGTTGCTGGGCTTATTTACGCCCTGAGTGACCGAAGCCGCCTTCGCCGCGGTCGGTGGCGTCAAACTCTTCCACCAGGTTAAATTCCGCCTGCACGACCGGCACAAAGACCATCTGCGCGATACGTTCGCCCGGCTCGATAATAAAGCTCTGCTGACCGCGGTTCCAGACGGACACCATCAGTTGCCCCTGGTAATCGGAGTCGATGAGGCCCACCAGATTGCCCAGTACTACGCCATGCTTATGGCCCAGGCCGGAGCGTGGCAGAATTACCGCCGCCAGAGAGGGATCGGCGATATGAATCGCAAGGCCCGTCGGCAACAGCGTGGTTGCACCCGGCGCCAGCTCTACGGCGTCGTCGAGACAGGCTCGCAGGTCAAGTCCGGCGGAGCCGGAGGTGGCATAGGTCGGCAGCGGAAATTGCTGGCCGACACGCGGGTCCAGAATCTTAACGTCGATTTTTTTCATCATAACGGGTCACGATCTCGTCGAGTAATAATTGGCCCAGGAGTTCCTTGCGCTCAAGTGGTAAGCGCTTTTCCCCATCCTGCCAGAAAAGGTGTAATGCGTTGTTATCGCTATTAAAGCCCTGATCAGGCTGAGAAACATCGTTAGCGCAAATCAGGTCGAGGTTTTTGCGGGCACGTTTTTGCCGCGCATATTCTTCCACATTATTCGTTTCGGCGGCAAACCCAACGACGTAAGGGCGATGGGCTTTTAGCGCCGCAACCCCGGCCACGATATCCGGGTTTTTAATCATTTTTATTGTTAATTCATCACCTTGTTTTTTAATTTTATCTTCGGCGATGACGGCGGCGCGGTAATCCGCCACTGCGGCGCAGCCAATAAAAATATGCTGCTGCTGAGCGCCGGCCTGGACGGCGGCTTCCATTTCCAGTGCGGTAGTGACATCAATGCGCTGCACAAACGGCGGTGTCGGTAGTGATACCGGGCCGCTGACCAGGGTCACGTTCGCGCCCCGCTGCGCGGCGGCGGCGGCAATCGCGAAGCCCATTTTGCCTGAGCTGTGGTTGCTGATGTAACGCACCGGATCCAACGGCTCACGGGTCGGGCCCGCGGTAATCATGAGGTTGAGATGTTGCAAATCTTTGACAGGGGAGGCGAAATGCTGCGCGGCCATCTCCACGATGGTTAACGGATCGAGCATTCTCCCCGGGCCGACGTCGCCGCAGGCCTGGCTGCCGCTGTCCGGTCCCCACAGCAGCAGGCCGCGGGAAGCCAGCGTCTGCAGATTCTGCTGGGTGGCCTGCGCGCGATACATCTGCTGGTTCATGGCGGGCACCACGGCAACCGGGGAAGGGGTGGCAAGACAGATCGTCGACACCAGGTCGTTGGCCATGCCGGCCGCCACGCGGGCGATTAAATCAGCGGTTGCCGGGGCGAGGATCACCAGGTCGGCCCATTTCCCGAGCTCAATATGGCCCATGGCCGCTTCCGCCGCCGGATCGAGCAGGCTGTCGGAAACCGGATAGCCGGATACCGCCTGCAGGCTGAGTGGGGTGATGAACGCTTTTGCCGCCTCCGTCATCGCGACACGCACCTCCGCGCCGCGTTCGCGCAGTCGGCGCACCAGTTCCGGGGTTTTATACGCCGCGATACCGCCGCTGACGCCCAGGACGATTTTTTTACCCGCCAGAGTCATCATGATGTCTTCCTGTTGCCGTAGACCAGAATCCGCGCATCTTATCACAATCCTGTCGTCGTCGTGCCTCTGGTGGGCATTCACTTTGCGAGCGGCTACGCAGGGTGAAAAGCAGTGGGTCGGCAGCGCCGTCAGGCTGTGCCAGGATAGGCAAATTCACCCAGGAGGGCGCATGGACGAAACGGAAAATCTGATGCCACGAGAAAAGATGTTGCAGTACGGCATCGAAGCGCTAACGGATGTTGAGCTGCTGGCGCTGTTTCTGCGCGTCGGCACGCGTCGTCAGGATGTGCTCGGCTATGCGCAGGCGTTACTGCAGCGTTTTGGCTCGCTCTACGCTCTGCTTTCCGCGGATAAAGCGCAGCTGATTGCCGTGGATGGACTGGGGCTGGCGAAATATGCGCAACTGAAGGGTATTGCCGAGCTGGCGCGACGCTATTTTAGCTCACAGCTGGTCGAGGAGGCTGCGCTGGTCAGTCCCTCGACGACGCGGGAATTTTTACAAAGCCAGCTTACGGAAGAAGAGCGCGAGATCTTTATGGTGATCTTTTTAGATAATCAGAACCGGGTGTTGAAACATAGTCGCCTTTTTTCTGGTACTCTTAGCCACGTTGAGGTGCATCCGCGAGAAATTGTACGCGAAGCCATCAAAGTGAACGCTGCCGCCGTGATCCTTGCGCATAATCATCCCTCCGGTAGTCCGGAGCCGAGCCAGGCAGACAGGCTGATTACCGAAAGGGTGGTAAAATGTTGTCGATTCATGGAGATACGCGTGCTTGACCATCTGGTTATCGGCCGCGGTGCGTATGTATCTTTTGCCGAGCGTGGCTGGATTTAGCCCCGAACTGGCGATCCTTCGGGATCTTTGTCTGTTCGGGACTTGAGCACATCGCCGAGTCAGCGTATACTACGCCACCTTTGAGAATCTCGGGTTTGGCATTTGGGCCTGGCAGTCGAGAGTTCACATTGAACTGCGATGACCAGGCTGTAAAGCCTGACGAGGCGCCAATACCCCATACGAAGCTCGAGCTAATTTGATTTTTGGAGAATAGACATGTCCCGAGTCTGCCAAGTTACTGGCAAGCGTCCGGTGACCGGTAACAACCGTTCCCACGCACTGAACGCGACTAAACGCCGTTTCCTGCCGAACCTGCACTCTCACCGTTTCTGGGTTGAGAGCGAGAAGCGTTTTGTCACCCTGCGCGTATCTGCTAAAGGTATGCGTGTAATCGATAAGAAAGGCATCGATACAGTTCTGTCTGAACTGCGTGCCCGTGGCGAAAAGTACTAAGTACTTAGAGGAAATAAATCATGGCTAAAGGTATTCGTGAGAAAATCAAGCTGGTTTCTTCCGCTGGTACTGGTCACTTCTATACCACCACGAAGAACAAGCGTACCAAACCGGAAAAAATGGAACTGAAAAAGTACGATCCGGTTGTACGTCAGCACGTTATCTACAAAGAAGCTAAAATCAAATAATTTTAGCCTCCTTGTATAAAAACCCCGCTTCGGCGGGGTTTTTTGTTTTTAAAACTCCCCCATATTGCTTTCACATACTCCCTTTTCAGTCACCTGTCCGTGAAGCACAATACGTCGGGTAAATGGAGGAAAATCATGCCTGAATTACCAGAGGTTGAAACCAGCCGCCGCGGCATCGAGCCGCACCTGGTTGGCGCAACTATTCTGCACGCCATTGTGCGCAATGGACGGCTGCGCTGGCCGGTTTCCGAAGAGATTTATCGCCTGAGCGACGTTCCGGTACTCAGCGTGCGGCGTCGTGCCAAATACCTGCTTCTGGAACTGCCGGACGGCTGGATCATCGTTCATCTCGGGATGTCGGGAAGCCTGCGTATCCTGAGCGAAGAGCTACCGGCCGAAAAACACGATCACGTTGACCTGGTCATGAGTAATGGCAAGGTGCTGCGCTATACCGATCCGCGCCGCTTTGGCGCCTGGCTGTGGACCAAAACGCTGGAAGACCATCCGGTACTGGCCCACCTTGGCCCGGAGCCGCTCAGCGATGAATTTAACGCCGACTATCTTCAGCAGAAATGCGCGAAGAAAAAAACTGCGATCAAACCCTGGCTGATGGATAACAAGCTGGTGGTAGGGGTCGGCAATATCTACGCCAGCGAGTCGCTGTTCTCGGCCGGGATCCATCCCGACAGGTTGGCTTCTTCACTGTCGCGGGAAGAGTGTGAGCAGCTGGTGAAAGTGATTAAGCTGGTCCTGCTGCGTTCGATAGAGCAGGGCGGCACCACGCTGAAGGATTTCCTGCAAAGCGATGGCAAGCCGGGCTATTTTGCCCAGGAGCTGCAGGTCTATGGCCGCAAGGGCGAACCGTGCCGGATCTGCGGCACGCCGGTTGTCGGGACCAAACATGCCCAGCGGGCGACCTTTTATTGCCGTCAGTGCCAGAAGTAGTTCTCAGGAACAGGAACGTTTGTAGGCCAGGTCAGCGTAGCGCCACCTGGCACAAAGACCGGGACAGAGCCGGTGTGGATGGGCGGCGCAGTGCAGCGCCAGCCTGCGTGGCTCATGCCCCAGCAGATAGATGCGTTACTTCAGCTTATTCAACAGCGCCTGGTGGACGTTAGCTGGCAGGAAATGAGAAACGTCGCCCTGGTGACGCGCCACTTCCTTCACCAGTGAGGAAGAGATAAATGACCACTCTTTGCACGGCATCAGGAACACGCTCTCAAGGGTGGGCATCAGGTGGCGGTTCATGTGGGCCAGCTGCATCTCATACTCGAAATCCGCCACCGCCCGCAGGCCGCGAATTAAAATATTGGCCTGCTGCGCGCGGGCGAAACTGGCCATCAGGTCGCTAAAGCCGATAACCTCCACGTTAACCAGATGCGCTGTTGCCTGAGTGGCCAGCGCGATACGCTCGTCGAGGGTAAACATCGGCTTTTTGCTCGGGCTCGCGGCGATAGCCAGCACCACTTTATCGAACATGCTCGCCGCGCGGGTGACAATGTCGATATGACCGTTGGTGATGGGATCAAAGGTACCCGGATAGATCGCTTTTGTGCTCATGATTACCCTTTCTCCGAGTAGCCGTGGCTCAGCGCCCACAGCTCGGTATATTTCGTAAACGTATACTGCGCGTTGACCATCGCCAGTAACCAGCCCTGCTTACCGTCCAGCACCCCACCGCGCAGCAGCAGCGTTTTCAGGAACGCGCCCAGGGTATGGCTGAAAATGCCCGCCATCGAGGTCTTCTTGCCCTTGCGGTGGCGCTCAAGCGCCCACGCTGCAGCATACGCCAGCTGTTTTTGCTGGAAGCCAGCGAAGTCGCGGCAGGTCAGATGCAGGAGATCGCCGGTTAGCGGAATGACCTCAGCGCCCAGGCTATCCAGCGATTCATGGACCAGATTATCGTTATAGCGGTAACGGGCGCGTTCGTACAGGCGCAGCACGCGATCGGGATACCAACCGCTGTGGCGCATAAAGCGTCCGAGAAAGTAGTTGCGACGAGCGATGCTGTAGATAGCGCCGCGCTGCGGCGCTGCCAGCACCTTAAGAATAGCCTGCCTGAGTTCTGGCGTGACGCGCTCATCGGTATCGATCATCAACACCCAGTCGCCGGTGGCATAGTCCTGCGCGCGCTGGCGCTGAATACCATAGCCTCGCCAGTCGGTATGGGTATAGACCTGGGCGCCGAGGCGGCGGGCCAGCTCGACGGTGTTGTCGGTACTGCCAGAGTCGAGGACGATGATTTCATCTGCCCAGCTAACGGAGTCCAGACAATCCGGCAGCAGGTCCGCTGCATCTTTGGCGATCATCACCACGGAAAGCCGGTTCGACATTAATGACTCCGTTGCGGCATGTAAGGTTGCAGTAACTTGAGCAGACGCGACAGCGCGCCCTGGTTCTGGTGCAGCACTTCCACCGCGTGACGGCCATACCACAGGCGGTAGTCTTCATCGGTCAGGAGCGTGGACACTTCCCTGACCAGCGAGTCGGCGTCGGTGACCGTGATCAGGCCATCATCCTGCTGCAGCTTGGCGCAGATATCTTTGAAGTTGAAGGTATGCGGCCCCATCAGCACCGGAATGGCATGCGCCGCCGGCTCGAGCGGGTTATGGCCGCCGCGCTCCACCAGGCTGCCGCCAACGAAGGCGAGGTCGGCAATGCCGTAGAGCAGCATCAGTTCACCCATGGTATCGCCAATCACCACCTGGGTACTGGAGGAGGGGATCTCGCCGGTGCTGCGCAGAGTAAAGCTCATTCCGGCCTTTTGCACCATCTCACGCGCGTCGGGGAAGCGCTCCGGATGCCGGGGAACGAGGATCAGCAGCAGGTTCGGGAAGGTCTCCAGCAGTTTTTTATGCGCCTGCAGGATGATTTGTTCTTCGCCGTCGTGAGTGCTGGTGGCAATCCAGACCTTGCGGTGTGGCGCCCATTGGCGGCGCAACGTAATCGCGCGGGCCGCCAGCTCCGGGGTGACGGAGATATCGAATTTCAGACTTCCGGTGACCGCCAGCTGGTTGCGCTTCAGTCCGAGAGCAAGGAAGCGGTTGCCATCCTCTTCATTCTGCGCGGCGATAAGCGTAATACGGCTTAACAGGCGGCGCATAAAACCGCCCAGTTTGGCATAGCCTTTGGCGGAACGTTCAGAAAGGCGGGCGTTGGCGATCACCAGCGGGATCTTACGCTTATGCAGCGCGGCCACCATATTCGGCCATAGCTCGGTTTCCATCACGATAACCAGCTTCGGCTGAACGGTATTCAGGAAGCGGTTCATGGCGCCGGGCAGATCGTAGGGCAGATAGACGTGATGGACATCTTTGCCGAACGCCGACATGGCGCGCTCGGAGCCGGTCGGCGTCATGGTGGTGACGGTGATCGGCATCGAAGGGTAGCGGTGGCGCAGAGCGCGAACCAGCGGAATGGCGGCCAGGGTTTCTCCGACGGAAACGGAGTGCAGCAGAATGCCATCCGGCTCTACCTTGTTCTGACAGAAGCCATAGCGTTCCGCCCAGCGTTTACGATAGGCAGGAGCCTTACGACTGCGCAGCAGCAGCCGCAGCCACACCAGCGGCTGAATAAGGTAAAGTAGGGTGGTATAAAGCAATTCCAAACTATTTATCCGTTCTCTGTTTTGGCGGGCAAATTCTAAGCATTTAGCCCGCGTAAAGCTATCTCTTTGGCGGAAACAGCGGGTTTTTGGTCTATACCGCGTGGCGATAACGCTTAATACGCAGATAACGGCGTCCCAGGCGCCAGCGTAAACGGAAAGTACAGGCGTTTTTCCAGATTAACCGCCAGATACCGCGGTCGAAGAATTCTTTAATAATAACATGCTTTTTCGACTCATCTTTCATGCTGTCGAAGGTGTGGATGATCCCCAGGCCTTCTTTGGCGATCTGCCAGCGACAGGCGGCGATATGGCGCACTTTATCCGGGTAGCGCTGGTTGATCGCCTCCAGCATCTCCAGAATCTTCATATAGTGGCGCGCCGAACGCATCAGCGTGTCGTCGTTGTCCGGCTTATGCGACACCGACTCAGAGTGGATGTAGTAATCATAGAACTGCTGGCTGGTGTACTGCACGCGCTCCGCGGCCAGCAGCGCCTCTGTCGTCCACGGGATATCCTGATGGCGCAGGCCGGGCTCGAAATGGAAGTGATGCTGGCGGATAAAGTCGTGGCGATAGATGTTGAGCCAGGTGACGTGTAGAAACTTCCGCGAGTCCAGGGCCTGCTTGAGCCAGACATGACCCGGCAGCACGCCGGTCGAGGGCAGGCGATCCAGCGGGAAGATCGGGTGGCTCTCGCGGCGCTTTTCATACACGTAGGTGCCGTTGCAGGTCGCGATATCGAGATGTTCTTTCTCGGCCATCTCCAGCAGCGTGCGATACATGCCCGGATAGAGTTTGTCGTCGATATCCGGAAACGCCAGATATTTGCCGCTGGCGGCGGCGAGGCCGGTATTGCGCGCGACCGAGACGCCCTGGTTTTCCTGCTCCAGTACCTGGACGTTCTGCAGCCGATCCCGCCATTCGGCGATCACCGCCAGGCTGTTGTCTGTCGAACCATCGTTCACCAGGATCAGTTCATAGCTTTCCAGCTGCTGCTGTTCAAGGCACTCAAAGAACTGCGCAAGAAATTTCTCACCGTTGTAGACGGCAGCCACGATGCTCAATAAAGGCGTTTGACTCATAAATCTTCGATCCTGGTTAACTAACGGCGTCAGGTGCGCTGCAGCTGACGGTACTGCTGACAAATGGACACGACGCTGAATTTTTCCAGCGCGGCGTCGTCGATAGTCGGCGGGTTATGGTAAATGCTTTGCATCGTCTGAGCCAGCGCCGGACTGGTCAGATCCGCCAGACCGCGGGCAAGTTCGCCGGTGAGGATCTCGGTGACGCCGCCGGGGCAGCGGGTGCTGGCAACCGGCGTATGCAACAGCAGCGCTTCCACCACCACATTGCCGAATCCTTCGCTATCGGAGCTTAAAACCAGCATCCGTGCGCCTTTGATCCACGGTAAGGGGTTTTTCTGAAAACCCTTGAACCACATCCGATCGTCAACCTGCAGCGTTTTGGCCAGCTGGCGCAGGCGCTGCTCTTGCTCCGGTTTTCCCTGGCCTAACAGCACCAGCGGCGCGTCAATGCCGCTTTGTGCATAGGCTTCGAGCAGGCGGTCGTGGCGTTTGCCCGGATGGAAGCGGCCGACGTGAATCAGATAGTCACCGGCCGGTCGCTCACTGTCGGCTTCCGCCTCGGCGCGCAGAGTGGCGATATCGAAGGGGTTGTAGATAGTTTTCAGCTGTGCCGGACGCAGGGCGAAGGCTTCCACCAGATCGCGTCCCACGGCGTCGGAAACCGCCACCACGTTGCGACCCTGGTAAATTCGCTTAATTTTCTGCTGCTTCATCCAGCGGTCAAAGCCGGTGCGGTGCCCGAGATAGGAGGCAGAGAATACGCCGTGCAGGCAGAACCAGACGTTACGCTCGCGCAGCGCCCGGCTGCGGGCGACGATGCGGTCGGTTTTGTGCAGGTTGGAAAGCACGAGGTCAAATTGCCCCTGCTGTTCGGCCCGGATGACCGCGGCGTCCAGCTGGCGGGCGCGGCGGGACAGCTCGGTCAGCTTGCGCCACGGTTTACGGCAGCGATCGGCCACCACCTGATAGTCGAGACCCTCGGGCAACGGATACTCGCAGACATCGCGCAGCGAAATGAGCGACACCCGATCGCCGTCGCGCAGGAACTGTGCTGCCAGGGTCAGGACCACTTTTTCCGCGCCGCCGCCGGGTAAACCGTCAATCACAAATAAGATGCGCATCGTTATTTCACCAGATCCTGATAAAGAGAAAGCAGCTGGGTTGAGAGTCGCTCGCTGGTGCAGGCCATGATGCGCTCGCGGGCGCGACCGCCTTGCGCGGAGCCCAGCGCGCGGGCAGGCAGGGCCATCACCGCCTGCTGCAGCGCCGGGATATCCAGGGCGTCGCAGACGTAACCGTTGTGGCCGTCGACGATAAACTCCGCCCCGCCGCAGCCGGTGGTGGTGATCACCGGCAGACCGCAGGCCATCGCTTCGAGAATGACGTTGGGGAACGGATCGTAGAGGGTGGGCAGCAGCAGACCATCGGCCATCTGATAGAAGGGCAGCGTCTCCGACTGCATGCCGAAGAAGCGCACCCGCGCTTCGCAGCCGAGACTCTTCGCCAGCGCCTGATAGCGCGGCTGATCCTTATCTTTGCCAACCACCAGCAGATAGCGATCGGTGGGGGCGATGGCGCGGATTGCCGCCGCCAGTCCCTTGCGCTCAAAGCCGGAGCCGACGTAAATCAGGCAGGTTGCCTGCAGCGGTAGCTGCCATTTGGCGCGTAAGGCGGCAAAGGTGTCTTCGCCCGGCGGTAGAAAACGCTGGTTATCAATGGCGTTATAAATAACGTGGATCTTCTCCGCCGGCAGGCCAAAGTCTTCGATAATTTCGCGCTTGATCATCTCGGCGTTGCAGATCACCCCGCGCAGGTGTGAGTCTTCATACATCTCGCGCTCCGCCTGCATGACGTAGCGATGATAACGGTCGGCGAACAGCAGGCGGCTTTTCCAGGCCGGTAAAATGCGCGAGCGCTGCTGCAGCCAGCGGCGATGAACGCCATCGCCAGCGCGGTAGAGATCGCAGCCGGGAATACGTTCATGGCTCTGCACCAGGTCGAAAGACTCGCGCTGCCAGAGCGCGCGCGCGGCGTTGGCAAAGCCGCGCTCGCGGCTGATGCGCCCCCATTTGCGCGGATTACAGATATGGATCTGCCAGTCCGGTTTCACCGGCCCCTGCCATTCGCGGGTGATGACGTTCAGCTGCAGATGACTGCTGTCGAGGGCTTCCAGCGCGCGGGAGACAAACCGTTCTGCGCCGCCGTCCGGGCGGTACTTCTGCCGCACCAGAGCCAGCCTGAATTTACTCATGCCAGTACCTTTTTCGCCGCCGCGATCACGGCGTCGGTAGGAATTAAATCGAGATAACGTTCTTCGGTGTTGGTGTTGATGTCATCCGGGTCGGGTAGCGGACCGAAGTCGCCGGCCCAGATCACCTCGCCTTTCGCCTGCCACGGACGCCAGAAGGTCAGCTTCGAGGGGCCGAACAGGGCGACCAGCGGAGTGCCGAGCGCCGCAGCCATATGCATCGGCACCGAGTCGACGCCGATAAACAGGCGGGCGTGATCGATCACCGCCGCCAGCTGGCGCAGCGTTAACTGGCCGGCTAAAGAGTGCAGACGCGCCTGCGGGCAACCGGCGATGATGGTGTCCACCATCTTCTTCTCTCGATCGTCGGGGCCGGAGGTGAGCACCACCGCGTACCCCTCGGCAGACAGCGCGTTGATCAGCGCACTCATACGATCTTCGCGCCAGCATTTAAAGAACCAGCGCGACGTTGGCTGGATGACGATGTAGTTTTCCCGGAACTCCTCCGGCAGCAGGGCGCGGCTGGTGGCCCAGTCTGCTTCGCTGTAGCCCATCCGCGCCGGCGCGTCGTTCAACGGGAGACCGAGCGGAGCGAGAATAGAGAGATTCTGCTGTACCGTATGCAGCTGGTTGTGCTGTTGGGTGGAGGCCAGCGCGGTGTGGCAATAGCGCCAGACCGGGTGGCGGCGCTTCGGAAAATCAAAACCAATCCGCGTCGCGGCGCCGGTCAGTTTGCTGATAATCGCGCTCGGCCACTGGTCAGCAAGGTTAAGCACCATATCGTATCGCTGCTGACGCAGCGTCTGAATGAGCTGCCATTGCATCTTCAACTGATGCCTTTTTCCCTGCTTTTTCCAGCGGCGATCGAGACCATAAATATGATGGATATCGGGGTTGGCGGCGAGCATATCCCGGGTCTCTTCATACAGCAGCACATCCACGCTGGCGGCGGGATACTGCTGTTTCAGCGCGTGAATAAGCGGCGTGATCAGCAGCATGTCGCCATGATGGCGCAGCTTAATGACCAGGATCCGCGCCGGGTTCAACGGGCCGCGGGAGAGGGTTTCAGGCGTCATACTCTGTTCTTCATCCAGGATAAGGGTTCCGATTCTAGGGGATCAGACAGATTGAGAGAAGCGTTGTATTGCTCTACCATGACCCGATACGTATGGCCTGAGGACGTTTTCGTGCACAATCCCGCATTTCTCATCACGATTGATACAGAGGGCGATAACCTCTGGCAAAAACATGACAGCATCACCACCGAGAATGCGCGTTATCTCCCGCGTTTTCAGCAGCTTTGCGAAAAGTATGGCTTTAAACCGGTCTATTTGACCAACTATGAAATGGCCATCGACCCCTTTTATATCGAATTCGCCAGAGACGTGATTGCCCGCGGCACCGCGGAAGTCGGCATGCATCTGCATGCGTGGAACAGCCCGCCGACCGAGCCGCTGACCGCCGATGACTGGCGGCATAAGCCTTATCTCATTGAATACAGCGATGCCATGATGCGTGAGAAGGTCGACTATATGACGCATCTGCTGGAGGATACTTTCCAGACCAAAATGGTCAGCCATCGCGCCGGGCGCTGGGCCTTTGACGAGCGCTATGCGCGTCTGCTGGTGGAGCACGGTTATCAGGTGGATTGCTCGGTGACCCCGCGGGTGAACTGGAAGACCGCCAAGGGAGCGCCGCAGGGCGATGGCGGGACCGATTATCGCCGCTTCCCGCAGCATGCCTATTTTCTCGATGAAAATGATATCAGCCGCGAAGGCCACTCTCCGCTGCTGGAAGTGCCGATGAGCATTCAGTACAAGCACTCAGCGTGGATGAACAGCGTGAAGCAGGGCTACGATCGCCTGCGGGGTAAAGTGCGTTCCCCCTCCGTACACTGGCTGCGTCCGATGGGCGGCAACGTGGAGACGATGAAAAAAGTCGTCGAACAAACGTTGACGCAGGGCAATGACTACGTGGAATATATGCTCCACTCTTCAGAGTATATGCCCGGCGGCAGCCCCACGTTCCAGAATGAACGGGATATTGAGCGTTTATACGCTGACCTTGAAGCCTTTTTTAGCTGGCTGGCGCCGCAGGTGAAGGGCATGACGTTGGCAGAATATTACCAGCGGAAAATCACACAGCGCTAACACAGCTCAAGGTACCGTATGCGTATCCTTAAACAATTAACGCGGAAAAAGAATGCTTTTTTCCGCGGCATTAAATTTAATTTAATTAACTATCGATACAGAAATAAGCCGGCGCGTAAAGCCTTCGACCCAGCGGCTGTCCGCCGCGTACTGCTATTGCGCCTGGACGATAAAGTCGGGGATATGGTGGTCACGACCGGCTGCGCCAGAATACTGGCCGAACGGGGATATCAGGTTTCGGTGTTAACCGGACCAATATGCTGCGAAATATTAGCAGGCTCAGAATTCATTCAGCAAGTATATTTATATCGGCCGCGCATGTCCTTAAATACGTTGCGGGCGGTAGGTTTTGATGCAGTTATCGATTTTGATGACGTCACCAGCTATGAACGCTTTAAATTACTCGCCGATTTACGGGCGGCCAGCGTGATTGGTTTTAATAAAGATCAATATAAACTTTACGATCATTCGATCGCTTTTTTTGACAGCAACAGCCATATTTCCCAGCGCTATAAACAGGTGGTGAAACTGTTTGGCATCGTTGACGACCACCCGTATCACTATCATCTCCCCGGCTGCCGCCATGAGCGGGAGAAAGTGGCTCGCTTGCTTTCCCAGGCCGGAGAGGTCGAACTGCGTATCGCCATTAACCCTTTTACCGCGTCTGAGGATAAAGACTTCTGTCGTCACCAGGTGGCGACCCTGGTCGAGCGGTTACGCGCCCTACCTTACCGGGTCTGTATCGTGATGGTGGGGCGTAGTGAGAAAATCCGCCAGCTGGGGCTGGATATGGCGCTGTATATCGCCGACAGTACCATCAACTCCGCCGTCGAAGTGATCCGCAGCTGTGATTTAGTCATTACGCCAGACACCTCGATCGTGCATATCGCCCGGGCCTTCGATAAACCGATGGTGGCGGTCTATAACAAGCGCAAACTCAAGGATACCGGGCTGCCCGGCTATCACATCTGGGCGCCGGGCTATGACAAGGCGAAACAGATCGTCTGTGAAGAAGCGAATGTCGCCGATGTGGCGATTGAGTCAGTGTGGCCCGTGATTAAAGAGCAGGCCGACCGGCTGGTCGCCGCCCGCAGTTGATTTAAAAGTGAATATAATAAAGGGCCGCTGACGGCCCTTTTTGTTAGCGTTTTTCCGCCAGCCCTTTGCTGAGCGCGATGCCCAGCGGCAGCCAGAACAGCACCCAGGTTTCCCGGGGGTTGCTGATGATAAACATCCCCTGCGAGGCCATAAACACCAGCGCGTAAAACAGGATCGCCAGACTGTAGCGGCTGTCGGTGTGGCGCTTGCGCCACGCCTGCCATAGCCCGCAGGCAATGACCGCCAGCAGCAGCAGTAACCCCAGGATGCCGCCTTTCAGCAGGGCGCCCATATACACGCTGTGGGTGGTGGTGATGTGCTCGCCGCTGTAGTTGATGAAATCCAGTTCATAGCTGAAACCGCGCCCCAGCCACGGCTGGCTGGCCATCTCCGACAGCGTATGGTGCCAGATGCTCAGGCGCAGCCCGCTTTGGGTGCCAAGCTCCTCGAAACGGGCGAGCAGCATGTCGCCCACCGGCGTCATGACCAAAAGCAGCGCAACCAGCACAGCCAGCGCCGCGGCGATCAGCAGGTTGCGGCGGGTGAAGACGTGCAGGTGCAACGTGCAGCCGACCGCCAGCACCAGGGCGATGATCGGCCCACGGCTTTGGGTGAGCAGCAGCATCACCAGCATGATGACCACCGGCAGATAGAGCCAGTGGCTGGCTTTTTCTTTCAGTAGCATGCCGCAGATTAAAATGCCGATGCCGCAGTAACCGGCAAGGTCGATAACGTTCGTTGGTCCGGGGTTCTCGGGGGAGACCGCTCGTTCGGTGAGGACCAGCGTATGGTCGATAATCAGCGTCCACAGGGAGAGCACGGTGATCCCGCCAACCACCGCCAGCATGGCCAGGCGGCGGGTTCGTTCGTCGCTGAGCAGCATCGTCATCAGCAACAGATACCCCGTCAGATACACGCCGTGGGTGATCGGCGAGTCAATATGCTGTGGCGTATGTCCCCACAGGTTACTGAGGGCGTAATAGATAAAGAAAGCTGCCAGCAGCGTCCAGGTCTGCCACTGCTCGCGTAACACCCCGGCCAGCGCCTGGCGGTTTTCCTGGCGTACCAGCGACAGCAATAGCAGCAGGATCGATAAATGCAGCAGATTATTGGTCCGGGTGGACATGCAAAAAATCGCGCTGAAAAATAAAAACAAAGGAAAGACAATCGAGTAACCCTGTCTGGCGAAGTTACTCACTTTTAAAGTACTCATTAAACGCAACCTTTTCGAAGATAGTATCCGGCACAGCGCTTTCTGGGGAAAAATTAATCACCCGAATCTGACGTTGCTGCAGTACCTGCGCGGCATGCGCAAAGGAGGGCATGACGAGGGTATCCACTTTTGTTGCCAGGTAAGAAGGCAATTTTTCTTGTTGTGTTTCGTAGAATCGCGGCTGGTTAAAGTTGGTCATATCCAGGCCGCTCACCAGGATAGTATTGAAGCCCAGCCAGGCGAGAATTTGCAGCGCCCAGTAGACCACCGTGCCGGCATCAAAGATGCCCTGGCGAATATCGGTGCTAAAACAGATATCCGGGCGCTGAGGATGAAAGCACATCGCCGCATTCTGCTGGTAAGTGCGCTTTATCGCTTCGCTGGCGACTTTCGGCTGGTAAATCTTATAGCAACCGTCCTCAATCAACGCCAAACGGCAGCGTAGTGCGTCCCCATAGCGATCGAGGATTTTGGCGATCCCGTGCATGGTGGTGAACAGCAGAATCTCCGGCTGGCTGACAATGGCGCGGATAATATCAGGCTTCTTATCGAAAAATTCCATGTCGACGATGGTATAGAGCGAAAAGTGTAGCCGGTCGGCAAGATGCCAGGCGCCATTGACGCCCATCACCGGGATCGTTTTCGACAACAGGGAAAAATCGATATTGCGGGTTGAGGGGCCGGTGGCGGTCAGCAGGACTTCGCCCTGCATGCTGTTTTTCAGCGCGCTCAGGCTGACCAGCGGCACCGTTTTCCCTTTATAGCGTAACGCGCTGATTTCGCCGCTTGGCGCGCGCGTAATACGGGTAAAAGGCCACAGATTTTCATTGTGGCGATAAGCGCGAGGGCGCGTATAGCGGTAGATCTGTTTAAACAGGGATCCCATCAGAGCAGCCCCTGATTTTGCAGGAGAAGATGAACCCGGCTGGCCGGAATATCGCTGGTGCTGGTGCTGTTTTCCGGCCTGACGATATGCTGGTTTTTACCGTATCCGCCAATCAGCCCCGGATCGGTCGGGCCGTAGAGCGTGAAGTTCGGTTTATCCAGCGCGGCGGTCAAATGACTCAGTCCGGTATCGACCGAGACGACAGCCCGGGCGCTGGCCAGAACCTGCGCCACCTGCTCAAGGCTCATGCGCGGCAGCACTTCAACATACTCCCGGCCTTCCGCCAGTCGTTTTGCCCGCGCCTCTTCGTGCGGGGCGCCCCACGGCAGCTTAATGCGGACGCCGCTGTCGGCCAGCAGATCGAGAAGCTCCTGCCAGCGGGTTTCCGGCCAGTGCTTATCATCGCGGGTGGTGGCGTGCAGAAACACCAGATAGGGCGCGGCAGCGCTAGCCTCGTGCTGCAGGAAATGGCGCGCAATGGCGTAATCCCCCTGGGTCTGGGGTTTCGCGTAGCCAAGGCTTTTGGCGAACAGCTCACGGGTACGCTCCACTGCGTGCTGCTGTTTCGCGATATGGTGGCGGCGGTTGTAAAACAGGCTCGCCAGCGGCTCGCGGGCCGTTTGCCAGTCCATACCGTGCTTGACGCCGTGCGCCAGGCGAGTAACCAGCGCGGCGCTTTTCACCAGCCCCTGGGCGTCGATGATGGCGTCATACTTTACCGCCTGAACGGCCTCGCGGAAGGCTTGACGCTCCGCTTTAATCGGCGCGGAAAACCAGGCTTTACGCCAGCGGCGAATCGCCACCGGGATCACCCGCTCGACGCTTTCATGCCAGGAGGGGATCTGCGCGAAACCCTCTTCAACCACCCAGTCGAAGCGAATGCCGGGGATGGCCTGCGCAGCGTCGGTTAGCGCGGGCAGCGTGTGTAGCACGTCGCCCATGGACGAGGTTTTTACGATCAATACCCGCATCCGTTACGCTTCCTCGTGCTCGGTTTTTTCCGCTAACAGTTCGTTCAGCTCTTGCAGGACGCGTTCTGGGGTGATGTCGATCAGGCTCTGATGATAGCCTTCCGCGGCATCGCCTTTGCGCACCTTGTGGTAGCCGCTAATCAGGCGGATAACCCGCGCTTTATGCGACAGCGGCGGGGTGAAGTCCGGGCTGCTCGGGCCATACAGCGCCACCAGCGGGCGGTCCAGCGCGGCGGCGACGTGCATCAGCCCCGAATCGTTAGTCACTACAGCTTTACAGGCGGCGATCAGAATGACCGCCTGCTCCAGCTGGGTTTCACCCGCCAGATTACGACACCAGGCCTGCTGCTCGCTGCTGAGGGCGGCGATGATCTCTTTGCCGGCCTCGTTATCTTTCGCCGAGCCGAATAACGCAATCTGATAGCCATCGTCGATAAGCTTTTTAGCCAGCGCAGCATAGTGATAGTGCGGCCAGCGTTTGGCCGGACCGAATTCCGCGCCGGGGCAGAAGCCGATGATCGGCCGCTCGTTTGAGAGATTAAAGGCGTTGCAGGTCTGTGATTTTTCGCCATCGTTGACCTGCAGCTGCGGCCACAGCAGCGGCTGAGGCAGATCTTTGGCGCAGCGCATCACGCCGTTGTCGTAGGCCAGCGCCACGTAGCGTTCCACCATCAGCGGCCAGGCGTCTTTGTCCAGTACCCGGGCGTCGTTGAGCAGGCCGTAGCGCATCTCGCCGCGCCAGCCGGTGCGCAGCGGGATGTTGGCAAAGAAGGGGACTAATGCCGATTTAAACGAGTTCGGCAGCACGTAAGCGCGATCGTAGCGACGCTCGCGCAGGCTATGGCCGAGCTTGCGGCGTTCGCCGATAGCCAGCGCGCCGTGGCCCAACGGCATCGGGATCGCTTCATTCACTTCCGGCATGCGCGATAGCAACGGACGGCACCAGGCTGGCGCCATCACGTCGATAATCGCCTGGGGATAGCGCGCCCTGAGCGTACGATAAAGACTTTGCGACATCATCATGTCGCCCACCCAAGACGGGCCTACCACCAGAATTTTCATGTTATCTCTTACGCATCCCGATTCAGCCAGGCCATATATTCCGTTACGCCTTCGGCAACGGTTTTGAACGGTTTGTCATAGCCCGCTTTGCGCAGGTTAGTCAGATCGGCCTGGGTGAATGCCTGGTAGCGGCCTTTCAGTTTGTCCGGGAACGGGATGTACTCAATGCTGCCTTTTTTATGGAAAGCCAGGGTCGCATCGGCAACCGCCTGGAAGGATTCCGCGCGGCCGGTGCCAAGGTTGAAGATCCCGGACACGCCGTTTTCCCAGAACCACAGGTTGACGTCTGCCACGTCGCCCACGTAGACGAAGTCGCGCTTGAAGCCGTCGCTGCCTTCGAACAGTTTCGGACTTTCGCCATTATTCAGCTGGGTGTTGAGGTGGAAAGCGACGCTCGCCATGCTGCCTTTGTGGCCTTCGCGCGGCCCGTAGACGTTGAAGTAGCGGAAGCCGACGATCTGCGAATTGGCTTCCGGCAGGATCTGGCGGACGTATTCGTCGAACAGGAATTTGGAGTAGCCGTAGACGTTCAGCGGCTGTTCGTACTCACGGGACTCGATGAAGTCGCTGGTGCGCCCGCCGTAGGTGGCGGCGGAAGAGGCGTACAGGAACGGGATTTCACGCTCCAGGCAGTAGTGCAGCAGCTCTTTAGAGTACTGATAGTTGTTATCCATCATGTACTTGCCATCCCACTCTGTGGTGGAAGAGCACGCGCCTTCGTGGAAGATCGCTTCGATTTCACCGAACTCTTCACCCGCCATTATCTGGATCAGAAAGTCTTCTTTATCCATGTAGTCAGCGATGTTCAGGTCAACCAGATTCACAAACTTGGTGCCGTCTTTCAGATTGTCGACAACCAGAATGTCGGTGATGCCTTTGTCATTCAGCGCTTTAACGATGTTGCTGCCGATAAAGCCTGCGCCGCCGGTAACGATGATCATAACTGTACCTTTGAAGTTGGGAGCCCGAAGACAATCCGGGCATGAATGCTCATATCATATCACCACATGAGCAAGCCTACAGCCATTCGCAGAATAAGGTGCTGGGCTGACGTGATTTATGCTGCAAATAATTCATTCAGGCCTGCATCATCTCGTATCAGCGTATAGCTTTGGGTAATATGTGCCAAATTTTGCCGAATCTGGAGAGTTGCAATGCGTGGTGATTTCTACAAACAGTTAACGAGTAATCTGGAAACCGCTCGGGCCGAAGGCTTGTTCAAAGAAGAGCGGATCATCACCTCGGCGCAGCAGGCGGACATTACCGTCGGCGACAGCCATGTGATTAACTTCTGCGCCAATAACTATCTGGGTCTGGCGAACCACCCGGAACTGATTGCCGCAGCGAAATCCGGTATGGACAGCCACGGCTTCGGGATGGCCTCGGTGCGCTTCATCTGCGGTACCCAGGACACGCATAAGCAGCTGGAGAAGAAGCTGGCCGATTTCCTCGGTATGGAAGACGCGATCCTCTACTCCTCCTGCTTTGACGCCAACGGCGGCCTGTTTGAAACGCTGCTCGGGCCGGAAGACGCCATTATCTCCGACGCCCTGAACCATGCCTCGATCATCGACGGCGTGCGCCTGTGTAAAGCGAAGCGCTTCCGCTATGCCAACAACGACATGCAGGAGCTGGAAGCGTGTCTGAAAGAAGCGCGCGAGGCCGGCGCGCGTCACGTGCTGATCGCCACCGATGGCGTCTTCTCGATGGATGGCGTGATCGCCAACCTGAAAGGCGTTTGCGACCTGGCGGATAAATACGATGCGTTGGTGATGGTCGATGACTCCCACGCCGTCGGCTTCGTCGGCGAAAACGGCCGCGGCTCTCATGAATATTGCGACGTGATGGGTCGCGTCGACATCATCACCGGCACGCTGGGTAAAGCGCTGGGCGGCGCCTCCGGGGGCTACACCGCCGCACGCAAAGAGGTGGTTGAGTGGCTGCGCCAGCGTTCCCGTCCGTATCTGTTCTCCAACTCTCTGGCGCCGGCCATTGTGGCCGCCTCCATCAAAGTGCTGGAGATGGTTGAAGAGGGGGCAGACCTGCGCGATCGGCTGTGGGCTAACGCGCGTCTGTTCCGCGAAAAAATGACCGCGGCAGGTTTCACGCTGGCGGGCGCCGACCACGCCATCATTCCGGTGATGCTGGGTGAAGCGGTGGTGGCGCAGAACTTTGCCCGCGAGCTGCAGAAAGAAGGGATCTATGTCACCGGCTTCTTCTATCCGGTGGTACCGAAAGGCCAGGCGCGTATTCGCACCCAGATGTCGGCGGCGCATACCCCTGAACAAATTGAGCGTGCGGTGGAAGCCTTTACCCGCATCGGCAAACAACTGGGCGTCATCGCCTAATAAGGGTGTGAGATGAAAGCGTTATCCAAACTGAAAGCGGAAGAAGGCATCTGGATGACCGACGTACCGGAACCGGAAGTCGGCCATAACGATCTGCTGATTAAAATCCGCAAGACTGCTATTTGCGGAACCGACGTGCACATCTACAACTGGGATGAGTGGTCGCAGAAGACCATTCCGGTGCCGATGGTGGTCGGTCACGAATACGTCGGCGAAGTGGTGGGGATTGGTCAGGAAGTGCGCGGCTTTAAGATTGGCGACCGCGTCTCCGGCGAAGGGCATATCACCTGCGGCCACTGCCGCAACTGCCGCGCGGGCCGCACCCATTTGTGCCGCAACACCATCGGCGTGGGCGTCAACCGCCCGGGCTGCTTTGCCGAGTATCTGGTGATCCCGGCTTTTAACGCCTTTAAAATCCCCGACAATATCTCTGATGACCTGGCGTCTATCTTCGACCCGTTCGGCAACGCGGTGCACACCGCGCTCTCCTTCGATCTGGTCGGGGAAGATGTACTGGTTTCCGGCGCCGGTCCGATCGGCGTGATGGCGGCGGCGGTGGCGAAACACGTCGGCGCGCGTAACGTGGTGATCACCGACGTCAACGAGTACCGTCTGGAGCTGGCGCGCAAAATGGGCGTCACCCGCGCGGTGAACGTGGCGAAAGAGAACCTCAACGACGTGATGGCCGAGCTGGGCATGACCGAAGGTTTCGACGTGGGCCTGGAGATGTCCGGCGCGCCGCCGGCGTTTCGCAGCATGCTCGATACCATGAACCACGGCGGCCGTATCGCGATGCTGGGTATCCCGCCGTCGGATATGTCCATCGACTGGACCAAGGTCATCTTCAAAGGGCTGTTTATTAAAGGGATCTATGGTCGCGAAATGTTCGAAACCTGGTACAAAATGGCGGCGCTGATCCAGTCTGGTCTGGACCTTTCACCGATCATCACCCACCGCTTCGGCATTGATGATTTCCAGAAAGGTTTTGACGCGATGCGCTCCGGCCAGTCCGGTAAAGTGGTTCTGAGCTGGGAATAACGCCTCCGGGCTGTTGTAAAAATCAGCAAAAAAGGCGCCTGCGGGCGCCTTAATTTAGATTTGGATAACATTTTTAGCCTGCTTAATATTAAGCGCACAATTTCTACATCGATTTTACGGTTATTCGCTTATACAGTGTGTTTAGTCGCGGTTTAACTTTGTAACTATCATGCTTAAACTCTCCGTATGCTTACTGACCTGTAACTCTGCGCGCCTGCTGATGGAGGTGCTGCCGCCGCTGCTGAAGGTGGCCGATGAATGTATCGTCGTCGACTCCGGCAGCACCGACGAAACGGTCTCTATTTGTCAGCAGTTTGGCCTCACCGTCCATCATCATGCCTATAAAGCCCACGGCGCCCAGATGAACTACGCCATCGGGCTGGCCAGCCATGACTGGGTGCTGTGTATGGATAGCGATGAGATTCTTGATAATGACGTAGTGGCGGCCATTCAGGCGCTAAAAGCGGGGGAGGAGCCGGACCCAACCTGCGCCTGGCGTCTGCCGCGCTACTGGTTTGTGCTCGGCACGCAGGTGCGAACGATCTACCCTATTTCTTCGCCGGATTACCCGGTGCGTCTCTTTAACCGCCAGCAGGCGCGGTTTAACGACCGGCCGGTGGATGACCAGGTGGTCGGACACGCACGCTCCGTCAGGCTGCCGGGCTTTGTACGCCATGACACCTTTTATTCGCTGCATGAAGTGTTTAATAAGCTAAACAGCTATACCACCCGGCTGGTGAAGTACCAGCAGATCAAACCTTCGCTGACGCGGGGGATCGTCAGCGCCATTGGCGCTTTCTTTAAGTGGTATCTCTTTAGCGGAGCGTGGCGCTATGGCAAAGTCGGCGTGGTCACCGGCCTGTACGCCACGTTTTACAGCTTTCTCAAATATTTTAAGGCGTGGTACGCCCACGAAGATAACCAGGCGCCCGTCGCGCAAAAGCGAACGGACCCCTGAGTGGTCTAGTTGCCGGGATTGTCCCAGCCTTGCCATTTGAGGCGATAGTACTGGACCAGCGCGCTCTGGCTGATGCTGTCGCTGAGGATAGTGAAGAAGCGGCTGGCGTTCACGGGCTCCAGCGGGCGCTTCGGCTTGCAATACTTCACACCGTGGAACGGATTACGCGGCTTCTGCTGCTGCGGCGGCGTTTGTTGCGCGGGCGGCTGAGCGTAGTTTGGCGTCGAGTTGTCGACCTGTGGCTCGTTGAGCAGGCTGCTCGGGCGCACCAGCGTGATATCCTGCGGCAGGTTATAGACCATCTGCTGCAGCACCCGCACCGTCGTCGGATGCGGATGGCCAATGGCTATTGCCGAACCGTTGCGCCGCGCCAGGGCGATGGCGCGATTGAACTGGGTGCGGATATCGGCTTCATTCTGCGTATCGTCAAGAAACACCTTGCGCTTAATCACCTTCACCCCGGTGCCCTGCGCGGCGCGCATGGCCTGGGTGTTGCCGATGGTGACGCTATCGAGAAAATAGAGATTGTAGCGCTCCAGGGCCTGCATCACCTTCTGCATACCAAACAGGTTGGAGGTCATCGCGCTGCCCATATGGTTATTCAGCCCGACGGCGTAGGGAACTTTGCCGTAAGCCTCGCGAATGATGCGCTCGATCTCCTCGCTGCTCATTTCGGGACGCAGGGTGTCTTTTTCCAGCGGCTGTTTGCTGAGCGGCGCCATCGGCAGGTGGGTGAGCACTTCATGGCCCAGATTATGCGCTTTCGTGGCCATTTCCCGGGCGTGCGGCGCGTTCGGCAGCACGGCGACGGAGATAGTTGACGGCAGCGCCAGCACCTGATTCTCGGTCTGCGGGCGGTAGCCAAAATCGTCAATAACGATGGAGAGTTTGCCAGCGAACGCTGGCGCCGCCAGAGCCAGCGAACCGGCTACGGCAAGAGCAATTGCGCGAAATTGAAGCAAAACTTATCTTCCCAACCACGGCTGTGGATTGACCGCCTGACCCTGGCGGCGAATTTCGAAATAGAGCGACGGACGGCCCTGACCGCCGCTGCTGCCTACGAGCGCGATAGGCTGACCGGCACGAACCTGCGTACCGACGCTGACCAGCGCGCTTTGGTTATAGCCATACAGGCTCATGTCGCCTTTGCCATGTTCGACCACCACCACCAGACCATAGCCCTGCAGCCAGTCGGCCAGAATGACCCGACCATCGGCAATGGCTCTGACTTCGGTGCCTTCAGACGCGGCGATAACCATCCCTTTCCAACGTAGTTCACCTTGCAGCTGTTCGCCATATCGATGAAGGAGCGGACCGCGAACCGGCCAGAACGCCTGGCCGCGCGGCGAGCCCAGCCCGCCGGTGCGTGACATCAGCGAACGCTCGCTTTCCGTTGGTTTATAGGTGGTGCCTTTGCGCGATGCTTCCTGCTGGCGGTCGCGCACCGCCTGCGCATCGCGAGCTTCCCGATCGGCTCGGGCTTTGGCGGCAGCCTCCGCCTGGGCGATACGACCGCGTAGGCGCGATTCGTTAGCCCGCAATTCACTTAACTGTTGCTGACCCTGCTGAATGGCGGACTCCAGACCGGAAAGGGTCTTTTTCCGTTCGTTACGCGCCTGCTCCAGCTTCGCCTGCTGGGCTTTTTGCTCGTAGACCAGCGTCTGCTGCTGGCTCTGCTTCTCTTCGAGCATCGACTTTTGCACCGCCATCTCTTCGCGCGTTTTCTTCAGCTCCGCGATAGTCTCCTGACGGGCCTGGTTGAAATAGCTGAAGTAGACCTGCATCCGCTGATTGCGCTGGCCCTCTTCACCGCTCAGCACCATCTGGATGCCGGTATGCGGCCCCTGGCGGAACGCGGCGTCAAGCTGCGCAGCGAGGTTACGCTCCTGAGACGCGCGCTGACGCTCCAGCTTCGCGAGAGAAGCGTTCATCTCGTCAATCTGCTTATTGAGCTGGTTCAGGCTGTCCTGGGTTTCACGCAGTTTGCGGGCCGCGGCGGCGATCGCCTCTTCCTGCGCTTTGAGCTGGGCGAGCAGGCTTGCGCGCTGCTGCTGCTGTTGCTTAATCGCCCGCTGCCTGGCGGCGATGTCGGCCTGGATGGACTTTAGCTGATCGCGATCGTCGGCGTGCGCAGATGACGCGCACAGCAATACGCCAGCGCTGAGCGCGCTGGCGTAAAGGACGGATCGAACTGCCGTTGCGATCCATGTAGTTGAATACGTCGCCTTTCCCCTCATGGGGAAGGATTATTCCACGATGAACAGCGGCTTGCCAGTCATCTCTTGCGGGATTTCCATTCCCATCAGCGACAGCATGGTCGGGGCGATGTCGGAAAGTTTACCGCCATTGACCGCTTTGACCGCTTTGTTACCGACGTAGATCAGCGGAACCGGCAGGTTGGTATGGGCGGTGTGCGCCTGACCGGTGGCCGGGTCGCGCATCTGCTCGGCGTTGCCGTGGTCGGCGGTGATCAGCAACTGGCCGCCAACGGATTCCACCGCCTGAGTCACCTGGTCGATGCAGTGATCCAGCGCTTCAACCGCTTTCACTGCCGCTTCCATCACCCCGGTATGGCCAACCATATCGCCGTTCGGGTAGTTACAGATGATGGTGTCGTATTTGCCACCTTTGATGGCGGCGACCAGTTTCTCGGTCAGCTCGGCGGAGCTCATTTCTGGCTGCAGATCGTAGGTTGCCACTTTTGGTGAGTTAATCAGAATACGCTCTTCGCCTTTAAACGGCTCTTCTACGCCGCCGTTGAAGAAGAAAGTCACGTGAGCGTATTTCTCGGTTTCGGAGATGCGCAGCTGGGTTTTATCGTGCTTCGCCATCCACTCGCCGAAGGTGTTAGCCAGTGAGGCGGGCGGATAAGCGCAAGCGACTTTGATGTCGGCGGCGTATTCGGTGAGCATCACGAAGTCGAGGTTAACCACTTTCTTACGCGCGAAGCCGTCGAAGTCGGCGTTGACGAAGGCGCGGGTGATTTCACGCGCGCGGTCAGCACGGAAGTTCATGAAGATCAGCGCGTCGCCGTCTTCCATCGCGGCATCGGCCTGGCCGGCGGCGCGGATAACGGTGGCTTTGACGAATTCGTCGTTTTCGTCACGGGCGTAGGCGGCCTGCAGACCCGCGACGGCGGTATCGGCCTGGAATTCGCCTTTCGCCAGGGTCATCAGATCATAAGCTTGTTCCACGCGATCCCAGCGGTTATCGCGATCCATGGCATAGTAGCGGCCAATAATAGACGCGATGCGGCCTTTGCCCAGCGCGGCAAATTTGGCTTCGAATGTCGCCAGCGTTTTTTCCGCGCTGCGCGGCGGCGTATCACGGCCATCAAGGAAGGCGTGCAGATAGATTTTCTCAGCGCCGCGCTCTACTGCCAGCTCCACCATCGCCATGATGTGATCTTCGTGGCTGTGGACGCCGCCCGGAGACATCAGGCCCATGATGTGGACCGCTTTACCGGCGGCAACCGCTTTGTCGACCGCGGCGGTGAGTACCGGGTTGGCGAAGAAGGTGCGTTCTTTAATTTCAACATCGAGACGGGTCAGGTCCTGGTAGACGATACGACCGGCGCCCAGGTTGACGTGGCCTACTTCGGAGTTCCCCATCTGACGGTCCGGCAGGCCGACTTCCAGGCCAGATGCATCGATCAGGGTATGCGGACGTTTGGCCCACAGGGCGTCCATTACCGGCGTTTTAGCGCTGTAAATGGCGTTATCCTGTTGGTCTTCGCGATAGCCGTAGCCATCCAGAATCACCAGTACCATAGGTTTTTTAGAAACCGACATTGCGACAACCTCATGCTCAAAGACAGAAATTTTGCGTAATTTTACTACAGCTGAATCGTTTAAATCCCCGTGAAAGATCAAAGAAAGGGAAGGGGCGGCGTCAGAGGCGATGATGAAGGCGGCTTTTTTTTCGTGACCGCCCGCAGAAAATACATTACATCGCGCTCACTGGCTGTATTTGCCGCAATGCACAGGTATACTCCTTCCCTGGTTTTTTATCACTTAGTCGGGAGTTGTAACCCCCCATGCAAGAAATTATGCAATTCATCGGCCGTCACCCGGTCCTGAGCATCGCGTGGATCGCGCTGCTGGGTGCGGTACTGTTCACCACCTTTAAAGGGTTGATGTCGAAAGTTAAAGTCATCACCCGTGGTGAAGCGACGCGTCTTATCAATAAAGAAGATGCGGTGGTGGTCGACCTGCGTCAGCGTGACGATTTCCGTAAAGGCCATATTGCCGGCGCCATCAACCTGCTGCCTGCCGATATCAAAGCCAATAACGTCGGCGAGTTGGAAAAACACAAATCGCAACCCATTATTGTGGTAGACGGTTCCGGCATGCAGGCGCAAGAGCCAGCCAGCGCGCTGAACAAAGCCGGGTTTGAAAAAGTCTTTGTACTGAAAGAGGGCATCGCAGGCTGGAGCGGCGAAAACCTTCCTCTGGTACGCGGCAAATAACTTACCTCGCGTGGTAATGCCGCCGCGCTTTCCCCTTCATGCCTGACGTAAGGGGAAGCTCAGGCTGCGGCGTAAAACCCCAGGGTAAAAACAGGAGTAAAGTCATGGCCAATATTGAGATCTACACCAAAGCGACCTGCCCGTTCTGCGTACGCGCGAAAGCGCTGTTGAACAGCAAAGGCGTAACGTTCCATGAGTTGCCGATCGATGGCGATGCCGCGAAGCGTGAGGAGATGATCCAGCGCAGCGGACGGACGACGGTTCCGCAGATTTTTATTGATGCGCAGCACATTGGCGGCTGTGACGACTTGTATGCGCTTGATTCACGTGGTGGACTTGATCCCCTCTTGCGCTAATTTTTGCGCGCTTTCCCTGGCGGAAGCGCGTATTTAAGGACAACACGAAAGGGTTTTACTATGTCAGAACAAAACAGCACCGAAATGACCTTCCAGATCCAGCGTATCTATACCAAAGATATCTCTTTTGAAGCGCCGAACGCGCCGCAAGTTTTCCAGAAAGACTGGCAGCCGGAAGTTAAACTTGATCTGGATACCGCCTCCACCCAGCTGGCTGAAGGCGTTTATGAAGTGGTGCTGCGTGTGACCGTGACCGCCGCGCTGGGCGAAGAAACCGCGTTCCTCTGTGAAGTACAGCAGGGCGGTATTTTCTCCATCGACGGCATCGAAGGCACCCAGATGGCGCACTGCCTCGGCGCATACTGCCCGAACATTCTGTTCCCGTACGCGCGTGAGTGCATCACCAGCCTGGTTTCCCGCGGCACCTTCCCGCAACTTAACCTTGCGCCAGTGAACTTCGACGCGCTGTTTATGAACTATCTGCAGCAGCAGGCTGGCGAAGGTGCTGAACAACATCAGGATGCCTGATGAACGCACTTAATGCTGCAATGACTGTGATCGGTGCCGGCTCTTACGGCACCGCTCTTGCCATCACCCTGGCAAGAAATGGCCACCACGTTGTGCTCTGGGGCCATGACCCGAAACATATCGCGACGCTGCAACACGATCGCTGCAACGCCGCGTTCCTTCCCGATGTGCCTTTCCCGGATACGCTGCATCTTGAGAGCGACCTGGCCACCGCGCTGGCCGCCAGCCGCGACATCCTTGTCGTGGTGCCAAGCCATGTGTTCGGCCAGGTATTACGTCAGATTAAACCGCTGATGCGTCCCGACGCACGTCTGGTGTGGGCGACCAAAGGCCTCGAGGCTGAAACCGGCCGCCTGCTGCAGGACGTGGCGCGTGAGGCGCTGGGCGATGATATCCCGCTGGCGGTGATCTCGGGACCAACCTTCGCCAAAGAGCTGGCCGCCGGTCTGCCGACGGCGATTTCGCTGGCAGCGACGGATCCGCAGTTTGCCGAGGATCTGCAGCACCTGCTGCACTGCGGCAAAAGTTTCCGCGTCTACATCAATCCGGACTTTATCGGCGTGCAGCTCGGCGGCGCGGTGAAAAACGTCATTGCCATCGGGGCCGGTATGTCGGATGGCATCGGCTTCGGCGCCAATGCGCGTACGGCGCTGATTACCCGTGGGCTGGTGGAAATGTCCCGTCTCGGCGCGGCGCTGGGCGCCGATCCGGAAACCTTTATGGGCATGGCCGGCCTCGGTGACCTGGTGCTCACCTGCACCGACAACCAGTCCCGTAACCGTCGCTTCGGCATGATGCTCGGCCAGGGTATGGACGTGCAGAGCGCCCAGGACAAGATTGGCCAGGTGGTCGAAGGCTACCGCAATACCAAGGAGGTTCGCGTTCTGGCACAGCGTTTAGGTGTCGAAATGCCAATAACCGAGGAAATTTATCAGGTATTGTATTGCGGAAAAATTGCGCGCGAGGCAGCATTGACCTTATTGGGTCGCGCCCGCAAGGACGAGCGCAGCAGCAATTAGCTTTCCTTTGTCACCTGAATGACCCTGCCAGCGCAGAACTGGCAGGTCATTATCATATCGTCTGGAGTATGCAATGCCGTGTGAAGAACTGGATATCGTCTGGAATAATATTAAAGCCGAAGCCCGGGCTCTGGCTGACTGTGAGCCGATGCTCGCCAGTTTTTACCACGCTACGCTACTCAAGCATGAAAATCTGGGCAGTGCGCTGAGCTATATGCTGGCCAACAAGCTGGCCTCGCCGATTATGCCAGCGATCGCCATTCGCGAAGTGGTGGAAGAGGCCTATGCCGCCGATCCGGAAATGATCGCCTCCGCCGCCTGCGATATTCAGGCGGTGCGCACGCGCGACCCGGCGGTGGATAAATACTCCACGCCGCTGCTCTACCTGAAGGGTTTCCATGCGCTGCAGGCCTACCGTATCGGCCACTGGCTGTGGACTCAGGGCCGACGTGCGCTGGCGATTTTCCTGCAAAATCAGGTCTCCGTCTCCTTCCAGGTGGATATCCACCCGGCGGCGAAAATCGGCCGCGGGATCATGCTCGACCACGCCACCGGCATTGTGGTCGGCGAAACGGCGGTGATTGAAGATGACGTCTCTATCCTGCAGTCGGTCACCCTCGGCGGTACCGGTAAAACCAGCGGCGACCGTCACCCGAAAATTCGCGAAGGCGTGATGATTGGCGCCGGGGCGAAGATCCTCGGTAATATCGAAGTGGGACGTGGGGCGAAGATTGGCGCCGGTTCGGTGGTATTGCAGCCGGTTCCGCCGCACACCACCGCGGCGGGCGTACCGGCGCGCATCGTTGGCAAGCCGGAGAGCGACAAGCCGGCGATGGACATGGATCAGCATTTCAACGGCATCCACCACACCTTCGAGTACGGCGACGGGATTTGATGTATTGCCATTTGCCGCTGTTAAGCTCAGATATGTAGCCCGGATAAGGCGCGGTGCGCCGCCATCCGGGAATGGCTCAGGTTAGCTGCGCAACACGGCGCCCGGATACCCCAGCTGGCGCCAGGCTTCATACACCACCACCGACACCGCGTTTGACAGGTTCATGCTGCGGCTGTCCGGCATCATCGGAATACGGATTTTCTGCTCTGGCGGCAGGGCATCGAGGATGCTGGCCGGCAGACCGCGGGTTTCCGGGCCAAACATCAAGAAATCGCCATCCTGATAGCTCACTGCGCTGTGCGCCGGCGTGCCTTTGGTGGTCAGGGCGAACAACCGCTGTGGCTGCGCGCTGGCGAGAAACGCCGCGTAATCCGCATGGCGCTGCACGGCAGTGAACTCGTGATAGTCCAGTCCGGCGCGTCTCAGGCGTTTATCGTCCCAGGTAAAGCCCATCGGCTCAATGATATGCAGACTGAAGCCCGTGTTGGCGCACAGGCGGATAATATTCCCGGTGTTCGGCGGGATCTCTGGTTCGAATAACACGATGTTCAGCATACTGCCCCCTTAATTGCGGGGGGCAGAATAGCAGATATTTGGCGAACCCTCACCCCGACCCTCTCCCTGAGGGAGAGGGGGAAAACCGGCGCCGGTCGGTGGATCGGAGGGTGCGGGTAAAGGACTCACCCATCAGTCGATACTTTTCGTGGACAGAGGCTCAGGGAAACGCCGCCGCTAACCTGTCTGCCGGACAGTCCCCTCTCCCTGAGGGAGAGGGTTAGGGTGAGGGGAGAGAATGACGCCGCCGCCTACGCGGCGTTATTCTGCTTGAGCGCATCGAAGGTCTGCAGCGCTTCGGCGTTCTGCACCAGCGAATCACGGCTGATTTCACGGATGGTTTTCGCCCCGGTCAGGGTCATCGCCACTTTCATTTCTTTTTCGATCAGGTTCAGCAGATTCGCCACGCCCTGCTTACCGTGGGTCGCCAGGGCGTACAGATACGCGCGGCCCAGCAGTACGCTGTCGGCGCCCAGGGCAATCATCCGCACCACATCGAGACCATTGCGGATGCCGCTGTCGGCGAGAATGGTAATGTCGCCTTTCACCGCGTCGGCAATGGCCGGCAGGGCGCGGGCCGAGGAGAGCACGCCATCGAGCTGGCGGCCGCCGTGGTTAGAGACCACAATGCCGTCAGCGCCGAAGCGCACCGCGTCGCGGGCGTCCTCCGGATCGAGGATCCCTTTGATCACCATCGGACCGTCCCAGAAATCGCGGATCCACTCGAGGTCTTTCCATGAAATCGACGGATCGAAGTTATTCGCCAGCCAGCCGATGTAATCCTCCAGACCGGTCGGTTGGCCGAGATAGGCGGAGATATTGCCCAGATCGTGCGGGCGACCGTTAAGGCCGACGTCCCACGCCCACTGCGGATGAGTCACCGCCTGCCAGTAGCGGCGCAGGGCGGCGTTCGGGCCGCTCATGCCGGAATGGGCGTCGCGGTAGCGGGCGCCAGGGGTCGGCATATCGACGGTAAAGACCAGCGTCGAGCAGCCGGCGGCCTTGGCGCGCTCCAGCGCATTGCGCATAAAGCCGCGGTCGCGCAGGACGTATAACTGGAACCACATCGGGCGTTTGATGGTCGGGGCGACCTCTTCAATCGGGCAAACGGAAACGGTAGAGAGGGTGAACGGAATGCCTTTGTCGTCCGCCGCGCCGGCGGCCTGCACTTCGCCGCGGCGAGCGTACATGCCGCACAGCCCGACCGGCGCCAGCGCCGTCGGCATCGCCAGCTTCTCATTGAACAGAGTGGTCTCGAGACTCAGATCCGACATATTGCGCAAAATACGCTGGCGCAAGGCCACATCGGACAGGTCCTCGACGTTACGGCGCAGGGTATGTTCGGCGTAGGCGCCGCCGTCGATATAGTGGAACAGAAACGGCGGCAGGATACGCTGTGCGGCGGCGCGATAGTCGCTGGCGGCGGAAATAATCATCACGAGTTCTCCCTGGAATTTTCATTGTGGTCACCGGGCAGGCGGGTAATTCGCGCCTGGCGGGCCTGGTCTTCATCAAAACGTTTAATCGTGGCGTGGACAAAACCTAAGTGGCCCATCATCGCCTGGCGCGCCGCCTCGGCGTCACCGGCAACAATAGCCTCCATAACGGCCTGGTGCTGTTCAGTCAGGCGGGCAAACACCGGCGGCACCAGATACATGCGCTGGCGGCTCTGCTTAACGGAGGAGTGCAGCAGGTCGAAAAAACCGCGCATGGTTTGCAGGAGCACCACGTTATGCGAGGCTTCGGCGATGGCCAGATGGAAGCGGACATCCGCCTGCGAGGCGATATCCGGATCTTCACTCTGGGTCGCTTCAAAGCACAGACGAATTTTTTCTTTATCGGCGTCGGTGGCCCGCATCGCTGCGTGCCACGCGGTGCTGGCCTCGATGGCGTGGCGGGCTTCGAGGATGTCGAAGCTGTAGTCCGGGTCATCGGCCAGCAGCGTCTTCAGCGGCTGGACGATGTTTTGCTCCGACCACGGTTCATGCTGCCAGCGGACGAAGGTGCCGCCGCCGCGACGGCTCAGCAGCACGCCTTCATTGACCAGCATCGCCAGCGCTTCGCGCAGGGAATTGCGCGAGACGCCGAGCTGGGCGGCGAGCTGGCGTTCAGCGGGCAGTCGCATGCCCGCCTCCAGCTGTTGTTCTTCAATCAGCGCCCGGACGCGACGCGCCACGTCGTCGGCCAGGCGTTTAGGCATCACTATCACGGGATCATCCAGGTTAAAACGTAGGCCTGCAGCGTGGTGATCAGGCCCACCATGCAGGTGAAGATCAGGCTGTGTTTGACGGTAAAGCGGAACAGATCCGACTCTTTACCCACCAGGCCTACCGCGGCGCAGGCGATGGCGATCGACTGAGGGGAAATCATCTTGCCGGTGACACCGCCGGTGGTGTTGGCCGCGACCAGCAGAATATCGGAGACGCCAATCTGCTGCGCGGCCGTTGCCTGCAGTGCGGCGAACAGGGCGTTAGACGAGGTGTCCGAACCGGTCAGGAATACCCCCAGCCAGCCAAGGAACGGCGAGAAGAAGGTAAACGCGTGGCCGGTATGCGCCAGCGCCAGGGCCAGGGTCGACGACAGCCCGGAGTAGTTGGAGATAAAGGCGAACGCCAGCACCATGCCGATAGAGTAGATCGGCAGCGCCAGATCCTTCAGCGTCCCGGCGAAGGTGGTCAGCGCGTCTTTTGGCTTCATGCGCAGCCAGACGATGGACAGCAGGGCGGCGAACAGAATGGCGGTGCCGGTTGCCGACAGCCAGTCGAATTTATACACCGCGGCGTATGGCGTCGCGGCGCTAACTACCGGCGGCATACGGGCAACCATTTTGTCGAGGAACGGCACCGAAATATTGATGACGAAGTCATACATTGCGCCGCCCGGTGCGAACAGCGCTTTAAACGGCGGTACGCTCCACAGGGTCACGGTGGCGGTCAGGAACAGGAACGGCGACCAGGCGCGGATCACTTGTCCCGCCGTGTAGCGGGTGCGGGCCAGCGTCATATCCACCTGCGAGGCGCCGATATCGCCGAAGCGGAAGATGCGTACCGGCTGCCAGCGTTTGAGGAACAGGGTCAGACAGACCAGGGAGACCAGCGACGAGATGATGTCCGGCAGCTCCGGGCCAAGGAAGTTAGAGCTGAGGTACTGGGCAATAGCGAACGAACCGCCTGCCACCATCACCGCCGGCCAGGTCTCTTTGATGCCGCGCCAGCCATCCATGATGGCCATGATCCAGAACAGGACGATAATGGTCAGGAACGGCAGCTGACGGCCCACCATCTGGCCGATAGCAAAGCTGTCGATACCGGTCACCTGGCCGGCGACCAGGATCGGGATGCCCATCGCGCCGAAGGCCACCGGCGCGGTGTTGACGATCAGGCACAGGCCAGCCGCATACAGCGGGTTAAACCCAAGGCCGACCAGCAGCGCGGCGGTAATCGCCACCGGCGCGCCGAAACCCGCCGCCCCTTCGAGAAAGGCGCCGAACGAGAAGCCGACGATCAGCATCTGCAGGCGCTGGTCCGGCGTAATCGACAGAATCGATGAGCGGATGATGTCGAACTGCCCGGTCTTCACCGAGATTTTATAGACGAAGACCGCGGCGATAATAATCCACGCGATAGGCCACAGGCCGTAGAAGAAGCCGTAGACCACCGAGGCTAAGGCGCGGTCCACCGGCATTTTATAGAACAGCAAGGCGACGGCCAGCGCAATAGCGACGGTCCAGGTGGCTGCGAGGTAGCCTTTCAGTTTGAGCTTAATCAGCGCAAAAAAGAAAAACAGAATCGGTAGCGATGCGATAAGACTGGATAACCAGATATTACCGGCGGGATCGTAGTTTTGTTGCCAGAGATTCATGCAGGGTCTCCATCGGGCCGCCAGGAGAGGAGGGCTGAGTCTGCGCTCATTGCCGATCCCATCGTAGGTAAAATTGGCCCGGCCAATTAAGGGTATCAGGGTTGATGACAACGAATGGTTAATCAGATGTTGCTCTTAAGCAACGTGTTTGTGATGTATTTTGATGGATTTGTGAACTGCTGGGGGGTAGATGAAATTATTGGTAGGACCAATCGACCTGGCTGAGGGTAAAAATGTGGGAAGTGAAGACAGAATGACCCTCTCCGGGCGGAGAGGGCAGGGGATCAGAATTCGCTGCGGGCGAAACCGGTCATCTCTTTCAGACCCATTTCCCGGCCCAGGGCGGTCATCGGATGGACGACCACCAGACCGCGAACGCTTTTCTTCAGCTTGCCCATATCGGCCTGCTCTTTTTTGGTGATCGCGCGGCGGAACGGCAGGCTCATTAGTTTTTGCGCCTCTTTGCTCAGCTTCTGGCTCTGGACGGAACGCAGACGTTCAATCTCCGCTTCCAGGGTGGCTTTTTCTTTTTCCAGCTCGGCGTATTTGTCGGCGGCTTCCACCAGCGACAGTTCGGCCTGCTGATGGCGGATGGCGTCGAGACGGTCGCTCAGGCGCTTGATTTCATTTTTTTCGACTTCTTTCATGATGACTTAATCTGTTAATAAAGGGGCTTCATTCGCCTATAGTATGTGCTGTGACCGTCATTGTTGATAGCTATTTATCAAAAATTCGCCGTTTATCGCCCGCAGAATGCTATACCAGCGATCGCTAATAATTTGAATTTTATTAATATTCCGCCTAATACCCGTTCTAATTTCATTTCTGTGAAGCCCGTCGGCAGATAAGCACGTTTTCCTTAACCCGCGCCGGTGATTTGGCTAATGCTTAATCAGATTATTCCCAAAAGGAGGACGTGATGGCAAAGATCGGCGACGGCGTACCACGTTTAATCGATAAAGCGGTTGATTTTATGGCTTCCAGTCAGGCGTTTATGGAGTATTTGAAAAAATCTCCGCGTCTGCAGCATATACCGCGAGATATTCCCCAGGATAAGGAAGCGTTGTTTCTGCAGCGTCTGGAATATTATCGTCAGCTTTACCGGCCGACCTGCGACCAGACGGAGCCGGAGTCAGAGCGTTGATTTCTGGAAGGCTTTTTTTAAGCTGATTCGCGAAATCAGCTCAGTCAGGGACAACACCATTGTTGAGCGCACCATCTGCTGGTAACGCAGCTTCTGCATTGCCAGCAGTTCGGCATCGCTATCATCAAACTGCGGCGTTGGCGGCAGGGCGGCGACGCAGTGCAGCTCGCCGAACGGCCCGATAATTTCGTCGTCGGTAAAGCTGTACTCATTGCCGTCGTGGTTAAGCTCTTCGCGCAGGGCCATCAGCAGTTCGGCGTCTTCATATTCGGCACGACTTATCACCCCAAGGCCATAAATCAGCTTCAGGCGTACAGAGAGATCGCCGAGCGGCCCGCTGCCCTCCAGCAAGGGCTCGACGGCGTATTTCACCGCGTAGTCGTCTTTACGGAACACCTGAAGCACCAGAATATTGACCGCTTCCGTTAACAGTTCGACGGTGGCGATCAGGAAGCTTCGTACGGTTTTGCCAGCATTCAGACGCTCAAGCACACGGTTTTCAAATGCTTGTGTTTCTTCCATCATTGCCTGCATATCTGACAGGAGTCGTAATGGGCGCGACGTTGGTCGCGCCAGGTTGTGCATCATTTTTCCGCGTTGTAGTCGTTAACGGCCTCCGCGACGACATCACTTGCGGCATCCAGGCCGGAAATCTGCGCCAGCGCGGCCTGCGGCCCCTTGTCGGCGATCAGTGCCGCCAGCTCCTGCGCCTGCGGATCGTCTTCGCTACGGAAATGCATCGCCGCTGCAATCCCTTTCACCAGGTTGCGGTGCGGCAGACCGTATTCCAGGGTACCCAGCAGCGGCTTAATTAAACGGTCGCCAGCGCTCAGTTTGCGCAGCGGCTGACGGCCAACGCGCTCAACATCGTCTTTCAGGTACGGGTTCTCGAAACGTCCAAGAATTTTCTGGATATAAGCCGCGTGTTTCTGCGGGTCAAAGGCGTAACGTTTGATCAGCACCGCGCCGCTCTCTTCCATCGCGCCCTGCACGACGGCACGAATTTTCTCGTCGAGGATCGCGTCGCGAATCGTCTGGTGGCCCGCCAGTTTTCCGAGGTAGGCGGTTATAGCATGCCCGGTGTTCAAGGTGAAGAGCTTGCGTTCGACAAATGCCATCAGGTTATCAGTTAATTCCATTCCCGGGATAGTCGGCAGCGCTCCTTTGAACTGCGTCTTATCGACAATCCACTCGCTGAAGGTTTCCACGGTGACTTCCAGCGGGTCATGGGTGGCGGAAGCCGATGGCGGCACAATACGGTCAACGGCTGAGTCGACAAAGCCGATATGGGCTTCAACCCACGCTTTATCTTCTTCCGCCAGCGCGTTAAACACGTGGCCTTTTAACTGCGTGGTGCCGCGCACCATATTTTCGCAGGCGATAATGTTCAGCGGACGTTCGCTGCCCTGCGCTTTGCGCTTCGCCAGCCCTTTGGCGATGGCTGGGGCGATGCGCTCAAGTACGACGGGACCGACGGCGGTGGTGACCAGATCCACCTCAGCGATCAGGTCCACAACCTCATCGCCGATGCTGCTGACGGCATTGACGCCGGAGACAGTATCCACCTGCTCATTCTCACCGACGACGTGAACCTGATAGCTATGACGGGCATTCAGGGCATCAAGTACGGTCTGATTGACATCGGCGAACGTCAGTTCAATGCCCGCGTCGGCCAGCAATTTACCGATAAAGCCACGTCCGATATTACCTGCGCCAAAATGTAATGCTTTCATAGTATTAACCTTCAATTAATGTTTTTACCTGAGAGGGCTGGGGTGAGGCTTTTCCCCTCACCCAAACCCTCTCCCAAAGGGAGAGGGAATGGACCGCTTTGGTTATTTATTCAACAGTGCCAGAACTTCGTCGACGCTGGTGGTTTTCGCCAGGCGCTCAATCACGGTTTCGTCATCCAGGGCGTTAGTCAGGCTGGTGATAACCTGAATATGCTCGTTGTTGCGGGCCGCGATACCGATCACCAGGCGGGCGACATCGTCTTCATCTTCCCCGAAGCGCACGCCTTCCGGGTACTGGCAGAAGACGACGCCGGTTTTCAGCACACGGTCTTTCGCTTCGATGGTGCCGTGCGGGACCGCGATGGACTCGCCGAGATAGGTCGAGGTCAGTTTTTCGCGGTCCAGCATCGCCTGCACATATTCCGGCTCGACGTAGCCGCCTTTCACCAGCTGCTCGCCGGCGAAGCGAATGGCTTCTTCTTTGGTGGCTGCTTTGCGCCCGAGGAAGATGTTATCCGCACCCAACTGGAACAGGTTTTTGTCGCCATCATCAAAGCTGTCTTTCAGGCTATCGGTAACTTTCACTTCATTCTCGATGTGGCGCTGGGCCGCGACCAGACGCTCAGTCAGGCTGGTGTACAGACCGCTGTCGAGGAAGTTGGTCAGCGAAATATGCTGCGCCTGTGGTACCTGGCGCATCGCCCGCTCGGTCAGGTCACGGTGAGTGATAACCAGGTCAACATCCGGCGGCAGGTTATTGATCGCGCTGTTGGTAACCGAGATGTTACTCAGTCCGGCATCCTGCACTTTTTTGCGCAGTACCCCGGCGCCCATGGCGCTGGAACCCATCCCGGCGTCGCAGGCGACGATGATTTTACGCACATGGCTCAGGTCGTTGGTGACATTACCGGCCGCCAGCGGGCTGGCGCCTTTGGATTCCGCTTTCATGTCATGCATACGACGCGTTGCGGCTTCGATATCGTCTTCTTCTTTTACCTTGCTGGTCTTCAGCAGAACCGCAGAGACCACGAAGGAGACCGCCATCGCTGCGATAATCGCGGCGATGTTAGCGAAGTAGGCGCCTTTCGGCGTCATCGCCAGCACCGCCAGGATAGAGCCTGGGGAAGCCGGAGAGACCAGACCGCCATTGAGGATGGTCAGGGTGAAGACACCGGTCATCCCGCCGAGGATAACGGCCAGGATCAGACGTGGGTTCATCAGCACGTACGGGAAGTAGATTTCATGGATACCCCCCAGGAAGTGGATGATAGCCGCCCCGCCTGCTGACTGTTTTGCGCTGCCGCGACCAAAGAACATGTACGCCAGCAGAACGCCCATCCCCGGACCCGGGTTAGCTTCAATCAGGAAGAAGATAGATTTACCCAGCTCGTGGGACTGCTGAATACCCAGCGGCGAGAAGATACCGTGGTTAATGGCGTTATTGAGGAACAGGATTTTTGCCGGTTCCACGAAGATAGACGCCAGCGGCAGCATGTCGTGCGCCACCATAAAGTTAACGCCAGCTGCCAGAATTTTCGACAGAACTTCAACCGCCGGGCCGATGCCGAGGAAGGCCAGAATGGCGAGGATCATCCCGATGATGCCAGCGGAGAAGTTATTCACCAGCATTTCAAAACCGGATTTGATCTTACCGTCTACCCAGTTATCGAACTTCTTGATGCAGTAGCCGCCCAGCGGGCCGGCAATCATTGAGCCGAGGAACATCGGCATATCCGCGCCGACGATAACGCCCATGGTGGTGATCGCCCCGACCACGCCACCACGTTCGCCGCCGACTAATTTACCGCCGGTGTAACCGATCAGCAGCGGCAGCAGGTAGGTGATCATCGGACCGACCAGCTTCGCCAGCGTTTCGTTTGGCAACCACCCTGTCGGAATGAAAAGCGCGGTGATGATACCCCACGCGATAAACGCGCCGATATTCGGCATCACCATATTGCTGAGGAAACGACCAAAGCTTTGCACCTTGATCTTGATATCGGATGACATAAAACACCCCTTCTTCTGTTTTGCGTATCGCGCAGGCTTAAAGCCCGAGGTTTGTTGTTAATGTGGCGGCAGAGGTAGCCGGGCCCTGATTGATAGTGCGAAATCTGGCACTGAATCGTTTAGCTGTCCAGCCAGCGCCCTTTTGTGTGATACGGATCACATGAATATAGGGGGCAAAGCGCTTTTTGTAGTGATGCTGATCACATAATTCCTGTGTAAAAAAACAACACAGCGCCTTTTTAGCCGCTGATCTGCCTTTTTGTGTGATATTTGTCACAATTTTGTTTCGTGGTTTTGTTGTTTGTTTGTGATTTTGATCACAAAGAATTTCACGGTGGATTTTTGCCGCTGTGATCTCGGCCCGGTTTTGCGGCCAGGGCGAGATGGCTCTGTAACTAAGCAACCTTAACTGCCGAATAACTTTTTTACGCCGGATGGCAAAAATGAAAGGCGTGAATTATGCTCAAAATAGCGGCCCGAATGTCAGTGGGTCGTGAATAAAATTCATATAAATTATTAGCGTAAAGCCGAGGGAATTATGTTTCTCAATTATTTTGCGCTGGGCGTTCTGATCTTCGTTTTTCTGGTCATTTTTTATGGGATTATCATTATTCACGATATTCCTTATTTGATCGCCAAAAAACGCAACCACCCTCATTCCGATGCTATTCATGTCGCCGGATGGGTCAGTCTTTTTACTCTCCACGTCATCTGGCCGTTTTTATGGATTTGGGCCACGTTGTACCAGCCTGAGCGCGGCTGGGGCATGCAGCATAAGGCGAATACGGCCCCTGACGAACCTGAAAAAGAGACCGATATACAACAGCTTCGCCAACGACTGAGCGACCTTGAACACCAGGTGGCGGCCATCCAGCGGCCGCAGTCCACCTCTGCGGCGGAGAAATAATCTATGGATCTGTTGATAATTTTGACCTACGTGGCCATCGCCTGGTCGATATTTAAAATCTTCAAAATACCGGTAAATAAATGGACGGTACCTACCGCGGCGCTGGGGGGCGTATTTATTGTTAGCGCGCTTATTTTATTAATGAACTATCATAGACTGGACCTTAAGAACTAAGTCTTTC
>NZ_KV789927.1:142567-267234 GCF_001807705.1 Klebsiella sp. HMSC25G12 | reverse complement strand
GAGGGAGAGGGAACCGTCCGGCTGGCGTTTAGACCTGCCAAGCGCAGCGCCGCCGGGCGAGATATCAGGCACGGTTCCCGTGATGTTGCCGGGTGGCGGCTGGCGCCTTACCCGGCCTACAAGATCCTCTCACAGGCTCACACCCCGCAGGCCCGGCAAGCGCAGCGCGACCTGGCCGTGTCATTCGCGGGCCAGCTTACGCTGGTTCTTTTGCCGCAGCTTTTTCGCCCGACTCTCCAGCAGCAGATAAGCCACCGTCGCCAGCAGCAGCGGCAGGAAATAATAGAGCGCGCGCCAGGCGAGCAGGGCGGCGATAATCGCGCCCTTCGAAATCTCCTCTCCGGAGAGCATGGCGATAAACACCGCCTCCAGCACGCCGATACCGGCCGGAATATGAACGATCACCCCGGCGATACTGCTCACCAGCAGCACCCCTAATACCAGGAAATAGTTAATTTCGCTGCCCAACAGCAGCCAGATTATCGCCCCCATCGCCATCCAGTTCGCCGCCGAAATCCCCATCTGCAGCAACGCGAAGCGCCAGGAGGGCAGCACCAGCCGCTGGCCTTTAATCGTCAGGTGACGGCGTTTGGCAAACGCGCAACCGAACAGATAGCAAAGCGTAAGGATCAGCATCACCCCGCCGATAATGCGCAGAGTGGTCTGGCTGATGTACCAGTGCGGCGGCAGCTTCACCAGATCCGCCGTAAATATCACCCCACCGAGCAGGATATAGCCCAGCCAGTTGGTGGTAATGCTTAATGAAAAAATACGGGTGATGGTGCCGCCGTTGAGCCCCAGCCGCGAGTACAGCCGGTAGCGCATGCCGATCCCGCCGACCCAGGTGCTGAGCGTCAGGTTAAAGGCATAGCAGATAAACGACACCAGCATCACCTGGCGTTTCGCCAGCTTATGCCCACAATAGGCCCGGCCAAGCAGATCGTAGCAGCCGTAGATCAGATAGCTGACGATGACCAGCGCAATAGCGCTAAACAAGGCCAGCCGATCGTAGCCGCGGATCACCTTCCACACGTCCTGCCAGTCGACTTTTTGCGCGTAAATCACCAGCAGGACGATCACCGCGATAAAAAAGAGCACGGTAAGTACTCTTTTCGCCATCCGCCAGCGGGGATGCGATTTGCTCATAGCGGATTATCCCTGGTTTGTGAGTCGACACGATCCTGGGTTTCAATCTCCGGCTGCACCGGCGGGCTGACCCTGGCCAGCCGCGGCGTATGGGCTGGTAGCCAGCCGACCCACGCCGGGAAGTGGCGCAGAAAGTGGAAGGCCATCACGCTGACGCCCAGCCGCCACCAGTTGCGTTTCGGCAGCATCGTTTTATCGATCCGCTGGCAATCCCTGGCGATAAGCCCGTTAAGGTTATCGCGCAGCGTCTGGTTAAACACCCGGTCGTGGATAATCAGATTGGCTTCCAGATTCAGCGACAGGCTCAATGGATCCAGGTTGCTCGACCCGACGGTGGCCCAGTGGTCATCCGCCAGGGCGACCTTGCCATGCAGCGGACGGCGGCGATATTCGTAGATCTGCACCCCGCCCTTAACGAGATAGTGATAGAGCAGGTGGGCGCCAAACTTCACAATCGGAATATCCGGCTCGCCCTGGACGATCAGCTTGACCCGCACGCCGCGTCGCGCAGCGTTGCGCATCGCATGCAGCAGGCGGTAGCCGGGAAAGAAATAGGCGTTGGCAATGATCACCTCCCGGCGGGCGCTGGTGAGCATCTTCAGGTAGTGGCGTTCGATATCGTCGCGGTGATCCTGGTTGTCGCGCCAGATGAACAGCGCCTGCGCCTCGCCGGGAGTCTGGTTGATCTCTGGCTGGTGGCGACGGCGGCGCCACCAGCGGCGGGCGGTTTCGCTGTTGGGCAGGTTCTCCAGCTCGAACTGGAGAATATCAAGCACCACCGGCCCCTCGACCTGCACCGCATAATCCTGTTTCGCCTCCGGGCCGTAGTCGCTCATATGCTCGGCGGAGTAGTTGATGCCGCCGACAAAGGCGGTGGTGTCGTCAATCACCACGATTTTACGGTGCATCCGACGGAACAGGTTGGTGCGCATCCCCATCAGCTTAGGGCGCGGATCGTAGTAGCGAAAAATCACCCCGGCGGCGGTCAGTTCGCCGACAAACTCATCGCTGAGATCCGGCGAGCCGTAGCCGTCAAGCAGCACCTCCACCTGAATACCGCGGCGGGCGGCTTTCAGCAGCACCGCGTGCAGCCGCCAGCCCACCTCATCTTCAAACCAGATAAAGGATTCGAGGATCACCCGCCGGCTGGCGCGACCAATAGCCGCAAACAGCGCCGGATAGTACTGGTCGCCGTTCTCCAGTAGCGTAATGCGGTTGCCTTCCTGCCAACGACATTTCACAAGTGTATCTCCACGCTAAGGGGCGCATGATCGGACAGATGCCGCCATTGTTTGAGGGCCAGCGCCTTCGGGTGGCTGGCGTGGGCGTTTTTGACATAAATACGATCGAGGCGCAGCAGCGGAAAACTGACCGGAAACGTACGCGCCGGCCGTCCGCGGGCGCGGGTAAAGATCTCTTCCAGCCCGGCTTGCGCTTTTAACGGCTGATTCGCCTGCTGACGCCAGTCGTTAAAATCCCCGGCCACCACCACCGGCTCACCGGCGGGGAGGGTATTGACCCATTCTGCCAGCATGGTCAACTGCGCCTGCCGTTGGTCGGCGCGTAAACCCAGGTGAACGCAGATCACATGGATCGTCACGCCGCTCTCTGGCGGCACGATGCGGCAGTAAAGCAGACCGCGTTTCTCGCCGTTGCCGACTGAAATATCCCGATTTTCATAGTATTCAATGGGAAAGCGCGACAGTACGGCATTGCCGTGGTGGCCTTCCGGATAGACTGCGTTGCGCCCGTAGGCGTAATCGCTCCACATGGTGTCGGCGAGAAATTCATAATGGGTGGTATCTGGCCAGTTCTCGATGTGCAGCGGGTGAACCTCGTGAGCGCCCATCACTTCCTGCAGGCAAACAATATCCGCGCTGACGCTGCGCACGGCGTCGCGCAACTCGGGCAAAATAAAACGCCGATTAAACGCCGTAAAGCCTTTATGGGTGTTAATTGTCAGCACGTTCAACGAAAATCCCGACGTTGGCTCAGCCATAATTCTCCAGTAAATGTCACTTTCCTGAATAAAATAGTGTAGTAGACGTCACAAAAAGATGCGGTGTTACGGAATTTTCCGTAAAGTGCGGTACTCTGAGTAGCAGAGAAAAATCCTTCAGGAGAGAAGCCATGAAGTGGCAACAACGTGTACGCGTCGCAACAGGTCTTAGTTGCTGGCAGATTATGTTGCATCTACTGGTCGTGGCAGTGCTGGTGATGGGATGGATGAGCGGCGCGCTGGTACGCGTCGGATTGGGGCTGTGCGTCCTCTATAGCGTCACGCTGCTGGCGATGCTGTTTTTGCAGCGTCACCACGAGGCGCGCTGGCGCGATGTGGGAGACTTCCTTGAGGAGCTCACCACCACCTGGTACTTTGGCGCGGCCATGATAGCGCTGTGGCTGCTGTCGCGCGTGCTGCACAACAACCTGCTGCTGGCCCTCGCCGGGCTGGTGATACTGGCAGGCCCGGCGGTGGTCTCGCTGCTGGCGAAAGATAAAAAACTACGCAATCTTTCTTCGGAACATCGCATACGCCGCTGAGCCGGTGGTGGCCGCTATGACCAGTAGCGGCCACAAACTTCCCCACACAATCTTCAGACTCGCATCCTTCAGATAAATTTGCTTGGTGATATCGGTAAAATGGCGGATCGGGTTTATCCAGGTCAGATCCTGCAGCCACTGCGGCATATTTTCCACCGGTGAAACGTAGCCCGAAAGCAGGATCGCCGGCATCATAAAGACGAACACGCCGATAAACGCCTGCTGCTGGGTGGCGCACAGCGATGAAATCAATAAACCGAAGCCCACCAGCGATAAGCCATAAATCACCATCGTGAAATAGAACAGCAGCAGCGAGCCGGCAAACGGGATCTGATAGGCCCAGATACCAATCGCCAGCACGATAGTCGCCTGCAGGGTGGCGACGATCAGCGCCGGCACTGCTTTGCCAACGAAGATTTGCCAGGTGGCGAGGGGCGAGACCAGCAGCTGATCGAGGGTACCCTGTTCGCGCTCACGGGCCACCGACAACGACGTCACGATCATCACTCCGATGGTGGTGATCATGGCGATAAGCGACGGCACCACGAACCACTTATAGTCGAGATTCGGGTTGTACCAATTGCGCACCACCAGTTCGCTGTTGTTCGGCTTCGCTTTCCCCTCCAGCAGCTCCTGCTGATAGTTTTTTACGATCTGCTGCAGGTAGTTGGCGGCGATTTGCGCGCTGTTGGAGTTGCGCCCGTCGAGCAGGAGCTGCAGCGGGGCGGTTTGATAGTTGTCGAGATTACGCGAGAAATCCGCCGGGAAGCGTACCACCAGCAGGGCTTTTTGTTCATCGATGGTCGGCTGGATAGCCTGCGGGCTTTTCAGCAACAGGACGTGGGTAAAGGCTTTGGCGCGGGCGAAGCGCTGAGTGAGTTCCACCGCGTGGCGGCCGCTGTCTTCGTTGTAGATGGCGATGGTGGCGTTGGTCACCTCCAGCGTCGCGGCAAAGGGAAACAACAATACCTGAATCAGCACCGGCATGATTAAAATTGCCCGCGTTTGCGGCTCGCGCAGCAGCGACTGCAGCTCTTTGCGGATCAATGTCCATAAACGGTGAAACATAATTGCTCCTTTGGCCCATTCAACCACGCCGGGCGGCACTGCGTTTGCCCGGCCTGGGGGATCGGCGAACCGTATAATCGATGTTGGTTAAACCGTAGGCCCGGTCAGCGCAGCGCCACCGGGCAAAACCTAATCCAGACGCCGCTTGGTTTTTAACCACGTCAGGCCGATAAACATCACCGCCGACGCAATCAAAAACAGCACATTCACCAGCAGCACCACCGGAATATTGCCCGCCAGAAACAGGCTTTGCAGGGTGTTGACGAAATAGCGCGCCGGGATCACGTAGGTCACCGCGCGGATCACCGCCGGCATACTGTCTATCTGGAAAATAAACCCGGACAGCATAATCGACGGTAAAAACGCGGCATTCAGCGCCACCTGCGCGGCGTTAAACTGGTTGCGGGTAATGGTTGAGATCAGCAGCCCCATCCCCAGGGTGCTGAGCAAAAACAGACTGGTGATGACAAACAGGATCGGCAGCGAGCCGCGATAGGGCACGCCGAGAATAAATACCGACACCAGCATACAGAGCAACATCGCCAGCATGCCGAGGAAATAGTAGGGAATGAGCTTGCACAGCAGCAGTTCGGCGCGGGTGATCTCCGTCGACAGCAGCGCCTCCATGGTGCCGCGCTCCCATTCGCGCGCCACCACCAGCGAGGTCAGGATCGCGCCGACCACGGTCATGATGATGGTAATTGCGCCGGGGATAATAAAGTGCTGGCTAATAGCCGCCGGGTTAAACCAGTAGCGCATCTGCACGTCGATCAGCGGTTCAAAGGTTTCGCCGCGGTCTTCCGCCCGCTGCTGCTGCCAGATCTGCCAGATACCTTCCACGTAGCCCTGAGCGAAGTTGGCGGTATTGGGCTCGCTGCCGTCGGTGATGAGCTGCAGCGGTGCGTCGGCGCCGGCGCGGGCCATCTGGCGGTCGAAGTCCACCGGAATGACCACCATGGCGCGGATGCGCCCGGCCTGCATCATTTGAATCAGTTGCTGGCGATTATCGCTGACCGTGGCGTCGATATAGGGCGAGCCGGTCATGGTATGGACGAAATCCAGCGCCTCTTCGCTCTGTTGCTCCAGCAATACGCCGACCCGCAGTTTGCTGGAGTCGAGGTTAATGCCATAGCCGAAGATAAACAGCAGGAGTAGCGGGATCACCACCGCGATCAGCCAGCTGCTGGGATCGCGGACGATCTGCCGGGTCTCTTTCACGCACAGGGCGCGGACCCGCCGCCAGGAGAGAATGCTATTGCTCATGGCTATTCTCCTTATCCCAGCGGTTAATCAGGGTAATGAACGCCTGCTCCATGGTCGGGTCCGTCTGGCTGTCATCCGCTGCCTGGGCCTTCAGCGCGTCCGGGGTGCCGCTGGCGATAAGTTTACCGTGGTAAACCAGCCCGATACGGTCGCAGTATTCCGCCTCATCCATAAAGTGGGTGGTCACCATCACCGTCACCCCTTTATCGACCATGCTGTTGATATGCAGCCAGAACTCGCGGCGGGTGAGGGGGTCGACGCCGGAGGTCGGTTCATCGAGAAACAGAATATCGGGCTCATGCATCAGCGAGCAGGCCAGCGCCAGCCGCTGCTTGTAGCCGAGCGGCAGCTCGTCGGCGGCGTGACGGGCGATACTTTTCAGGCCAAAGGCATCGCTCATTCGGGCGATTTTTTCATTTTGCGCCCGGCCGCGCAGGCCATAGACGCCGGAGAAAAAGCGCAGGTTCTGCTCGACGCTGAGGTTGCCGTACAGCGAAAATTTTTGCGCCATATAGCCCAGATGCTGGCGCGCCTTGCCAGAGCTGACCTTAAGATCCATCCCCAGCACCAGCGCTTTGCCGGAGGTGGGCACCAGCAGGCCGCACATCATTTTGAAGGTGGTGGATTTCCCGGCGCCGTTGGGGCCGAGCAGGCCGAAAATTTCACCGCGCTTAACCTGGAAATCGACGTGGTCGGTAGCGGCGAAATCACCAAACTTTTTCGTTAACGACTGGGCTTCAATGACCGTTTCGTCTTTGCTGCCGTCAACACGATGGATAATCGCTCCCAACGGCGATTCGGCGGTTCCCGCTCCGCCGAGCAGATCGATAAACGCATCTTCAAAGCGCGGCGCGGTGTCGGCCACCTGCAGCGGCGGCATGTCGCCATGCTGCTGGACTTCCTCAATGCGGGCGTCCTTTTTCAGGATCAAGCGCACCGATTTGCCCTGGATCACGCCATCGCTGACCTGCGGCAGCTTCAGCGCCCGCTGCAGCAGACGGCGGTTGTTTTCCTGTGGGCTGGAGACGAGGAAACTGCGCCCGGCCATGGTTTGCGTCAGCGCCGTCGGCTCACCCTGGTAGAGCAGTTTGCCTTCGTTCATCAGCAGCACGTCGCGGCATTGTTCCGCTTCATCGAGATAGGAGGTGCTCCACAGGATCAGCATGCCGTCGCCGGCCAGCTCGTGCACCATCTGCCACAGCTCGCGGCGCGAGATAGGGTCGACGCCGACGCCGGGCTCATCCAGCAGCAGTACTTTCGGGTCGCCCACCAGGGTACAGGCGAGCCCCAGCTTTTGCTTCATGCCGCCGGAAAGCTTGCCTGCCAGCCGTTCGGTGAACGGGCCAAGGGAGGTGAACTCCAGCAGACGGTCGAAAATTTTCTTCCGCGCCTCGCCGGTGACGCTGCGCAGGTCGGCGTACAGGGTCAGGTTTTCCATCACCGTCAGATCTTCATACAGGCCGAACTTCTGCGGCATATAGCCGAGCACCGCGTGCAGGGCGCTGTCGTCTTTTAGCGGGTCGAAGCCGATCACGCTGGCGCGGCCCTCATCAGGCTTGAGCAAACCGGCCAGCATTCGCATCAGGGTGGTTTTCCCCGCGCCGTCGGGCCCCACCAGCCCGGTGACGTAGCCGGCGTGGATCGTGCAGGTGAGCGGCGCCACCGCTGGCCTGTCCATTCCGGGAAAACGGCGGCTCAGACCGTTTAAGGCAATGATGGCCTCACTCATGTCCGTTCCCGTGGTTAAAAGAGACGGTCACCGGCATCCCCTGGCGCAGGGCGCCGTCGGCATCGTTCACCACAATACGCAGACGATAAACGAGGTCGGTACGCAGATCCGGCGTTTCAACGGTCTTCGGCGTGAATTCAGCGCTTGGCGAGACAAAGCCGATTTTGCCGTGATAGGGCTTATCCGGCCGGCTGTCGGTATACAGCAGCACTTCACGTCCCGGCTGCGCCTGACCAAGGTTTTTTTCGTCAACATAGGCGCGGACCCATACCGGATGGGTTAACGACAGCGTCAGTACGGTGCCGCCGGCGTTGAGCATGGTGCCGGGCTCGACGGCGCGGGTCATCAGCGTACCGTCGGAAGGGGCGGTGAGCACGGTATCGTGCAGGTCCAGTTTGGCCTGGGCCAGCGCCGCCTGCGCCTGTTCCAGACTGGCTTTGGCCTGGGCAATCTCCTGCGGGCGGTTACCGGCGCGATACTGACGCAGTTTATCCTGCGCCGATTTGAGCGTTGCCTGCGCCTGGTCGCGTGAGGAGCGGGCGTTCTCCAGATCGTTGGCGGAAATCGCGCTGCTGGCGCGCAGCCCGAGCTGGCGCTGATAAAAGTTTTGCGCATAGTCGTAAGCGGCCTGCGCCTGTTTCACCGCCGCCGCGGCCTGGGCAATCTCTTCCGCGCGGTAGCCGGCCATCATCAGGTCATACTGCGCCTGGGCGGTGGAGACGTTGGCCTGGGCCTGCAGCAGGGCATTTTCATAAGGCGCGCGATCAAGCTCGCCGAGAGTTTGCCCGGCGCGGATGCTGTCGCCTTCGTCGACGGTCAGCGAAGCCAGTCTGCCGCCGACGCGGAAGCTCATGTTGACGGTGCGGATATCGACATTGCCATACAGGGTCAGCGGCTGCTGCCGGCTGCTCTGGTACCACCACCAGCCGCCGCCCAGCGCGGCGAGAAGAATCACGATCAACAGAATGACGACGACGGGTTTTTTCATCAGCCCAAACTCCTTTGCGATAACCCATGCAGAATGAAATCGATATGACAGGTAATGACCTCGAAAATCTGTTCGGTCTTTTGCGCGTCAAACTGCGTCCAGCCGGTGCGCAGCAGGATGGTTTCACGCCCAAGACGGAAAGCCAGCACCTCGCCCAGCAGGGCGTGGGTGTGGAGGATCATTTGCGTATCACCGGCATCGCGGCCTGTCCAGGCGGCAATCAGCCGGGTGAGATAGTGGTGCAGGGGGGCGATCACCTGCTGGTGGATCAGATGGTAGGCGGCGGTCGGCGCCAGCTGCTCACGGGAAATGAATTTGCTTAAGTTGACCGTATCATCCTGGGTCAGCAGCAGGATCATGTTATGGCAGGCGTTGAGAATGAGGGCGCGTATTGCCTGGCGATCCGGCGACTTCCCGGCGAGCAGGGCCTCCGCCGCTTCGGCCTGTGGGCGAAAATTGTCGCCGATAAAATCGGCGATCCATTGGGCACAGGCGAGATATAAGTCGTCTTTCGAGCCAAAATAATAGGTGATAGCGGCGATATTCTGCCCGGCCTGGGCGGCGATATCGCGGGTGGTGGCATGCTGACCATACTCGCCAAACTGGGCGATAGCGGCCGCGATAAGCTGATTTTTTGCCTGTTCGCCTTTACTGGTCATCGCGCTCGGTAAAAGTTAATCAATCGATTGATTAACTTTAGGCCTCGATCGGCGGTTTGTCCACCAGCCGGGATCAAATATGGAACCCTTCCTCCTTCAGCTCCCCGGCGACCCAGGCGAAGAAACGCTGGACCTTCTCCTTCTGTTCATTGGCATGGGGAAGAACGAAGTGGTGCGCGCCGACCGGCATACTCCGCTCGTCGTCAAATACCGGCGTCAGCTGCCCCTGACGCACGTGCCCGCCGGCCAGCAGATTGCTTTCGAGGATCACGCCCATCCCCATTCTGGCCGCCTCGATGCTCATGTACGACCGGTCGAAATTAAAAATGAAGTTTTTATGCCAGCCGCGGACCTTGTGCCACGACAGCCAACTGCTCCAGTTAATTAAGGTGCTGTCGGAGTGGATCAGATCGCAGGCCAGCAGATCTTCCACCGCATGCACAGGATGGCTGGCTAAATAAGACGCTGCGCTGTAGGGCAGGACGCACTCATTTTTAATGGTTCTGACCAACAGCGTTGGCCACTGTGATAGCCCGTGACGAATATCGATATCAATATTATCCCGGGAGAACTGGATGCTTTCGTAGGAACAGGTCAGGCTGATTTTTAACTCCGGCCACGCCTGGCGAAATTTATCCAGGCGAGGCATCAACCACAGCAGGCCGAAGCTCGGCGCCGAGTGAATACGTAAATAATCCTGATGGATATCATTGATCACCTGGCTGGTGGCCTGGCCAATCATATTCAGCGCCCCGGAGACCTCTTTGAGATATTTTTCTCCCACCGCCGTTAACATGACGCCTTTACTGCTGCGGGAGAACAGTTTTTTCCCCAGAAAGTGCTCCAGGCTGGCTATCTGATGGCTGACCGCCGAGGCGGTAATATTGAGATTCTCTGCGGCCAGGTTGAGGCTGCCGGTAGCGGCGACTTCAATAAAGGCCTGGATATTGCGTAAAGAGGGCATCGGCAAATTTTTATTGGGCAGCGGTTGACTCATGGCAGCATCCTGGGCAGGGCGTTTCTAAAAGAAAATAGCGAACAGCGTGGCGCAGTCGTGATAGCCAGCATAGGGAAAAGGAAAAAAATGATTTTAATTTGTGATGGGCTTAACAATTTATCTCGTTAAAAGCGCGCGTGTCAGTAAAGACTAAAAATTTGCGGGAAGTCACTAACTCAATTTTTCTCAATCATAATTGAGGTTTTTTGAATACCGTTTCATTTTGGGGTTGTTATATTCCTCTCACAGGCCTGATCACAAACGGCGATGCGTTGAGATCGCCATTATAAAACACCTAACCACCTGTTTAGCTGAGCGAAAAGATATTTATCTTTTGCTGCTGTATGGAAAGTGAAAACGCGGTGATCCGAAGCGGCAACGGGCAGCGAAGTGGATGAGGTATAAGATGAGGAAACCCTATGTCACGTATAGATACACTAGTCTGTACTGACGCCAGGAAAACGAAATATCGTTTCGTGGTTTTGACGATGATTTTCCTGGTGTATGCCATCAATTACGCCGACAGAACCAATATTGGCGCGGTTCTGCCGTTTATCATTGATGAGTTTCATATCAATAATTTTGAAGCCGGGGCCATCGCCAGTATGTTTTTCCTCGGCTATGCGGTAAGCCAGATCCCGGCCGGTTTTTTCATCGCCAAACGCGGTACCCGGGGGCTGGTTTCGCTGTCCATTTTCGGCTTCTCCGCCTTTACCTGGCTGATGGGCACGGTGAGCTCCGTGTTTGGCCTGAAGCTGGTGCGGCTGGGACTGGGGCTAAGCGAAGGGCCTTGCCCGGTGGGGCTGGCTTCCACCATAAATAACTGGTTTCCACCAAAAGAGAAAGCCACAGCAACCGGCGTTTACATCGCGGCGACCATGTTTGCGCCGATTATTGTCCCGCCGCTGGCGGTGTGGATTGCGGTGACCTGGGGCTGGCGGTGGGTCTTTTTCTCCTTCGCGATACCCGGGATTGTGGCAGCGATAGCCTGGTATCTATTGGTGAAGTCAAAGCCATCAGAAAGCGGATTTGTTTCACAAAGTGAACTGGCAGAGATTAATGCCGGGCGTGAAAGTCATAATAATAGCGTACGCGAAAATATATTAATTGCCGATCGATTCACCTGGCTGGATAAAATCATTCGGGTAAAGAAGATGGCGCCAATTGATACGGCGAAAGGCTTATTCACCTCAAAAAATATTCTCGGTGACTGCCTGGCGTATTTTATGATGGTTAGCGTGCTGTACGGATTATTAACCTGGATCCCGCTGTACTTAGTCAAAGAGCGTGGCTTTGATGTAATGAGTATGGGTTTCGTGGCCAGTATGCCGTGCATCGGCGGCTTTATTGGCGCGATTGGCGGCGGGTGGATTTCAGATAAAGTCCTGGGCCGCCGACGTAAACCCACCATGATGTTTACTGCTGTGTCAACGGTGGTCATGATGTTAATTATGCTGAATATCCCGGCAAGCACCCTGGCGGTCTGTATTGGATTATTTTTTGTCGGTTTTTGTTTGAATATCGGCTGGCCGGCTTTTACCGCCTACGGTATGGCCGTTTCGGACAGCAAAACCTATCCAATCGCCTCTTCCATAATTAATAGCGGCGGCAACCTCGGTGGATTTGTCGCGCCGATGGCAGCCGGTTTCTTACTTGATAAAACCGGGAGTTTTAATTCTGTATTTACCTATTTTGGTATCTGCGCCGCCATTGGTTTGGTGGTGATTCTTTTCCTCGATGAACCACAATAACGGAAATATATCCTGTTAATTAATATGACGTAATGTCATGGAGTGAAACTATGTTATTAGAAGATAAAGTCGCCATTATTACTGGCGCGGCCTCCGCTCGCGGTTTGGGTTTCGCCACCGCGAAATTATTCGCCGACAACGGCGCGAAAGTGGTCATTATCGACCTCAATGGTGAAGCCAGCAAAACCGCGGCGGCGGCATTAGGCGAAGGCCATCTCGGCCTGGCGGCGAACGTCGCTGATGAAGTGCAGGTACAGGCGGCCATCGAACAAATTCTGGCGAAATATGGCCGGGTTGATGTGCTGGTGAATAACGCCGGGATTACCCAGCCGCTGAAGCTGATGGAGATCAAGCGCGCCAACTATGACGCGGTACTTGATGTCAGCCTGCGCGGTACGCTGCTGATGTCGCAGGCGGTTATTCCCACCATGCGGGCGCAAAAATCCGGCAGCATCGTCTGCATCTCGTCCGTTTCCGCCCAGCGCGGCGGCGGTATCTTCGGCGGCCCGCACTACAGCGCGGCAAAAGCCGGGGTGCTGGGTCTGGCGCGGGCGATGGCGCGCGAGCTTGGCCCGGATAACGTCCGCGTTAACTGCATCACCCCGGGGCTGATTCAGACCGACATTACCGCCGGCAAGCTGACCGACGACATGACGGCCAACATTCTTGCCGGGATCCCAATGAACCGCCTCGGCGACGCGGTAGACATCGCGCGCGCCGCGCTGTTCCTCGGCAGCGACCTCTCTTCCTACTCCACCGGTATCACCCTGGACGTTAACGGCGGCATGTTAATTCACTAAGCGAGGCAAACAGATGAAGATGACCGAATCACAAAAAGTCGCCGCGGCGGCGTGGCGTATTCGCCGTTACGCCCTGCAAATGGGGGAAGTGCAGGGGCAGGGCTATATCGGCCAGGCGCTGGGCTATGCCGATGTGCTGGCCACCGCCTTCAGCCACGCCATGACCTATCGTCCGGAAGATCCCGAGTGGGAGGGGCGCGATCGCTTCCTGCTCTCTCATGGCCATTACGCTATCGCTTATTATGCCGCGCTGCTGGAGGCGGGCATTATCCCGGAAGCCGAGCTGGAAACTTACGGCTCCGACGACAGCCGCCTGCCGATGTCCGGCATGGCGACCTACACCCCGGGGATGGAGATGTCCGGCGGTTCGCTGGGACAGGGGCTGTCCATTGCCGTCGGCATGGCGCTAGGGCTGCGGCAGAAACAGAGCACGGCCTGGGTCTATAACTCCATGTCCGATGGGGAGCTGGACGAAGGGTCGACCTGGGAAGCGGCGATGTCGGCGGCTCACTATGGCCTGAGCAACCTGATTAACCTTGTCGACGTCAACAAACAGCAGGCGGACGGTGATTCGCGCAAAATCCTCGGCTTTGAGCCGCTGCAGGATAAATGGGCCGCCTTCGGCTGGTACGTACAGCGCGTGGACGGTAACGATCTGCCGGCGGTGATGGCCGCTTTTGACAACGCGAAAAGTTATTCCGGCAACCAGCCGCGGGTCATTTTATGCGACACGCTGATGGGCAAAGGGGTGCCGTTCCTCGAAACCCGCGATAAAAACCATTTTATTCGCGTCGATGCCGACGAATGGCAAAAAGCGATTGCGGTGCTGGATGCTAACAAACCAGAAGGAGTGCTGTAATGAGCCAGAGTCAACCCCGTTTAAAAACGTCGGCGATGATCGCCTCGATTGCCGATGAGGGCCAGGCGACCATCTCTGCGCCCTTCGGCGTCGCGCTGTCAAAACTGGCGGCGCAGCGTCCGGAAATCGTCGGCATGACCGCGGACCTGTCAAAATATACCGATCTGCATATTTTCGCCCAGGCCTTCCCGGATCGTTTCTTCCAGATGGGCATGGCCGAGCAGCTGCTGATGGCGGCGGCGGGGGGAATGGCGAAGGAGGGATTTATTCCTTTCGCCACCACCTATGCCGCCTTTGCAACCCGTCGCGCCTATGATTTTATTCATCAGGTCATCGCTGAAGAGCATCTGAACGTGAAGATCTGCGCGGCGCTGCCGGGCCTGACGACCGGTTATGGCCCCAGCCATCAGGCCACTGAAGATCTGGCGATTATGCGCGGTATCCCCGGCATGGTCATCGTCGATCCTTGCGATGCGCTGGAGATAGAGCAGGCGGTGCCGGCCATTGCCGATCACCAGGGGCCGGTGTATATGCGCCTGCTGCGCGGTAAGGTGCCGCTGGTGCTGGATAAATACGACTATCAGTTCGAACTGGGTAAAGCAAAGCTGCTGGAGGACGGCAACGATGTGCTGATCATCTCCTCCGGGCTGATGACCATGCGCGCGCTGGAGGCGGTTGAAAAGCTGCGGGCCGATAACATCAGCGTGGCGGTCCTGCACGTGCCGACCATCAAACCGCTGGATGAAAAAGCGATTATTGAACAGGCGTCGAAGCCAGGTCGTCTGGTGGTGACTGCGGAAAACCACACCGCGGTCGGCGGCCTGGGGGAGGCGGTGGCCGCGCTGTTGATGCGTAAGGGTGTGCGCTGTGAGCTGGATACTGTGGGGCTGCCCGACGCGTTCCTGTTAGCCGGCGCGCTGCCGACCCTTCACGATCGCTACGGCATCTCCACCGCGAAGATCGTTGAAAAACTTAAGTATCGTCTGCGTTAATCGCTTTGCCATGACGCACCAGGCCGCTGAGCTCGCTCAGCGGCCTTCTCATGCCCGCCAGCCAGGCGCGGTATTCTTTTGCAGATTTTATGCGGCCTGTCACAAAATCTGCTAGACTGCGCCCCTTCATGGCATTGTGGTTTTTGCCATCTCTTATCGCAATAATCTCCCTGAAAACTACGCCCTTCACCGGGCCGGGGCGGTTCGGAGTTGTTATGTCTTTTGATTCCCTTGGCCTGAATCCCGATATCCTGCGCGCTGTCGCTGAGCAGGGCTACGTTGAGCCGACCCCTATCCAACAGCAGGCGATCCCGGCAGTAATGCAGGGGCGCGACCTGATGGCCAGCGCCCAGACCGGTACCGGTAAGACGGCGGGCTTTACCCTGCCGCTGCTGCAGCGCCTGATTGACAAAGAGCCGCACGCAAAGGGTCGCCGTCCGGTACGCGCGCTGATCCTGACCCCGACCCGTGAGCTGGCGGCGCAGGTGGGCGAGAACGTCCGCGATTACAGCAAGTACCTGAATATTCGCTCGCTGGTGGTATTCGGCGGCGTGAGCATCAACCCGCAGATGATGAAGCTGCGCGGTGGCGTCGACATCCTCGTTGCCACCCCGGGCCGTCTGCTGGACCTCGAACATCAGAACGCGGTCAGCCTTGATAGCGTGGAAATCCTTGTGCTGGACGAAGCGGACCGCATGCTGGATATGGGCTTTATCCATGACATCCGTCGCGTACTGGCTAAACTGCCGGCGCGTCGACAGAACCTGCTGTTCTCGGCCACCTTCTCCGACGAGATCAAGGGCCTGGCCGAGAAACTGCTGCACAACCCGCTGGAAGTGGAAGTGGCGCGTCGCAACACCGCGTCCGAGCAGATCACCCAGCACGTCCATTTCGTTGATAAGAACCGCAAGCGCGAACTGTTGTCGCAGCTGATCGGCGAAGGCAACTGGCAGCAGGTGCTGGTGTTTACCCGCACCAAGCATGGCGCCAACCACCTCGCGGAGCAGCTTAATAAAGACGGCATCCGCAGCGCGGCGATCCATGGCAACAAGAGCCAGGGAGCGCGTACCCGCGCGCTGGCCGACTTTAAATCCGGCGGCATTCGCGTGCTGGTGGCGACCGATATCGCCGCCCGTGGTCTGGATATCGAAGAGCTGCCGCACGTGGTGAACTACGAGCTGCCGAACGTACCGGAAGATTACGTCCACCGTATCGGCCGTACCGGTCGCGCGGCGGCCACCGGTGAAGCCTTGTCGCTGGTGTGTGTGGATGAGCATAAGCTGCTGCGCGATATCGAGCGCCTGCTGAAAAAAGAGATCCCGCGCATCGCGATTGCCGGCTATGAGCCGGATCCGTCCATTAAAGCCGAACCTATCCAGAACGGTCGCCAGCAGCGCGGCGGCGGTCGTGGGCAAGGTCAGGGACGCGGTGGCCAGGGTCAGGGACGCAGCGGACAGCCGCGCAGCCAGAACAGCGCCCCGCGCCGTCAGGACGGCGAGGCGCCGAAAGCGCGTACGCAGGACGGCAAACCGCCGCGCCGCCGTCGTCCGCGTAAACCGGCTGGCGAATAACACGCTGATGCCCCGGCCGCGATAACGCGGCCCGGCTCAGGCCCGTCTGTCCGCTACGCGGCGGCGGGCCTTTTTCTTTCCATTACACTATTTGTCGAGCACGCTTCCACACTCAGCAGAAAGCAATACCTCCAGGCGGGCAAAAATGGCACAATAGTGGCTGTTTATACAGTATTCAGGTTTTCTCATGGCTTTGACCGCTGCGCTGAAAGCGCAAATCGCCGCCTGGTATAAGGCGCTTCAGGAACAGATCCCGGACTTTATTCCCCGCCCCCCGCAGCGGCAGATGATCGCCGATGTGGCGAAAACCCTCGCCGGGGAAGAGGGCAGGCATCTGGCTATCGAAGCGCCGACCGGCGTAGGTAAAACGCTGTCATACCTGATCCCGGGCATCGCCATCGCCCGGGAGGAACAAAAAACGCTGGTGGTCAGCACCGCCAACGTCGCCCTGCAGGATCAAATCTACAGTAAAGACCTGCCGCTGCTGCGTAAAATTATTCCCGACCTGCGCTTTACCGCCGCCTTCGGTCGTGGGCGCTACGTCTGTCCGCGTAACCTGACGGCGCTGGCCAGCACCGAGCCGTCGCAGCAGGATCTGCTGGCCTTCCTCGATGACGATCTCACCCCGAACAACCAGGCCGAGCAGAAGCTGTGTGCGACCCTGAAGCAGGACCTCGACAGCTACCGCTGGGACGGCCTGCGCGATCATACCGATAAAGCCATCGATGACGCGCTGTGGAGCCGGCTGAGCACCGATAAGGCCAGCTGCCTGAACCGCAACTGCCACTACTATCGCGAGTGCCCGTTCTTCGTGGCACGGCGGGAAATTCAGGAGGCGGAAGTGGTGGTGGCCAACCATGCGCTGGTGATGGCGGCGATGGAGAGCGAGGCAGTGCTGCCGGAGCCGAAAAACCTGCTGTTGGTCCTCGATGAAGGCCATCATCTGCCGGACGTCGCCCGCGACGCGCTGGAGATGAGCGCTGAGATCACCGCCCCCTGGTTTCGCCTGCAGCTGGATCTGTTCTGCAAGCTGGTCGCCACCTGCATGGAGCAGTTTCGTCCGAAAACCACACCGCCGCTGGCCAATCCGGAGCGGCTCACCGGCCATTGCGAAGAGCTGTTCGAGCTGATTGCGTCGTTGAATAATATTCTCAATCTCTACATGCCCGCCGGTCAGGAAGCGGAGCATCGCTTCCCGATGGGCGAACTGCCGCAGGAGGTGATGGAGATCTGCCAGCGGCTGGCGAAGCTCACCGAGATGCTGCGCGGGCTGGCGGAGCTGTTTCTTAACGATCTCAGCGAAAAGACCGGCAGCCATGACGTGGTGCGCCTGCATCGGGTGCTGCTGCAGATGAACCGCGCGCTCGGCATGTTTGAAAGCCAAAGCAAGCTATGGCGCCTGGCGTCGCTGGCGCAATCCTCAGGCGCGCCGGTAACCAAATGGGCGACGCGAGTGGTGCGCGACGGCCAGATCCATGTCTGGTTCCACTGTGTCGGCATCCGCGTCAGCGATCAGCTGGAACGGCTGCTGTGGCGCAGCGTACCGCATATCGTCGTGACGTCAGCGACGCTGCGCTCGCTAAACAGCTTCTCGCGCCTGCAGGAGATGAGTGGTCTGAAGGAGAAAGCGGGTGACCGCTTCGTGGCGCTGGATTCGCCGTTCAACCACGTGGAGCAGGGGAAAATTATTATTCCTCAAATGCGCTATGAACCGCTGATGGATAACGAAGAGCAGCACATTGCCGAGATGGCGGCCTATTTTCGCCAGCAGGTAGAGAGCAAGAAACATCTCGGGATGCTGGTGCTGTTTGCCAGCGGGCGGGCGATGAACCGCTTCCTGGAGCATGTGACCGATCTGCGCCTGATGCTGCTGGTGCAGGGCGACCAGCCGCGCTATCGGCTGGTGGAGCTGCATCGCAAACGGGTGGAAAGCGGCGAGCGCAGCGTGCTGGTGGGTCTGCAGTCCTTTGCCGAAGGGCTGGATTTAAAGGGTGATCTGCTAAGCCAGGTACATATCCATAAAATCGCCTTTCCGCCCATCGACAGCCCGGTGGTGATCACCGAAGGCGAATGGCTGAAAAGCCTTAATCGTTACCCTTTCGAGGTACAGAGTTTGCCCAGCGCCTCCTTTAATCTTATTCAGCAGGTGGGGCGTCTGATCCGCAGCCATCACTGCTGGGGAGAGGTGGTGATTTACGATAAGCGTCTGTTGACCAAAAACTATGGCGCGCGTCTACTGAACGCGTTACCTGTTTTTCCCATAGAGCAGCCGGGCGTCCCGGAGGTTATAGTAAAACGGAAAGCAAAACAGACAGCAAAACAGTCAGGCCGCAAACGTCGCTGACGCCGGCGCGTGATGCACCAGGGGGAGCCATGGAGTACAGCAAAATTATAAAAGAGGTGGGTCGCGGTAAGAATCATGCCCGCGACCTCGATGAAGAGACCGCCCGTGCGCTCTATGCGCGGATGCTGGACGGCGAGGTGCCGGAGCTGGAGCTGGGGGGAATATTAATCGCCCTGCGCATCAAAGGCGAAGGCGAAGCGGAGATGAAAGGGTTTTACGCGGCGATGCAGCAGCATACGCTGCGCCTGACCCCGCCGGCCGGCAAGCCGATGCCGATTGTCATCCCCAGCTACAACGGCGCGCGCAAGCAGGCGAACCTGACGCCGCTGCTGGCGATGCTTCTGCACAAGCTGGGGTTTCCGGTGGTGGTTCACGGCGTCAGTCACGATCCCACCCGGGTGCTGACCGAGACCATTTTTACCCTGCTGGATATTCCGGCCACCCGGCACGCCGGACAGGCTCAGGCGCAGCTGGAGGGCCATGAACCGGTGTATATCCCGGTGGGGGCTTTCTGTCCGCCGCTGGAGAAACAGCTGGCGATGCGCTGGCGGATGGGCGTGCGCAACAGCGCCCATACCCTGGCCAAGCTGGCTACACCGTTTGGCGAAGCGGAGGCATTGCGTCTCTCCAGCGTGTCGCATCCGGAATATGTTCCGCGGGTGGCGAACTTCTTTCGTGAGACCGGTGGCCGCGCGCTGTTGATGCACGGTACCGAGGGCGAAGTGTATGCCAACCCGCAGCGCTGCCCGCAGATCAGCCTGATCGATGAGCAGGGCGTGCGGGTGCTGTACGAACGCCAGACTGAGACGGCAGCGGAGGCGGTGGTCCTGCCGGCCTCGAAAGATCCTGAGGTCACCGCGCGCTGGATCGAGCGCTGCGTCGCCGGCGTTGAACCGGTGCCCCACTCGTTGAAAATTCAGCTTGCCTGTTGTCTGCTGGCCAGCGGGGAAGTCACCACCCTGGAACAGGGCCTCAGCCGCGTCAACGACTGCTGGTGATCGGATCTGCAGGATAAAAAAAAGCCCGTCCGGTGGCTCGGACGGGCAAGGCAAGGGTATTAAAGGTCTTTTCAGGGTTAATTCAGTGGCTTACAGAGGGAACAGCGATTATTTATAGATAACCGCAGTACCGCTCAGTTTGTTGTTGGTGTTAGCGGAAGTAATGCTGTAGCCGGTCGCGCCAGCGGCTTCGGCTTTAGCAGCCAGTTTTGCTTCCAGACCATCTAAAGTGGTTGCGCCTTGCGCAGACACCACACCGATTTTATTCATGCTTTCAGCCTGAGCGGGGGTGACCGGTTCGGCGGCAAAGGCGCCGAAGGAAAGGGCGGTCAGAGCGATGGCAGCGGCAGCATATTTGATGTTTTTCATAGTTAATCTCTCGCAGGTTGTTCTGTTCAGGGGACGATGTTCCGTCGATGTGATAAGTATCACGCTTTTTTGCGGGAGATAAAATCGAAGGAAATTCACAGTCTTCATCGAATTTTTTGAATGATTAATAACTTACTGATTATTAATAAATTATTTCTCATTCTTTTCGTCACGAAGCGTAGCGAGGAAGACCGACGCGTTTAAGGGCACATATTGCGACTTTTTCCGCCAAAAAATGTGCGCGAAAAGATAATGCGAAAGGCTGTCATGAACGGTAAAGGAAAGTCAGCGTAGCTGGCTATCCTTGGATCCGCGACGATTATATCCTGAAAATGTATTGTTATGTAAATCTTTCTCCTGCTGGCACTTCACGCAATATCTGACCCCTGGGATGGCCTGTCGACGGGCCTCCGGAATCGGCTCTCCACATTCATCACAAAATTTGTTGCTTTCGCCGCGCGGAAGCTCACGGCGCGCGCGAGCCACCGCATCGTCAATGGTGCTGTCGATCTGATCCTGAACGGCCCCATCGCCTGCCCAACCTGATGCCATCGTCTGCCTCCTGTGAAAGGTTATTGATAAATTATAGCTGAACCGTGCAGTCGGTTACCGCTACTGGCGGCATTGACCCGCCAGGCTATCGCCCCCTGGCGGTGGGCCTTATCCGCGAGGGCGGCCACCAGATCATCAAGGGTGCTGGCACCGGAGGCGGAGACGGTGCCGACAGGGCGGAGCGGCCCGGCATAGGGCAGTACGGGTGTCGGTGGCAGGGGAGAGGCCGCGGTGGCATGAGCGGTGAGCGCAGCGGCGAATAGCAGCGAGGTGATTTTCATCAGCATATCCTCATAAACAGCATGGGACATAGCTTAAGTGTAGGTCTTTCCCGACCGTGCGATAGGGAATTTTTAATGCAAAACAAGGCGTTTAGTAGGCTACCGGCGCAGGGCAGCGGTACTCTGGCCGGTAGATTATTTAGCGGGCGTCAGGGCGGATCATGTCAAAACGCAGACTATCATCAATACTGTAATAGGCGCTCGGACCTCCGGCGCGCAGGATCGGCTGGGCGCGGGCGGTTTGATAGATGCCGTTGTCCAGCAGTGATTCATCAATATGCACGGCGACCACTTCGCCGAGCACCAACCACGTATCAACAGGGTTACCGTCGGCGGTGGTGAGTTGAATACATTGCGACAGACGGCACTCAAAGTTCACCGGGCTCTCCGCGACCCGGGGGGCGCTGACCAGGCGGCTGGCGGCGGCGGTGAGGCCGGCGCGCACGAACTCGTCCTCATGGTGCGGGATCGAGGCAGACGTTTCATTCATCGCCACGGCCAGCGGTCGCGTCGCCAGGTTCCAGACGAACTCCTTCGTCTCGACAATATTTCGCACGCTGTCTTTCCAGCCGCTGCTGGCGAAACCAATGATCGGCGGGCGATAGTTAAAGCAGTTAAAAAAGCTGTATGGCGCCAGATTTCGCTGGCCCTCGGCGTCCTGCGAGGCGATCCAGCCTATCGGGCGAGGCCCGATTATCGCGTTCAGCGGGTCATGCGGCAGGCCGTGGCCCTGCGAAGGTTGATAAAAGTACATGCTGCACCTGTCACGGATAAAGGAGATATCCAGACTCCCTTATTTACCGCGCCGCCGTCAACGGGTATCTTACGCGGCTGTTCAAAGGAGATTGTCATGAAAGCCCAGAAACCGGGGTTACACCCGCGTAACCGCCACCATCAACGCTACGACCTGCCTGCGCTCTGCCAGGCGCATCCTGACCTGCAGGGATACATTACGCTCAATCCGCTGGGTGAGCAGACCATTGATTTTGCCAATCCGCAGGCAGTAAAGGCGTTGAATAAAGCGCTGCTGGCGCATTTCTACGCGGTCAAACACTGGGACATTCCTGACGGTTTTCTCTGTCCGCCGGTGCCCGGGCGTGCCGATTATATTCATCATCTGGCGGATCTGCTGGCGCAGGATAGTGGCGAGGTGCCGAAGCAAGCCACGATCCTTGATATTGGTACGGGTGCCAACCTCATCTATCCCCTGATCGGCGTTCACGAGTACGGCTGGCGTTTCACCGGCAGCGAAATCAGCCCGGAGGCCTTCGCCAGCGCGCAGGCGATTGTCAATGGCAACCCCGGATTGACCCGGCAGATCCGTCTGCGTCGGCAAAAAGAGAGCCAGGCCATCTTCCACGGCGTGATCCACAAAAACGAGACCTATGACGCCACGCTGTGTAATCCGCCGTTCCATGACTCCGCAGAGAGCGCCCGGGCGGGCGGTGAGCGCAAGCGCCGCAATCTCGGACTCGGCGCCGACAGCGCGCTTAACTTTGGCGGTCAGCAGCAGGAGCTGTGGTGCGAAGGAGGCGAAGTGGCCTTTATCTCGCAGATGATCCGCGAAAGTCAGGCCTTCGCCCGCCAGGTGAAATGGTTTACCTCGCTGGTGTCGCGCGGCGATAATCTGCCGCCGCTCTACCGCCTGCTGACCGAGGTTGGGGCCGTGAAAGTGGTGAAAAAAGAGATGGCCCAGGGTCAAAAGCAGAGCCGCTTTATCGCCTGGAGCTTTATGGACGACGCCAAACGCCGCCGTCCGTTCTAACTACTCGGCGGCCGGGCTGTCTGAGCCCGGCATCGGCAGCTGTTGCCAGGTCTGTACCGGGGCGCGAACCCCGGCGCGATCGAAGTGCTTTTTCACCTGAGTGTCGAGGGCAAAGCGCACCGTCCACTGCTTCAGCGGCAGGGTGGTGAAGCTGACGCGTAGCGTAAAGGCGGTATTGCTCAGCCCCACCAGCCCGGCGAACGACGGTTCGCCAATGATCAGGCCGCGGATCTCCTCCTGGGCCAGCAGATCGTCCACCGCCGCCTTCAGCGCCTGGCTGGCTTTATCCAGATCCTCATGACGGTCGACATCATAGTTGGCGACTACCGAGCCAATGCCGCGCACGAAGTTGGCAAAAGTGGTGATCGAGGACCAGGGAATAATGTGATAGGCGCCGGTATCCTGCCGTACCCCCACGGAGCGAATCGACATTCGTTCCACGGTGCCGGTCAAAGGGCCGATGGTGACCAGGTCGCCGGTATTCATCCCGTTCTCAAACTGGATAAATATGCCGGTGATAATATCTTTAACCAGCGTTTGCGCGCCAAACGAAATCGCCAGCCCTAACGCCCCGGCGCCCGCCAGCAGCGGCGCAATGTTAACCCCAATCTCCGAAAGCAGGATCATCACCGTGATGGTGCTGATCACCACCGCCAGCGCGTTGCGAAACAGGGTCAGCAGCGTCCGGGCCCGCGCGCTGGGCAGCGGGCGACCATGGATATCCGAGGCCAGCCGGTTTTCGATCAGGCTGGCCAGCACCGTCCAGCCGATGGCAGAGAAGAAGAGGATGAGGGCGATGCGGATCAGCACATCCACCGTTTTTTGCCCGGCATCGTTATGCAGCCATTCGCGGAAGTCAAACAGGCCCCAGGCGCTCAGCAGCAGCATGACGGCGACGCAGACGGTGAGAATGCGCGCGGCCTTCAGCGAGGCGGAGATCCAGCCATTCAGCCGCTTTTGCAGCTCAGGATAATTGCGCTGGGTGGCGGGTGACAGGGTGATGGTTTTGGCTATCCAGCGCGACAGGATGCCGGACACCAGCGCCGCGCCGCCGATAATGGCCAGGCTGCGCAGGGTGGCGCCCATCATGAATTTCAGGCTATTGCCCGGGTCGAACAGGGAGAAGAAAAAGAGCACCACAAAGTAGGCGCAGGCCAGCCAGTGCCAGACCAGCGCGAAGGCGCGGATAAACAGGCTAAAGAAGGAGAGCGAACGGTCGGCCAGATGGATTAGCCCCTGCGTAATCAAGGTCTTGTTATGAAAAATCAGGTACAGCGCCCACAGCGTAATGCACAGCATGATGACGACGTTAGCCAGCGCGCCAACCTGAACATTCACCTGATTGGAGATAATCGGCACCGCGACGATCAGGCCATAGCCAATCAGGCTGCTGAGCGCGCTCAGGCGCAGGCTCCAGTATGACGCGGCTTCGTCGCTGAGGTTAAAAGGCCGGAGCGCCGGGATGCGCGGGCAGAAAATGAGTCGCAGAATGGCTTTAAAAAACTCGATCAACGCGAAGGCGTTGAGGAAAAGACTCTGCTGGAAGGCGATGGTGGGGTTATTACCATTCAGGCGATCGCTTAACAACTGGCCGACAAACAGGGTCAGCGCCAGCAGCAGCAGGTCGATAACAAACGCCCCGGCGATGGTCAGGGGCAGCTGGAGCCAGTTTCCGCGATCGCGGTTTTTATGCCGCCCCCATTCACCCATTTTGCGATACAGCGGCAGCGCCGCAAGACGCACCAGCCACCAGAAGGCAAAGACCAGGCCGGCCAGCAGTAAAAAATGCCAGGCCGCGCTGGTGAAGGTTTGCGAATTAAAAGGTTTATGCGGTGAGCCGGTGATATTGCGCCACAGTTGAGAGAAGCGAGACGAGAGCTGCTCGCCGTATTCCCGGCTGATCTGCGTGACGTTCTCCAGCACCGTGGTCTCTTCTTTCACCGCCGGCGGCGTCAGCGTCGGGGTGCTGTCTGGCGGCGGCGTGGCGGCTGCTTTACGCAGCTGGTCAATGAGCTCCTGACGGGCGCTGTCGTTAGCCAGCACGTCAGCCAGCGCGGCGTAGGCCGCTCTTTTCTGTTCCGCATCGGGTTCGCTGGCGCTGGTTTTATCGGCGTTAGCTGTCGGCACGCCGGGCAGGGCGGCGGCGGAAAGCGGGGCAGTAAACAGTGCAGCGAGCAAAAGCAGGATCCACGGCATAGGCACCTCCGTTGCAACGTAAACGGGTAAGTATAGAAGCCGCTGGCGGAAGGGGAGGGAAGAGGAATCTGGAAAAGCGGCTCTCTCCGCGGAGGAAGAGAGCCGTTGCGGGTCAGGCGACGTGCTGCAGGAATTCGCGCAGGCGCGGGCTTGGCGGATTCTTCACCAGCTCCTGCGGGTTGCCGTCTTCAGCAATGCGTCCTTTGTCGATAAAGATCAATCGCGAAGCCACTTTTTCGGCAAAGCCGATTTCGTGGGTTACGATCACCATCGTCATCCCCTCTTCAGCCAGATCCTGCATCACCTTGAGCACTTCATGGCGCAGTTCCGGGTCGAGCGCGGAGGTCGGTTCATCAAACAGCATCATCTTTGGCTTCACCGCCAGCGCGCGGGCAATGGCCACACGCTGCTGCTGGCCGCCGGAGAGTTCAGACGGATAGTGATGCGCGCGCTCGGCCAGGCCGACTTTCGCCAGCAGATCTTTCGCCTGCTTCTCTGCCGCCTGCTTGCTGGCGCCACGTACCCGCAGCGGGCCAAACATGACGTTCTCCAGCGCCGTCAGGTGCGGGAACAGATAAAACTGCTGAAATACCATCCCGGCTTCCTGACGAATCAGACGTTCGTCCACCTTCGGATCGTTGACCTTTAAGCCATCGACAATCAGATCGCCGCTGGTGATCTCTTCCAGTTTATTGATGCAGCGCAGCATCGTCGATTTACCGGAGCCGGACGGGCCGATAATGACCACCACTTCACCCTGATTAATTTTCAGGGAGATATCGTGCAGCACCTGGGTCGGGCCAAAGTGCTTGGAGACGTTTTTAAATTCAATCACAGGATTTTCATCCTTCTTTCAAGACGACGCAGAATAAAGCTCAGGACCAGGGTGATAATCAGGTAGATAACAGCAACGGCGCTCCAGATTTCCAGGGCGCGGAAGTTGCCCGCGATGATCTCCTGTCCCTGACGGGTCAGTTCGGCGACGCCGATGACGATGAACAGCGAGGTATCCTTGATGCTGATAATCCACTGGTTGCCCAGCGGCGGCAGCATGCGGCGTAGCGCCAGCGGCAGGATCACGTGGCGAATGGTTTCGCGACGCGACAGGCCCAGCGCCAGGCCCGCTTCGCGGAAGCCTTTATGAATGGACAGCACCGCGCCGCGGGTAATTTCCGCGATATAGGCGCCCGAGTTAATCATGATGGTCACTACCGCTGCGGAGAAGGGGTCGATGCGCAGGTCGCTAAAGGCCATCGGCAGCGCAAAGTAGATGAACATGACCTGCACCACAATCGGGGTGCCGCGAATGATTTCAATAAACACCAGTGCGATGTGGTTGGCGATCCAGCCGCCGAAGCAGCGGGCGAAACCGGCCACCAGACCGATTATCAGGCCGCCGGCCAGGCCGAGGACGGAAATCCACAGCGTCATTTTGGCGCCTTCCAGCAAAATCGGAATGGCAGGCCAGATGGCACTCCAGTCAAACTGCATAATACGTTCCTGTTACCGTGTCGAGAGCAGAGGAAATCCTCCGCCAAAATACGGTCTCCCGCCGAGTCTGTGCCGGAAGACCGTTGTGATGTCGCCGGAGCTGCGTCTGGCGAAGTGTGTTCTTATTATTTTGGTTCAGTGCCGAACCATTTTTTATAAATTTCGTTGTAGGTACCATTCTCGCGCAGCGTTTTCAGCGCACCGTTCACTTTCTCACGCAGCTCGTCGCTGCCTTTCGGGAAAGCGATACCGTAGTTTTGCGCTTCCAGTGATTCGCCTACCGCTTTGAACTTGCCGTTGCCTGCGGTTTTGATGAAGTACAGAATATTTGGCGTATCGTGCAGCACGGCATCAGCGCGGCCGGTACCCAGTTCCATATAGGCGTTATCGATGTTCGGGAACTGACGCAGATCTTTGGTTTTGATATTGGCTTTCGCGTAATCAACGGAGCCGGTACCGCTCTTCACCGCGACCACTTTACCGTTCAGATCTTTCACATCTTTGATGTCGTTATTATTGGCGTTGACCATCACCAGCAGGCCGCTTTTGTAGTAGCCGTCGGAGAAGTCGATCGCTTTTTTACGTTCGTCGGTGATGGTGATCCCGGCCAGCGCCAGATCGATATTTTTAGTTTGCAGCGCCGGGATAATGCCGCTGAAGTCCATTGGCTTCAGGGTGTAGTCGAGCTTCAGCTCTTTGGCGATAGCCGCCCACAGGTCAACGTCAAACCCGACATATTTATCGCCTTGCTTAAATTCGAACGGGACGAACGCCGTATCGGTGGCGACAACCAGGGTCTTATTGGCGGCATGGGAAGAAACCGCAAAAGCCAGGGTCAGTGCAGCCAGTGAAACTTTAAATACAGACTTCATAGCATTTCCTTTTATATCCACGGGACGATCCCCTGCGAGAACGACTAGCCTAATGAAAAAATCGTGCCACTTTTACAAGCTGTTGTTTTTCAACAAACGAAGCGCGAGCGGTTGCACAATTTCGATCATGACAGGCACTCACTGCACCAGGATGGGGCGTCACTTTGGTGCGTTATAGAGTTGCTGAATAACGAGCACATTTTTAGCGCAAACCCTGATGGGAAAACAATCTCAACGTAACGATTGTGTGAGGTGATTATTACAATTGTTTTACTTTTGCGCGCATTTTCATCAATTTGGCGCCCTAAAACAGTGCATGGCCAGCAGGGGGACGAAAAGCATAGAAGGGGAAACGGATAGAACGGAAAACAGAAAGGTGGGCGAGAAAAGTAAAGGCGCCGCCGACCGCGCTGCGGCCGGCGGCAAAGCCTTACTCGATATTCGCTTCAATGAACCACAGGAATTTATCCAGATCGCGGGAGGCCGCGGTGAAAATATCCGCAGTATCCTCGTCTTTGGCTTCATCGATCGCCTTGCGCACATCGTTAGCGACGACGGCATAGCGGTCAGCCAGCGCTTTCAGGTGATCCTGAACGTGATGGATATCGAGCGGGTAGCTCTGCAGCGGCGTTTTGCTGTTAATGACCTGAGTGGTGCCCAGTGCGACGCCGCCCAGCTGCACGGCGCGCTCCGCCATGGTGTCCAGGTGCTCGGTTAGCGCGGTACGGAAGCCATCCAGCATTTCGTGCACGGCGATAAAGTTCGCACCGCGCATATTCCAGTGTGCCTGCTTGGTGATAAGTGACAGGTCAATGAACTGGATCACCTGGCGATTCAACAGCTCAATGGTCGCTTTCTTTTCGCTGTCAGCGACATCGTTGCGGGTATAGACCAGATTAGATGCTTTTGATTTAACCAGTTTTGCGGTACTCATCGTTTCATATCCTCTTGATATTGATGCTCGTCACACTTCAAATCTGAATGATGTGGAGCGTTGTCCCAGGTAACTTCGGGACTAAGTATAGCAAGGGTTTCAAAGAGTGAGGCATCGGCAGGCCATATCACTTCGATAGCGCAAAGTGGTTGGTTATTTTGAAAATCGCTAAATATCATAGGGTTATATTTAGCTGAACGGCCCGGATTTCTCACGGGCCGGCGGCGTAACAGAATGTTAATTGATATCGACTTGCTCGATTTTACTTTGTCGCTGCATGGTCAGCGTGGCGCCCATCGAGGCGATAATGATCGCGCCCAGCGCCAGGGTCTGGGAGAGCTTCAACGTTTCGCCGAGGAAGACCATACCGGAAAGGGCGGCTAATGCTGGTTCAAGGCTCATCAGCGTGCCGAAGGTGCGCGTCGGCAGGCGCGTCAAGGCCATCATTTCGAGAGAGTAGGGCAGCGCGGTTGAGAGAATAGCAATCCCCAGCCCCATCGGCAGCAGCGACCATTGCCACAGCGTATCCGTAGCCTGCGCCATGCCTAACGGAACAAACACCAGCGAGGCGATGAGCGACCCCATCGCCACCGTGGCTGGCCCATGCTCTTCACCGGCGCGCTGCCCGGTCAGAATATAGACCGCCCAGCAGGCGCCGGCGCCCAGGGCAAAGAGCGCGCCGGTTAAATCGACCTGCGCCACGTTCTGCCCCAGCGGCAGGAGATACCACAGTCCGAGGATCGCCAGCGCCACCCAGACAAAATCCAGCGGTCGGCGCGAACCAAACAGCGCCACCGCCAGCGGGCCGGTAAACTCCAGGGCTACCGCCACGCCGAGCGGAATACGCTGCAGGGATAAATAAAAGAGATAGTTCATCGCGCCGAGCGCCAGGCCGTACAGTAGCAGCGGCACGCGCTGCGCCGGGGAGAAACGTAACCGCCATGGCTTGAACACGATCACCAGAATCAGCGTCCCGAGCGCCAGGCGCAGGGCGGTGACCCCCGGGGCGCCGACCAACGGGAACAGCGATTTGGCGAGCGATGCGCCGCTCTGAATCGAGGTCATGGCGATTAAAATCACCAGAATCGGCAACCATGCCGCCGCTTTTCGGGATGGACCGGGCATCCTTTCTCCTGTCAGGTTTTGTCAAAAGTCGTAAAAGTGCCAGTGTACTGGAATAACCTGCTGACGGTTGAGCTAATGTTGAAAAAAACAGAGGCAAAAACAGTAGAATGGCGCACGTTGCTGAGAAATTCGCCAGGTGATTAAGATTAATCTGGATGCTTGCGAATTTCTTAATGAGCGTTAAGATGTACGTTAACGCCAAAAATTGTTGTTTTCCATATTGTTATAGAAATATGGAAACTTTTGGTTACATGAAAAAGTATGTTAGACAATGTAAACTCCAAAGAGTTTCCCAAAAGTTTTTGATATATTTAAGGCTTAGGACTTATTAGAAACACATTTGAGGTGGTTATGAATAAAATTGCACGTCTTTCAGCACTGGCCGTTGTTCTGGCTGCATCCGTAGGTACCACTGCATTTGCTGCAACTTCTACCGTAACCGGCGGTTACGCGCAGAGCGACATGCAGGGTAAAGCGAACAAAGCTGGCGGTTTCAACCTGAAATACCGTTACGAGCAAGATAACAACCCGCTGGGCGTTATCGGTTCCTTCACCTACACCGAAAAGGATAACACCAGCAACGGTACTTACAACAAAGGTCAGTACTACGGCATCACCGCAGGTCCGGCTTACCGTCTGAACGACTGGGCAAGCATCTACGGTGTAGTGGGTGTTGGTTACGGTAAATTCCAGAACAACAACTTCCCGAACCAGAAATCCGATATGAGCGACTACGGTTTCTCCTACGGTGCTGGTCTGCAGTTCAACCCGATCGAAAACGTTGCTCTGGACTTCTCCTACGAGCAGTCTCGTATTCGTAACGTTGACGTCGGTACCTGGATTGCTGGCGTGGGTTACCGCTTCTAATCACTCCGGTGATATAAAAAATCCGCCTTTCGGGGCGGATTTTTTTTGCCTGTTGCCGGCCAGCCTGAGCGACTGGCCGGGCCTGCACGATTAATTGACGGTGAACTCATCGGTACCGAGGTGAGCGTAGTCCACCTTCTGCAGCTGGAAGTTGGTGATGTACACCGGACCGGCCTTTTGCTCAGAGATAAAACGATAGCGCGGGACGATTTCCGCCGCCTTGATCCCGGTCCACTGGGAGAAGAAACTGAGGAAATCATTCGCTGAGCGCTGCGCTTTAATCACTTTATGCGCTTTGTCATCGCTGGACAGCACCATAAACGGCACCTGGAAGTTCTGCTGGAACTTATCGTCATGCGCCAGATACTGCACCTCTTTTCCCCGCTCCTTGAACGCCAGACCATGATCGGAAAAGTAGGTCAGTGAAAAGGTATCGCCGGAGTTTTGCAACTGACTGTATAGCTTAGCCAGCAGCGAATCGGTCTGCGTCATGCTGTAGAGATAACAGGAGGTCTCTTTCGACTGGACGAAAACCGTGTACTTGCCTTTGGTCCGATCGCAGGCCTGCGGGTGAGAGCCCATCAGATGCAGGACAATCAGCTGCGGCTGGGTGCGCTGCGTAGAGAGTACCTGCTCGGTCAGCTTTAATAACTGCTCGTCCTGAGTATTTTTATTGGCCTCGAAATCGCCGTTTTTCAGGAACTGGACTTCATCCGCACGTTTGGCGATGCTGGCGATAGCGGTGTCGTACTCGCCAATCTGCCCCTGGTTGGAGAACCACCAGGTCTGGAAACCCGCGCGGTTGGCGAGGGTGACAAAGTTATCCTGAAACTGCGGTTTGCCGTCGACCACCCGGTTAAGCGTCAGGCCGAGCGATTTCTGCGTCGAGCCGCTGGCGGCGACATAGTTGTTAAACAGATAACCGTTTACTGAGCTGGCAAACGGCGTGTTATCCCAGTGGCCGCCGAAGGCGCCGAGGGCGTCGCGACGGGCGCTCTCGCCAATCACTACCACATAGAGATGGTACTTTGGCTTCACCGCCAGCACGTGCCAGCTGTCTTTCATGCCGGCCAGCTGCGCCATTCGCGCCTGCTCGTCCAGCACCTCGTTATTATTCACCACCACGTCTTTCACAAAACGAAAGGCCGGATAACCGGTGTCAATCACCTTGAACACGCCGCCCCAGGCGAGGTTTTGCACCGGCTGCAGAAAGAAGATCCCGACGCTGAACAGCAGGCCCAGGGTCTCCATTTTTCCCCAGCGGGAGGGCTCAACGATCCTGCGGCGGACCGCAATGATCCCCAGTGCGAAAATGAAGACCGCCAGCAGATAGTTGTACCACGGGAAGATGGTCAGAATTTCCGTAGATTCTTCCACGTTGGTCGCGTGCAGCGCCAGCAAGGTGTTGAAATTGGGGGCGCCGTAAGCCTGGCCAAAGGGGTAATACAGGGCCGCCAGCAGCGAATAGGCTCCGACTACCCCTTTCTGGACGCGCGGAAAAGCGCGCCACAGAAGATGTAACACGCAGGTAAATGCCACGGTATAGAGCAGGCTAAATTCATAGCCCAGCGCCAGGTTAATCAACAGCGATTGTAAAAAGTAGAATCCTGTCCATGGGTTCAGTGCCAGTCGGCGGGCGACCAGCGTATCTTTCAGGGTGGTGACATTCATAGTAAACAATCAAAAAGAGGCCATGCGCATCCCCTGGCGACAAGGGGTAAAACCTGCTGGACAGTGCGTGAAGAGGGTCTCTGCGAGCCGCGAATGTGGCAGGGCTGTGCAAAGATAGGGCTTGTAAATGGTAAGGTCAACCAGACATAACAGATTGTTTTGCGAGGGCGCTTACAAAACTTGAAAAAAGGTCAGGGAAACGGGGGAAACCGGTCATTTTGCCGGCAGAAGATGACAGAAAAATGAAGCGGCGTACCGCGACGCCGCCTTAGGAATGGGGTTTGCCCTGCTGTGGTTTACCGTTGATCATCTCGCACAGCATACCGATCAGCATTAATCGTACTTTAAAGGGTGAATGGCTAAACACGTTTAAGCACCTCTTGAATTCGTTCATCTGCTCTCCTCCTGCCTGTTCACGCCGTCAATCCATGATGGCTGTTTGCATTACATACAGATATAGCACAGGCTATATTTTATAGCTATGGCTAAAACGTTAATTTTTTGTGCTCTTGGCGCAATCCATTACAATGTGGATCTTTTTATATGATGCTTGACGCGTCACACGAATGAGGAAGCACAATGAACCGTCGCGCAGGTAAGCCAATAACAAAAAAAGTGACGCAGTTAGTAAATGTTGAAGAGCACGTTGAGGGGTTCCGTCAGGTGCGGGAAGCGCATCGCCGCGAACTGATCGATGACTATGTGGAGCTGATCTCCGATCTGATCAACGAAGTGGGGGAGGCGCGCCAGGTGGATATGGCGGCGCGTCTTGGCGTTTCGCAGCCCACGGTCGCCAAAATGCTCAAACGCCTGGCCAGCGTGGGTCTGATCGAACAGATCCCCTGGCGCGGGATCTTCTTAACCCCGGAAGGGGAAAAGCTGGCCCAGGAAAGTCGCGAACGCCACAAGATTGTGGAAAACTTTCTGCTGGCCATTGGCGTCAGTCCGGAAATCGCCCGCCGCGATGCGGAGGGAATGGAGCATCACGTGAGTGAAGAGACGCTGGCGATGTTCCTGAAATTTACCCAGAAACAGGGATCCCAGGAAGCATGACTCTTCCCTTTGTTCAGTCGCTGCTGCGCGACCGTTTTTTACACCTGCTGCTGATTATCGCCTGCGTGCTCAGCGCCATCGTGCCGTTTGTCCCGGCAAGCTGGCCGGCGGCCATTGACTGGCATACCATCATCACGCTCAGCGGCCTGATGCTGTTGACCAAGGGCATTGAACTGAGCGGCTACTTTGACGTGCTGGGGCGGAAAATGGCCCGCCGCTTCGTGACTGAGCGCCAGCTGGCCATCTTTATGGTGCTGGCGGCAGCGCTTTTGTCCACCTTCCTGACCAACGATGTGGCCCTGTTTATTGTGGTGCCGCTGACGCTGACGCTGAAAAAGTGGTGTGCGATCCCGGTTAACCGTCTGATTATCTTCGAAGCGCTGGCGGTTAACGCCGGGTCGCTGCTGACGCCGATCGGCAACCCGCAGAACATTTTGCTGTGGGGACGGTCCGGCCTCTCTTTCGTCGGGTTTATCGGCGAGATGTTACCCCTGGCGGCGGCAATGATGTTGACCCTGCTGGTGCTGTGCTGGTTCTGTTTCCCGGCAAACCGGCTTAGCTACCAGAGTAGCGATAAGGCGCCATCGTGGCAGCCTAAGCTGGTCTGGAGCTGTCTGGGATTGTATCTGGTGTTCCTGACCGCGCTGGAGATGAATCAGGCGCTGTGGGGGCTGGCGCTGGTGCTGCTGGGCTTCCTGATTCTGGCCCGGGCGGTGACCGTCCATGTGGACTGGTCGCTGCTGCTGGTGTTTATGGTGATGTTTATCGACGTCCACCTGCTGACCCAGCTTCCGGCGCTGCATCATGTGCTGAGCGGCGTCGGGACGCTTTCCGGCGGCGGACTGTGGCTGACCGCCATCGGCCTGTCTCAGGTGATCAGTAATGTGCCCTCGACCATTCTGCTGCTCAACTATGTCCCGCCGTCGATACTGCTTGCCTGGGCGGTTAACGTGGGCGGCTTTGGTCTGCTGCCAGGATCGCTGGCCAATATCATCGCCCTGCGCATGGCCAGCGATCGGCGGATCTGGTGGCGCTTCCATCTTTACTCCATTCCTATGCTGCTATGGGCGGCCATCAGCGGCTATTGGCTCTTTAAACTCTGCGCCTGATTTCTGCAGAATTGGGCAAGAAACTGACAGAAACACCCCATTCGCACGCCTCGACACAGCGGTATAACTATACCGCTGACGTTAACCATCCTGTTGAGGAGAGTGCTATGCGATATCAAAAACTGGGCAATACCGGTCTGTTTGTCTCTGAGCTGTGCCTGGGCACCATGACCTTCGGCGGCGAAGAAGGGATGTGGGGCAAAATCGGCCAGCTGCGCCAGGCTGAAGCCGAACAGCTGGTCGGCAGCGCGCTGGACGCCGGGATCAACTTTATCGATACCGCCAACGTCTACTCGGAAGGGCGCTCTGAAGAGATTACCGGTCAGGCGCTGAAAAACCTGAAAATCCCGCGTGAAAACGTGGTGGTGGCGACCAAAGTGTTTGGCGAAACCGGCACCGCCGGCGTGAACTCGCGCGGCAGCTCACGGTACCACATCATGGGCAGCGTGAAAGAGAGCCTGCGCCGCCTGCAGCTCGATCATATCGATCTCTATCAATTGCACGGCTTCGATCCGGCGACGCCGATCGAAGAGACATTGTCGGCCCTGGATACGCTGGTACAGCAGGGGCATGTGCGCTACATCGGTGTTTCAAACTGGGCGGCCTGGCAAATCGCCAAAGCGCTGGGCATCGCGGAACGCCTTGGACTCTCGCGCTTTGCTTCTCTGCAGGCCTACTACACGATTGCCGGGCGTGACCTGGAACGTGAGCTGGTGCCGATGCTGCAAAGCGAAGGACTCGGCCTGATGGTCTGGAGCCCGCTGGCGGGCGGCCTGCTGAGCGGGAAATACCGCCGCGACGGCGAGGCGGAAGCGGGTGGTCGTCGCCTGGCGTTCGACTTTCCGCCCGTGGATAAAGCGCGCGCATTTGATTGCATCGACGTCATGCGGGTGATAGCTGAAGCAAAAGGGGTATCGGTGGCGCAGATTGCCCTGGCGTGGCTGCTGCATCAGCCGGCGGTGACCAGCGTCATTATTGGCGCCAAACGGGCCGAGCAGTTGCAGGATAACATCGCTGCGACCGCTATCCGCCTGAGCGATGATGAGTTGCGCCAGCTTGACACGGTCAGCGCCCTGCCGCGCGAATATCCGGGCTGGATGCTGGAGCGACAGGGGGAGTATCGTCGTCATCAGCTTGACGCGCAGTAACGCCGTTTTTTCCGTGCCTATAAAGATCGCCGCTTGCGGCGATCTTTTTTGTTTGCCTGGCTCACAGAAAACGATCCGACTTTTGCTTCGGTGGCGGATCTTTTGTATATGACTAGTCATTACAGTTAAATGACTAGTCATATACCGAGGCGCAGCATGAAGAACACACTACCGGCAGATTTTTTATGGGGTAATTCCGTCTCCAGCATGCAGACGGAGGGGGCGTGGAACGAGGGGGGCAAGGGGATGTCGGTGTACGATATTCGTCAACCGGCGGAATTCGCCTCGGACTGGAAGGTCGCGACCGACTCCTATCATCGCTTTCGCGAAGATTTCGATCTGATGCAGGATCTGGGCATGAACTGCTACCGCTTCCAGATCGCCTGGAGCCGGGTGTGCCCGGAAGGGGACGGCGAATTCAATGAAGAGGGGATCGCGTTCTACCATCAGTTTATCGATGAACTCATTGCCCGCGGTATTGAACCGATGATCTGCCTGTATCACTTTGATATGCCGCTGTCGCTGGCGGAGCGTTACAACGGTTTTACCGACCGCCGGGTCATGGACGCCTTTATCCGCTATGGCCAGAAGATGATCGACTGTTACGGCGATAAGGTGAAGTACTGGCTGACCTTCAATGAACAGAACCTCTACCATTCGCCGGAAGCCTTCCTGATCACCGGCTATTTGCGTGGCGATAAAACGCTGCGCGAACTCTACCAGATCCAGCACCACGTGATGATGGCGCATGTCCATCTGACCCACTATCTGCATCAGACGAAGCCGCAGTGCCTGATGGGCGGAATGCTGGCCCATGCGCTGGTCTATCCGGCTACCTGCAAACCACGCGATATTCTCTGCGCCCAGCAACTGGACGAGTTTTTAAACCAGAACCTGCTGCGCGCCTACGCCGGCGAGGGTTATAGCCCGGAGGTGATGCATTTTGTCGCTCGCCAAGGCTTTGACGATATTTATCGCCCTGAAGATATCGCGCTGATGGCGACGGTGAAGGTCGATTATCTGGCGTTCAGCTATTACGCCAGCCGTGCGCTCAATAGCGACGCGATCCCGCCGGGAACGGCGGTCAACAATTACATGCTATTCGGTAATCAGGATAACCCGTACCTGAAAGCGACGGAATGGAACTGGCAGATCGATCCGCTGGGATTTCGCATGATCATCACCCGCTATTACAATGACTGGCGGCTACCGGTGTTCCCGATTGAAAATGGCATCGGGGTGATCGAATCCTGGGATGGCGAACATCCCATTGCCGATGATTACCGCATCGCCTACCATCGCGACCATATTAACGCCATGAAAGCGGCGATATTTGAGGACGGCGCGCAGGTGATTGGCTATCTCGGCTGGGGATTAATCGATATCCTCAGCTCTCAGGGCGATATGCGTAAGCGCTACGGCGTGGTGTACGTCAATCGTGAGAACCATGACCTCAAGGATCTGCGGCGGGTGCCGAAGAAGAGCTATGCGTGGCTAAAGCAGGTGATCCACAGCAACGGCGAAGCGATGTAACAGTGTCCTGGCGGTCAGGTCAAGTATGCTGTCCGCCAGCCACACACAGAATGTAAAAGGACCGGGAATGACGGCGAAGTATCTGCAAATCGCGCGGGAAATAAAAAAACGCATCATCAGCCAGCAGTATCCTGCCAGCGCGCCGCTACCCGACCAGTTTGCGCTGGCGGCGGAGTTCAACACCAGCCGGATGACGATCCAGCAGGCGATGCGTCAGTTAATCGTCGAAGGGCTTATCTATACCCGCAAAGGACTGGGTACCTTTGTGCGGAAAAATTTTCTCCAGCTGTCGCAGTGGGAGTTGCCCGGCAGCGACTATTTTGGCGCCACCAAAACCTGGGAGCATCTTGGCGAGGTACAAAGCGAAGTGGTGCGCTTTGAGGTGCGTTTTCCCAGCGACAAAGAGCAGAGTTCGCTGCTGATTGACGCCGATGCGCCGGTGTATGACTTCGTTCGCCTGCGGTTGCTCAACGGGGAACCGGTGTCGCTGGATCTGACGGTCATGCCGGTGGGGCTGGTGCCGGGGCTCAATAAAAGCCATCTGGAAAGCTCGGTGTTTCGCTATATCCAGGAGACGCTGGGGCTGAAGCTGATGGGATCTTACCGCGTGGTGCGTGCGATGAAGCCGGATGAACTGGATAAATTACATCTTCACTGCGACCTCACCGACCCGGTGCTGGAGGTTGAACAGGTGATCTACCTCGAAGACGGTACGCCGCTGGAGTATGCCCACTGTCACTATCGCTACGATCACGGCGGGATTATTCTGGTGAATAACGGCTAGACCGGGGACCCCTGTTTGCGCAGCGCTTAGCAGGCCCAGGGTGTTGTCAGGTTTGGTAACCCAGGCAAGGCGTCAGCCGCAGCCCGGGGAAATGCAGATAAAAAAACGGCGGGCATCAGGCCCGCCGTTTTTCTTGTCATGCAGAACTTAGTTCAGACGCACCGGCATACCGGAGCGGTTCTGGATAGCCTGCTCAACCACGTTCTGATCGACATCAGACTGGCTGGTGATCGCCTGTACCGGCTGAGTCAGGGTGATCGGCACGATTTCGCCGCCCTGGAACTGCGCTTCGGTGGTCGACAGCGGGTTGTGAACCTCAATGTAACGGCTGCCGTCCGGCTCGGTGGTCGCTTTTACCGGCTCATCGATAAACTGCACGCGGGTGCCGACCGGCACATTCTCAAACAGGAATTTGATGTCATCGTTGCGCAGACGCACGCAGCCGTGGCTCACGCGCAGGCCAATACCAAAGTTAGCGTTGGTGCCGTGGATGGCGTACAGACGGCCAATATATAACGCGTACAGACCCATCGGGTTATCCGGACCGGCCGGTACGACGGCTGGCAGCGGGTTGCCGGCAGCGGCGTATTCAGCGTGCATCTTGGCGGTCGGCGTCCAGGTCGGGCCGGCCTTCTTGCGTTCGACTTTGGTGGTCCAGTTAATCGGCGTATCTTTACCTAACTGGCCGATACCGATCGGCAGAACGATCACGGTGTTGGTGCCTTTCGGATAGTAATACAGACGCATCTCGGCGCTGTTGATGACGATGCCTTCGTGGACGGTGTCCGGCAGGATCAGCTGCTGCGGGATGTTCAGGACGCTACCGCCTTTTGGCAGATAGGTGTCCACCCCCGGGTTGGCTTCCAGCATGTTGGACAGCCCCATCTGATATTTCGCCGCAAAGTATTCCAGCGGCTGCTTGTTATCATCCGGAATGGTGATGACCTGATTCTGACCAACCAAACGGCTGCCGTCGGTCGGCAAAGGATAGGTGACAGCAGACGCTGTATTGCAAAAGCCTACGAGGGCGAAGGCTGCCGCTAAGAGTGTAGATAATTTCATAGTCTTTAATGTCGTGTGCGAAATCAACGCCACACAGGCCTTTGTTAATGATTGAGACAGTAGATGGGAGCGCATTATATGTGCATTCCGCTAAACAGGTAAATCAGATGTGTACGAAATCACATTTTTTTCCCTGTAGCCTCGGCTGACGGGGCTGGCGGATGATGCAATCGCCGCCTCTCACGCGGGTGACAGGGAGGTTATCCTTCCAGTAACCGGTCCTGTAGCGAAGCGCGTGCCGGGGCGGTGAGCTGGTACTCTTCTGCCAGCCAGGCGTCGACCGTGCCATAGCGCTGGTGGATGGCTGACTGCGCGGCGGCGAGATAGGACTCTTTCACCGTCAGGATATCCGCCAGACTCTGGCGTCCCTGGGGCGTCAGGTCGTTGCCCAGCATCTCCAGCATCCAGGCTTCCACTTGTGTCAGCATGCCGTGGGTGAGCAGATACTCCTCCATGACCGTCTCGCTGTCGCATCCGACGGCAAACAGGGTTAACGCGCAGCCGACGCCGGTGCGATCTTTGCCGACGGCGCAGTGTTGCAGTAAAGCGCCTTCAAAAGGCGTGGTCAGCCAGGCGGCGAGCTGGCGATAGGCCGGGTTATTAAAGGGCAACTGGCGATACAGTTGCAGCATAAACAGCTCCCCGTTCAGCGCGTTAAGGGTGGCAGCATTCAGCTCGGTGACTTTCGCATTCACATCGCCGAGCGGCGGATTAGCGGGCGCGTTTAAATAGTGAGTGAGCGGGCTAAGCTTGTCAGGGGTGCGCTGCACTTCGCCGGGGTCGCGATAGTCGAGTACCCGACTGAGCGGCAGCGTCGCCAGATGGTTGAGATCGTCCGCCGTCAACCGATTTAGCGCGCCGGAGCGTAGCAGCTTGCCGCTGCGTACCGTGCGTCCGTCGGCGGCGCGCTGGCCGCCGAGGTCGCGAAAATTGATACCGGCCTGCAGGGATAAAAAAGCCGGGTGTCGCGGTAGGCTGGTGGTCATGGGGTTCCTCATAATGACGTACAGAATAACCGTTTGAGCCCTGGTCTGCGGCTCATCTGACAAAGACCTTAGCACAAGCGCCGCGGCGGAATTTACCGCAGGCCGTGAAAAGTGTGTCATTTGCTGGCATAATGTCTGTTGTGTCACACCCCTCATTCTCTTTTTTCAGGATATCCCCGTGCTAGTATCCAGCAACGTTACCATGCAGTTTGGCAGTAAGCCGCTGTTCGAAAATATCTCCGTTAAATTTGGCGGCGGCAACCGTTATGGTCTGATCGGCGCCAACGGCAGCGGTAAATCGACCTTTATGAAGATCCTCGGCGGCGATCTCGAGCCGACGCTGGGCAACGTTTCTCTCGACCCGAACGAGCGTATCGGTAAGCTGCGCCAGGATCAGTTCGCCTTCGAAGCATTCACCGTGCTGGATACGGTTATCATGGGCCACGGCGAGCTGTGGGAAGTGAAGCAAGAGCGCGATCGTATCTACGCGCTGCCCGAAATGAGCGAGGAAGACGGCTATAAAGTGGCCGACCTGGAAGTCAAATACGGCGAGATGGACGGTTACTCCGCCGAAGCGCGCGCCGGCGAACTGCTGCTCGGCGTCGGCATTCCGGTTGAACAGCATTACGGCCCGATGAGCGAAGTCGCGCCGGGCTGGAAACTGCGCGTCCTGCTGGCGCAGGCGCTGTTCTCCAATCCGGATATCCTGCTGCTCGACGAACCGACGAACAACCTGGACATCGACACCATCCGCTGGCTGGAGCAGACGCTGAACGATCGCGACAGCACCATGATCATCATCTCGCACGACCGTCACTTCCTGAACATGGTCTGCACCCACATGGCGGACCTCGACTACGGCGAGCTGCGCGTCTATCCGGGCAACTACGACGAATACATGACCGCGGCCACCCAGGCGCGTGAGCGTCTGCTGGCGGACAACGCCAAGAAAAAAGCGCAGATTGCGGACCTGCAGTCCTTCGTTAGCCGCTTTAGCGCCAACGCTTCTAAATCACGTCAGGCCACCTCGCGCGCGCGCCAGATTGACAAAATCAAGCTGGAAGAGGTTAAAGCCTCCAGCCGTCAGAACCCGTTTATCCGCTTCGAACAGGACAAGAAACTGTTCCGTAACGCGCTGGAAGTGGAAGCCCTTACCAAAGGCTTTGATGAAGGTCCGCTGTTCAAAAAGGTCAACCTGTTGCTGGAAGTGGGCGAGAAGATTGCCATTCTGGGCGCCAATGGCGTGGGTAAATCCACCATGCTGAAAACTCTGGTAGGCGAACTGCAGCCGGACAACGGCACCGTGAAATGGTCTGAAAACGCGCAAATTGGTTACTACGCGCAGGATCATGAGTACGAGTTCGAAAACGACCTGACGGTCTTCGAGTGGATGAGCCAGTGGAAGCAGGAAAGCGACGACGAGCAGGCGGTACGCAGTATCCTCGGCCGTCTGTTGTTTAGCCAGGACGATATCAAAAAGCCGGCGAAAGTCCTTTCTGGTGGTGAGAAAGGGCGCATGCTGTTCGGTAAGCTGATGATGCAGAAGCCAAACATCCTGATCATGGACGAACCGACCAACCACCTGGATATGGAATCGATCGAATCGCTGAACATGGCGCTGGAGATGTATCAGGGCACCCTGATCTTCGTTTCTCACGACCGCGAGTTCGTCAGCTCGCTGGCGACCCGCGTCCTGGAGATCACCCCAGAACGCGTGATCGATTTCAGCGGTAACTACGAAGACTACCTGCGCAGCAAAGGTATCGAGTAATCCCTGTCCGTTACCCGGGTAGCGGCTACGCCTGGCATGTGATCTGTAGGCCCGCGCAAGCGTAGCGCCGCCGGGCAATAACTGCGGATAAAGAGCCACTTTCGCGCCGGATGGCGGCTGCGCCTTATCCGGCCTACGGTCCGTGCCATTGTGAGCTTAAGAGCTCTATCTTGTACCCATGGTTACTGAAACTGTCCGTTACCCGGGCTACCAAACCGCACAGTGCTGTAGCCCCGGTAAGCGGTAGCGCCACCGGGGATTTTGAGGCCACCCGTTTGTAGCCCGGATTAGCGTAGCGCAATCCGGGAACATCATAAAATCCAGGCCGGGCAAGGCGTAAGCCGCCGCCCGGCATATCGCTTAGCGCCTCCACTCGGTCCCTTCAACGCCATTCACCAGCAGCTTGCGCTTTTCTCCCGCCGGTAATGACAGCTTCAGCGCTTTCCACGCCGGACGGTAGCTGCCGCGAGCGTTGATATTCAGGTTTATGCTGTTGGCGCTGCAGATCATTTCCCACTCCAGCCATAGCGCATCCCCCTCTTTATAGCCCCAGCTTTCGCCGTCGTCTTCAAACAGCAGACCGCGGGTTGAGCCGGTACCTTTCAGCGGGAACAACTGCAGTTCGCGACGATCGTCTTTTTGCGCATCGACGTGGCTGATACGTTCACTAAGCGGCAGACCGGCGCCGGCGCGGACCAGCAGCGGCAGTTTTTCCAGCGGCGCGTCCAGCGTCACCCACTGGCCGCCGGCGAACCACTGGTGGCTGTAAAAATCGTACCAGCCGTCCTGATTATCGGGCAGCCACAGCTGGCGTTGACGGGCGCCGGGCTCGACCACGCTGGCCACCAGCAGATCGCGACCCAGCAGGAAGTCATCGCACTCGGCGAAGGTCTGGGTATCGTGCTGGTGATCGAGGAAGGTCGGGCGCAGCATCGGTTCGTCATCGGCATGCGCCTGCCATAACAGGGTGTACAAATAGGGCAGCAGACGGTAGCGCAGCTCGATGGCTGAGCGGATCGCCGGGGTGATTTCCGGGTACATCCAGGCTTCATTGACCGTCTGGTCGTCATTCCACGAATGAATGGTAAAGCGCGGATGCATCACGCCGTTTTGTACCCAGCGCACGAACAGCTCCGGCTCGGGTTTATCGCCGGAGAAACCGCCGACGTCGTGGCCGACGTTAAACAGCCCGGAAAGGCTCATGCCCAGCCCCATGCGGATGTTATAGCGCAGCGTATCCCAGTTGGTGCGGTTGTCGCCGCTCCAGGTCTGGACGTAGCGCTGCATCCCGGCGCAGCCGGAGCGGGAGATCAGATACGGGCGCTTTTGCGGCGCAAAGCGCTGCTGGGCTTCCAGCGAGGCGCGCATCATCAATAGCGGCATCACCGGGCGAATATGTTTAATGGCGATTTCGCGGCCAAAGCCGTAGCAGCGCGCCTCGCCGTCCCACACCTCATACTCGTTATTATCGTTCCAGGTCGAATCTATACCCATCTCCAGTAGCTGGGTGGTCACGCCTTCCTGCCACCACGTCACGGTGTGCGGGTTGGTGAAGTCGAGATGCGAACCTTCATCATCCCAGAAGCTGGAGCGCTCCGGCGCGTCGGTTTGCGAATCGCGAATAAAAAGACCGCGCTCCGCCACTTCGCCATAGCGCGGATGATCCTGCAGCAGGCAGGGTTTGATATTGGCGGCCAGCTTCAGCCCGGCATCATGGAACGACTGGCTCATCACTTTTGGCTGCGGCACCTTGTCGTAGTTCCAGTTAAAGACGTAGCGCTTGCCGTTGATCGAGGTATAGCCGGAAGAGAGCTGGAACGAGTCGCAAGGGATCGCGTGCTGCTCGCACAGGCGGATGAAGTTCATCAGCTGATTTTGCGCATCCGGCGCGTCGGTGTAGTGCATGGTGGAGCCGCTGTAGCCGAGGCTCCATTTTGGCCCGAACAGGGTTTTACCGGTCAGGCGGACGAAGGCTTTGGTCACATCCAGCACCTGTTTACCGGTAAACAGGTAATAATCGATATCGCCGGCCTCCGCCTGCCAGCGGCGATAGGCGGTGTGGTAGTTGTCGATTTCATTGCCCAGATCCAGCCAGCAGCTGCTCAGGTTGTCATAGAACAGGCCGTAGCTGATATCGCTGCGCTGGGTGATGGTAAACGGAATATGTTTATACAGCGGGTCGGTGCTGACGGCGTTGTAGCCCATGGCATCGAGGTTACGCATTTCATAGCGTTTGCCGTTACGCTGCAGGTCGCCGGCTTTTTCACCCAGCCCGTAGAAACGCTCATCTTTGCGGCGGCTCAGATAATGGGCGACGCCGTCGCCGTGAGCGTTTGCCAGATAGGCGCTGGTGGGGCGGTCACTGGCGAGCGTCTGCCACTCGCCGGCGTCGTCGCGATAGCTCCACTCCAGCCATAGCGGCTGGTGGACGGTGACGCGCAGCTGGCGGGTGGCGATGGTCAGCGCGTCATCTTCTTTGGTCATCTGCCAGGCCGGGAGGCTAAAACCGCTGAGGTCATCCCGCGCGCGGCCTTCCCACGGCACATCCTGCTGCGGGGCGATACTCCAGGTGCGATCCAGCGCCAGTTGGCCCTGGCGCTTCAGCAGGACGCGGAATAAATTCTCTTCCAGCACATACAGACACAAAGTGTGCTGACCATCAACGGTCAGTTCAACGTGATGCTCCAGCTGTTGGTGCAAACTCCAGTGTTTCAACGTCTTCATATTTTACATCCACTCTCAGGCGCGCTTGGCGCGACGTTCAGCAATAAATGCCACCAGGAAAACGGCGCCAATGAGGTCAAAGAAACCCATGGCGATAAACAGCGGGTTGAAGCCAATTTTGTCGGCGGTCACCCCGATTAATAATGAGAACAGGAAGCTGGCGATCCACGCCGCGGAGCCGCGCATACCGTTGACCGTCGCCATTTGTCCCTTGTCGAAAGACTCCACCACCAGCGCGCTGAGCATGCAGGAGATGATCTGATGGCCGAAACCACCAATGGAGATCAGGATGATGGTGATATAGGGATCGCGAGTAATGGCGACCAGGGCCAGCGAGATCATCAGAAACGCGCCGGTTACCGAGCTGGCGATAACCGAGTTGACTCGCGTGCAGCCGAACCAGCGAACGTACAGGCGGGTGAGATAGCCGCTGACCACGCTGCCAAGATCGGCGGCGAGGAACGGCAGCCAGGCGAACATCGCGATCTGCTTCAGATCCATGCCGTGCTCTTTCGCCAGGTACAGCGGCACCCAGAAGCTCAGTACCGCCCAGGCAGGCTCGGCCATAAAGGCGGGGATGGCGATCCCATAGAAACGTTTATTCTTCGAGACGGTTTTGAGCGCGGTAAAGAAGGGCTGTTTCACCGGCGGGGCTTCGTTATCCTGCTTGATGTACTCCAGCTCGCTTTTGCTGAGGTTCGGGTGCTTTTCCGGGTTCTGATAGAAAGCCCACCACAGCACCACCCACAGCAGCGCCAGCGCGCCGGTAAACATAAACGCCCCCTGCCAGCCGAAGGAGGCGTGGGCGAAGTAGATAATCGGCGGGGCCAGCATTGCGCCGATAGAGAAGCCGACGCCAGCCCAGCCGGCGGCGATTGGCCGTTCAGATTTCGGGAACCACTCGCCGATGGTTTTGGCGTTCGCCGGCGTGGCGGCCGCCTCGGCGCCGCCCATAAAGAAGCGCAACATAGCCAGGTGCAGCCAGCTGCCAGCCCCGGCGTGGGCGATACAGGCCAGCGCCCACAGGGTAGCGCAGATCATAAACCCGAGCTTCAGGCCGATGACGTCGATAAGCCAGCCACAGAGCGGCTGGAAAATCGTGTAAGCCAGCTGAAACGCGCCGACGATCCAGGAATATTGTTCGGTGGTAATACCGAGCGTCGCTTTCAGTTCCGGGGCGATAATCCCCAGCGAGTTACGTGTGATGTAGTTGACGGTGACGCCGAGTAAAAACAGGACCAGCACCCACCAGCGCAGGTTTTTTACCACCCGGCGCGTTTTACTGACCGCGATATCATTGTTGAGGCCTTGACTCATAGCACACTCCACAAGACGTTGTAGGGGGAAAGTGACGGCCTCTTTCCCTGAGTGGTCACATAGTTTTTTTTAACTATTTGAATAGTCTATTTTTTATCTCAACATCATTGGTATAACTAGTATGGGAGATGTTGGACCAATTCAGGCTAAGGGAGAAAAAACGTCGGGCAAAGTGCTATTTATGCAACTTTTTTCATGAAATGACCGAGATCTCAAATTTCGCTCTGTCATTTGCTTACAGGAAGCGCTTTGGCGATTATGAAAATTCTTTCATTTTCCAATCGGAGCTGGATCACAAAATGGATAAAAAGCTGCGCGTCGCCGAAATCGCCGCCCGCACCGGGCTGTCGGCCAGCACCGTTTCACGCGTCCTGGCCGGGAAAGCGAATACCAGCGACAAGGCGCGCCGGGCGGTGCTGGAGTGCGCCCGCGAGCTGGGGGTCATGCAGGGACTGGCCGCCGGGCGTCTGCTGCTCAATAATCTGCTGGTGTTTGCTCCGCAGCGCGCCTTCGATGAGCGATCGGATATCTTCTACTACCGGGTGATCCAGAGCATCAATAACGCGCTGGCGGCGCATGAAGTGCGCCTGCGCTACTGCGCGCTGGACGAGAACGACAGCGACGCCAATCTATTTCTTGCCCGCATGAACGAAGCGGAGACCCAGGCCGCGGTGCTGCTGGGGATCGACGATCCGCATATTCATGGCCTGGCGGCGGATGTGGGCAAACCCTGCGTATTGATCAACTGTCGGGATGAAGGGATGCGGCTGCCGTCCATTGCCCCCGACCATCGTCTGATTGGCCAGTGCGCCGCCCGCTATCTGTTTGATATGGGCCATCGGGCGGTGATGAACGTGATGTGCCTGCGCCGCTATACCATGGAGCTGCGGCTGGGCGGGATCCAGGAAGCATGGCGCGCGCGCAATCTGCGCTTTACCGCCAGCCGGGATCTCATCAGCGTCGCCAACTTTAGCGCCAGAGAGACGGAAGAGCAGGTAGGGGCCTGGCTTGACGGCTTACAGGGGCGCCCGATGCCCAGCGCCTTCCTGGTGGGCGGCGATTTTATGGCCGCCGGCACCGTCAGCGCGCTGCAAAAACGAGGCCTGCGGGTGCCGCAGGATGTTTCGGTAATGAGTATCGACGGGTTTAATCTGGCGGCGATCCAGGAGGTGCCGTTGACCGCGGTGCATGTGCCGCGAGATGAGCTGGGCAGCGAGGCGGTGCATCTCCTGCAGCAGCGCCTGCTGCGCCCGGAGGCGCCGCACGGCTCGCTACTGTTGCACGGCACGCTGGTGGTACGTGATTCGGTACGGCGGATCCGGCCGGGCAAGAGCCATACCGCCGTCGAGCCGCAGGGGCTGTATGACGATTAAACCGGGATACCCAGCGCCCGTTTCCCGTGAATATTCAGATCTTCCAGGGTGAAGCGCCCCTGCCAGCTGGCCTCATAGTCCTCGCGCGGGAAATCCCCCGGCGAGGCCCCTTTTTCCAGAGCAATTTTCACTTTCTGCGCGTAGGCGAGGTTCTTTTCGCACATCGGCGCGGCCGGGATGTACATCACGTTGCCCCAGCCCTGTTGATTTTCCACCGGCGCCACTGAATGAATAACATCGCAATGCCACCAGACGGAATCGCCAGCGTTCAGCGCCGGAATCGAGCTTAACGCTTTAATTAAGAGCGGGTGCCATTGCTCAGAGATCGGCAGCACTCTGCCCGGCGCGACGCCGCACAGCTCATCTTCCGGCACATCGTCGAGCAGGGGGCGCAGCAGCACATAAGCCATCGCCTCGGGGATCGGCACCACGTGCAGCAGCCCCTGACCCGGGATCATGTCCGACAGCGCGGTCCAGCCCTGGAAGGTGCGGAACACCGAGCATTTGGTGGTGTTGTCGACGGTGTACTCTTCCACTTCGGTACGGTGCGCGGCGTCCCACGGATCGTAGGCGTCGATATTGCCATTAAAGACGTTGGCGAAAACCTGCTGATAGGCGGGAAGCAGCCAGCGCTCCAGCGCGCCAGAATCGGTATGCGCCCCCAGAGCCCCTTTGACGTGGTTCCCGGCGGGCGGCGGCGGATACGGTCAGGGTAAATCACGCTGACATCCGGATCGAACCAGCGCTTGCCATTCTGTTCAAAGCGCCACAGGCGATTGAGGAAGGATTGCACCGCCGCCATTTCATCACTCTGTCGCGCCTGCATTTGCGAGGGGGACCAGTAGATCGGATAGATTTCCGGACGCGAAGCCTCCAGCGAACCGAAGAAGCTGTCGCCAGGTCCTTTGTAAACATCATCGAAATGGTTCAGATCGAGGTATTCCAGCATCGCGTTGTCCCAGGCCAGCGCCTGTTCGCGCGGGTAGTGTCCTTTGATCACTGCGCAGCCCCGGCGCTTAATCGCCGCGCGCTGCTCATCGCTCACTTTTCCTTCGGCGATATCGCTGAACGGGATCGTCGGCCAGACCTCCTGGCCTGTGGCTTTCAGGGCATTAATCTCGTCCAGGCGCTCGCTGATACGCGCCGAGAGTTTATCGAACACTGCCTGGACATCGCCAATTTGTGCCCGTAAGGCCTGTTTCATCTGGCGAATTGCCGCTTTGTGGTCGGCAGGTAATGTTTCGTGGGTCGGGAGAGCAGCCATAATAACCTCGCTGTATCTTTCATTCGAAAGTGTTAAATCTTACAAACGTTAATTTAAGTTAAAATGGAGTTAATGCAAGTTTAAAATCTTGCTACGGCGCACAAAATGGAAAAACCGGGGCGCGATGCCCCGGCGAAGGGTCACGCGTTGAAGGGAGCGGTATTATCGAGGACGGCCTGAATGACGTTCAGCGCGCCGTCATGGTTATTATCGTCAGTGGCGTAGCCGGCGATAGCCTTGATGGTGTCGGCGGCGTTACCCATGGCGAAAGCGTATTTCACCAGCTTCAGCATTTCGGCGTCGTTGCCGCTGTCGCCGATGGCCACGCACTGCTGGGGCGAAAGGTTCCAGCGTTTGAGCAGGCGGCTGATGCCGTTGGCTTTATGCAGGCCGGGGATAATCAAATCGACAAAGCCAAAGCCGCTGGTGACCGGCTTCATGATCCCGTCGAGCGACACGTGCAGTTTATCGATCAGCTGTGGGATCTCGCTGTCCGGCAGGTTGAGGGAGAATTTGAACAGCGTGTCGTCGATGCGATGGTAATCGCTTACCCGCTGCAGACGGTGGTAGTGCTTTGACATCAGGTCGACGAAGGCGTCCGGAGCTTTATCGCTCACATACGCGCTCTGCAGGCCGCAGGCGACAAAGTTGAGCTGCGGATCTTTGAGCAATTCGCCAATCACCACCTGCGATTCGTGGCGGGTCAGTTCGCCGTGGAACAGCTGCTTACCATGCTCAAAGACCAGCGCGCCGTTTTCGGCGACGAACGAAATCTGCTCGCGGATCTCCGGGAAGAAGGAGATCAACTGATAGTACTGGTTGCCGCTGGCGACAACAAATTCAATGCCGCGCTGCTGCAGCTGGGCGAATTGCGCCAGAAACCGTGAGCGATCGTAGGTTTTGGCGTCATTGAGAAAAGTTCCGTCCATATCGGTGACGATAACTTTAACGGTCATAAGGGGATGCTCCTGGCTTAACTTCGACCAGTAACATTCTAATTACAATGTGATGGGGAGCACAAATTTATTTCGAATGAAAGTTCACTCAGCGCAGAAAATGCCGGGTGGCAACGTTGCCTTACCCGGCCTGCAGAACAGGGTAGGCCCGCTAAGCATAGCGCCAGCGGGCACGAAGGGTTACAGCGTATGTTCGGTTCGGGCGATGATATCGTCCTGGGTATCCGGCGACAGGGCGGTGAAGAACGCCGAGTATCCGGCGACGCGGACCACTAAATCGCGGTACTGGTCAGGGTGTTTCTTCGCCTCCAGCAGCGTGTCGCGGGACACGATGTTGTACTGGATATGCCAGCCTTTGTGCACCTCGAAGAAGGTGCGCAGCAGCACCATCAGCTTCTGCTTGTCGGACTCATTCTCCAGGGTGGACGGATTCAGCTTCTGGTTAAGCAGCACGCCGCCGAGGATCGCGCCGGTGGGGAGTTTGCCCACCGAACTGATGACCGCTGTCGGCCCCAGATGGTCGGTACCGGAGGCCGGGCTGGCCCCTTCCGCCAGCGGGGTGTGCGCTTTACGGCCATCCGGTGTCGCCATCGTCTGGGCGCCGAACGGAACGTTGGCGGAGATAGACGACGTGCCAGCGTAATAGTTGCCGCCGATTGGGCCGCGGCCATAGCGCGGGTTGTGATACTGCTTCAGCTCGTCGATATAGGTCTGGTAGGCCCGCGCCAGCAACTCGTCGACGCTGTCATCATCGTTACCGTACTTCGGCGCGCCGTTGATCAACCGCTGGCGCAGTTGCTCGTGGGTCAGACCGTCGAAATCTTCCGCCAGCGCCTTCGCCAGTTCCTGCTGGCCGATGGCGCCCTGATCGAAGACCAGTTTTTTCACCGCCGCCAGGCTGTTGCCGAGGTTGGCGATACCCACCTGCAGGCCGGAAACCCAGTCATATTTCGCGCCGCCTTGCTTGATGCTTTTCGCCCGTTCGATACAGTCATCCACCAGCGCCGAACAGAGAATATCGTGGACGTTTTCCTCCAGCATGGTATCGACCACGTACTCAATCTCAATGGATTTACGGGTGTAGTAGCGGATCTGGTTATCCCAGTCTGCCAGCACCTGGTCGAAATTAGCGAAGTTGCCTTTCGACAGGGCATGCTCCTGGGGCAGGAATACCTGACCGCTGGTGGCATCGCGGCCACCTTCCAGCGTCGCCAGCATCACCCGCGCGAAGTTGATAAAGCTCATGCCGGTGCAGCGGTAGCCCCATTTGCCGCCAACCGCGGTTTCGATGCAGCCGATGGCGGCGTAATCGTAGGCGTCCTGCGGCTCGATGCCGAGTTTGATAAATTCCGGGATGACGATTTCGTCGTTATTAAACGCCGGCATGCCGAAGCCGCAGCGGATCACCTGGACGCAGGCGTCGAGGAAGTCGTTGCTCATCCCGGCATGGTAACGCACGCTGAGGTTCGGCTGGGTAGAGCGCAGACGACCACAGGATTCCAGGATGGCATACGACAGCGGGTTGACGGCGTCCTGCGGCTGGCCGTCGACCAGGTTCTGGCCGCCAATGGTGACGTTCTGGTACAGCGGGCTGCCGGCAGAGGCCTTGGAGTGCGAGCCGGAGCGAATTTTGTTGACCTCCAGCAGCTTCAGCCAGCAGCTGTGCAGCAGCTCAATGGCCTGTTCGCGATCCAGCGACTGCTGCAGTTCAACGTCGCGACGGTAGTACGGATAGAGGTACTGGTCCATACGGCCAAAGGAGACCGAGTGGCCATTGGATTCAATCTGCAGGATAAGCTGAATGAAGTAGCACAACTGCAGCGCCTGCCAGAAGGTTTTCGGCGGCTCATGGGCGATGATGTCGCAGTTTTCGGCTATCGTCAGCAGTTCGTGGCGGCGTGATTCACGGGATTCTGCTGTCGCCATCTCGCGCGCCAGCGCGGCGAAGCGTTTGCTGTGGTCGCTGACCGCTTCCAGAACGATATCAATCGCTTTCAGGAACTGCTCGCCGTGCAGGTCTTCCAGTACCGTCAGGTTAATGCGCGACCGGCGTTCAGCAACCTTGGCGCGCATGCCGTCGAGGCCTTTCTCCAGCAGTAACGGGAAGTTGACCGCCAGGTGGGCGTCACCGGAAGTCATGTTGCCTTCCGCCTTGATAATACCGGTGGCGAGGAGCGCCTTCTGCTCATCGGTAAACATACCGTAGCAGCGGTCCTGTACGGTCTGCCCGCGCCACCATGGGCACACTTCATGCAGCACGCGTTTGTTCTCTTCGCTGACCGAGAAGCCGGCGCCGGGGCGGTCGGCAAGATCGTCGATCTCTTTCTCAATCCAGCTGACGGTGTATTCCGGGAAAATCGGCGCAGCGCGCACTTCGCTGGCCTGGTTGCCGACGATCAGTTCGTCGTGCTTGATCCAGATGGTGCGCTCGGCAAGGTGATGCGCCAGCGCCAGGGCGCGACGCACCGGGATTGGCTTATCAAGATGCTGCTGATACATCTCGGTGTAGTGGCGGGCGCGTTCGGTACAGACCGGCGGTTTGACAATATGCACCAGTGCCATTTTATGGGCCTGGATGCGGGCGCTGAGGGTATTGAGTTTGAGAGTCGTCATAAGGTTATCCTCGTAAGATCGCCGTTAGCCCCTTGCTCCGCGCATAATCCTGCGCGAAGGCGAGCAGCTCAGGAGCATCCAGCGGTTTGTCCGGTGCGGTGTAGGGCTGACTGAGTAACTGGTATTTGTTCATTCCCAGCGTGTGGTACGGCAGGAAATGGATCTCGCTGACCTGCAGGCGGTCGGCGGCAAAATCGGTGATCGCGGCAATGTCGGCTTCACTGGCGTTGAATCCCTGGATCAGCGGCACGCGAATAATCATTTTTTTCCCTGCCTGCGCCAGTCGCTGCAGGTTATCCAGCACCCGGCGGGCGCTGCCGTCGGTCCACTGCTGGAAAACGGCCTCGTCGACATGTTTCAGGTCGGCGAGAAACAGGTCGACAAAGGGTAAAGCCGGTTCAATGTATTTCCACGGCACGTGCAGGCAGGTTTCCACGGCGGTGTGAATACCTGCCTGATGGCTGGCTTCGAAAAGCGCCTGCGCCAGCGTCGGGTTCATAAAGGGTTCGCCGCCGGAAAGGGTGATGCCGCCGCCGCTGCGATCGTAGAACGGTTTATCACGCAGCACCGTCGCCATGATCGCTTCGACGTTTTTCTCCTCGCCGCAGACCGTTAGCGCGGTGGTGGGGCAGCAGTCACGCAGCGCAGTAATATGCTTGTCGTTAACGTTTTGCCGATCAATGATCAAACCATCGAGGGTACGGGTGATAACCTCCGGCGCCGCCTGCTGGCACAGATCGCAGCCGGCCAGGCACAGCCGCGAGTCATACAGCAGATCTTCGCTGCGGGCGCGGCTTTCCGGGTTCTGGCACCAGCGGCAGCCCAGCGAGCAGCCTTTCAGGAAGACGACGGTACGGATCCCTGGGCCGTCATGGGTGGAGTAGCGCTGGATGTTGAAGATCATGGCTTATCCTCTTGTTTACGTATGAATATAAAAACACTTTCGAATGAAAGTTATATTGACGCAAATCAACAAGCGGGATGGGGCTAAGCTCCTGGGGATAAAAAAACGAGAGAGGTCACAAAACCACCGACGACCCTCGTCGCCGGTGTGGGGGTTAGTGCGAGCCGCATACCTCGCACTGCGGATGACGCATCAGCTTCATTTCACGAAACTGGCAGGTCATGGCGTCGTACATCACGATTTTTCCGCTGGCAGGGGTGCCGTAGCCGGTCAGCAGTTTAATGGCCTCCATCGCCTGCAGCGAACCGATGGTGCCCACCAGCGGGGCCATTACCCCGGCTTCGACGCAGGTGAGGGCATTTTCGCCGAACAGACGGCTCAGGCAGCGGTAGCAGGGTTCGCCATCCTGATACGTGAAGACGCTGATTTGCCCCTCCATGCGGATCGCCGCCCCGGAGACCAGCGGGGTGGTGTGCTGGAAACAGCCGGCGTTGAGCTGGTTACGAATGGCGACGTTGTCGGTGCAGTCCAGCACCAGATCGTGATCGGCAATCTGCCCCGCCAGCGCGGTCTCATCCAGCAAGGCATTGAGCGGGACCAGCCGGACGTGCGGGTTAATGCGCGCCAGCGCCTCGCGGGCAGAATCCACCTTCGGTTGGCCGATGGTCGCGTCGCTGTGCAGCGTCTGGCGCTGGAGGTTGGACAGCGAGACGGTGTCGAAATCGAGCAGGGTGAGCTGACCCACGCCGGCCGCCGCCAGATATTGAGCGGCGGCGCAGCCGAGCCCGCCGAGGCCGACCACCAGTACGCGAGCGGCTTTTAGCCGCTCCTGACCGTCGAAATCAAAACCGCGCAAGATGATCTGCCGGTTATAGCGCAGCATCTCCTCGTCGCTCAGCTCAACGGCCATTACAGCCCCCCAAACAGATGATTAAAGGGCTCGACTTCGACCCATTCGCCCGCTTCGACGTGGCCGCGTTCGCGCTCCAGTACGATAAAGCAGTTACCGAGGCTGAATGAGCTGAAAATGTGCGAGCCCTGATGGCCGGTGGTGGTCACCACCAGCTCGCCGTCGGGGTTGCGCTGCAGAATACCGCGCTGGAAGTCGAGACGGCCCGGCGACTTCTTCAGTCGCGTGGCGGCGCGTACCCGCAGGCGGGTTGCCTGAAGCGGGCCGTGCTTGCCCGAGAGTTTCGCCAGCAGCGGCTGCACCAACTGACAGAAGGTGACGGTGGCGGAAACCGGGTTACCCGGCAGGCCGCAGAACCAGCTGCTACTGAGTTTGCCGAAGGCGAAGGGTTTCCCCGGCTTGATCGCCAGTTTCCAGAAGCCGATCTCCCCCAGCTCTTCAAGAATGGTTTTGGTGTAGTCGGCTTCGCCCACCGAGACGCCACCGGAGCTGATGACCACGTCGGCCTGCTGGTCGGCGGCGATAAACGCGTCACGCAGCTTCGCCGGGTCGTCAGGAATAATGCCGAGGTTAATGACCTCGTAGCCCAGCTGCTGCAGCATCAGGTGCACCGCCAGGCGGTTGGTATCGTAAATCTGGCCGTCGCCGAGCGGTTGACCCGGCAGCTGCAGCTCATCGCCGGTTGAGAAGACCGCGACGCGGACCTTGCGCACCACCTCGACCTCGGCAATGCCCAGCGAGGCCAGCACCGGCAGCTCGGCCACCGTCAGGGGCGTCCCCGCCGGGAAGACCACCGCGCCGTGGGCGATATCTTCTCCGCGACGGCGAATGTGCTGCCCGGCTTTCACCGGCGCGGTAAAGTGCACGCCGGCGTCGGTCTGTTCGGTCTCTTCCTGCATGACCACCGCGTCGCAGCCCGCAGGCACCGGCGCGCCGGTCATGATGCGGATACAGGTGCCGGTGGGCCAGGTCTCGTGAAACGGTTGGCCGGCAAAGGCCTTACCGGCGACCGGCAGCGCCGCGCCGTCGCGAAGGTCGCTTAGCCGGACGGCATAGCCATCCATCGCGGCGTTATCAAAGCCGGGCACATCCAGCGGGGAGACGATGTCATGGGCGGTCACACGCGAGAAGGCCTGCAACAGCGGTACAGTTTCCGTCGCGTTCAGCGGCGTAATACGATCGAGCATCTGGGCGAGGGCTGTGTCGAGCGGCATCAGTCCGGCGGTAAAATCCATGGGTCACTCCTGCGGGCAAAACAGCGAAAACGCCTATTATGGCAGAAAAGCGGCGCGGGCTGTATGCCACCTGGGTACGAGGCTTTACATCGCCCGCCGCTCTTTCTATATTCAAAAATTGTATAAGACATTCAGCAATATAATGATATCAATACCCTTATTCCTGACGTGACCGGCGCCGCGCCGCGGTACGACGGGGCAGGGGCGATCCACTTCATCGTTAAGGACTGGCGAAATGGGCAAGGCGGTTATAGCAATTCACGGCGGCGCAGGGGCGATTTCTCGCGCGCAGATGACGCCGGAGCGAGAGCGAGAGTATGTGGCGGCGCTGTCGACTATCGTCGAAAGCGGGCAGAAGATGTTGGCTGCGGGCGCCAGTGCGCTGGATACCGTGACCGAGGCCGTTCGGCTGCTGGAAGAGTGCCCGCTGTTTAATGCCGGGATGGGCGCGGTATTTACCCACGATCAAACCCACGAACTGGACGCCTGCGTAATGGATGGCTACAGCCTGCAGGCGGGCGCGGTGGCCGGGGTCAAACATTTGCGTAATCCGGTGCTGGCGGCGCGTCTGGTACTGGAGGAGAGTCCGCACGTGCTGCTGATTGGCGAGGGCGCGGAAAATTTCGCCTTCTCCCGGGGGATGGAACGCGTGGAAAACGATCTCTTCTCCACGCCCGAGCGCCTGCTGCAGCTGCAGGAGGCGAAAGCGGGCGGGGAGATTATCCTCGACCACCACGCCGCCCCGCTCGATGAACGCCAGAAAATGGGCACCGTCGGCGCGGTGGCGCTCGACCTGGCTGGCAATCTGGCGGCGGCAACCTCCACCGGCGGCATGACCAACAAACTGCCCGGACGCGTCGGCGACAGCCCGCTGCCGGGCGCGGGATGCTATGCCAACAATGCCAGCGTGGCGGTCTCCTGCACCGGCACCGGCGAAGTCTTTATGCGCACCCTGGCGGCCTACGATATCGCCGCCCTGATGGAGTATGGTCAGTTGAGTCTCTACACCGCCTGCGAGCGGGTGGTGATGGAGAAACTGCCGGCTCTCGGCGGTAGCGGCGGGCTGATTGCCGTCGATCGCGAAGGTAACGTCGTTTTACCGTTTAACAGTGAAGGCATGTACCGCGCCTGGTGCTATGCCGGCGATACGCCAACCATTGGCATTTATCGCGAATAGAAGAAGGGAGAGGGAGAGTGTCGCAAACTCACGAAACCGATACCTGCGAAGTGCTGGTAGTGCGCAACCTGAACGTGGCCTTTCGCCAACAGGATGCGCCAGAGGTGCAGGCCGTGCGTCAGCTATCCTTCAGCCTGCGTCGCGGCGAGACGCTGGCGATAGTGGGTGAGTCCGGTTCGGGAAAATCGGTGACCGCGCTGGCGCTGATGCGTTTGCTTGACGCCGCCAGCAGCGAAGTGAGCAGCGAGGGGCTGTGGCTGCGGCGGCGTAACCGGCAGGTGATCGCGCTCAATGAGCAAACGGACGCCGAGATGCGCCGGGTGCGCGGCGCGGATCTGGCCATGATTTTTCAGGAGCCGATGACCTCGCTGAATCCGGTTTTTACCATCGGCGAACAAATCGCCGAATCCCTGCGCCTGCACCAGGGGCTGGGGCGCGAAGAGGCGCTGCGCGCGGCGAAAAAGATGCTCGACCAGGTGCGTATTCCCCAGGCGGAAGAGATGCTCTCACGCTATCCGCACCAGCTCTCCGGCGGCATGCGCCAGCGGGTGATGATCGCCATGGCGCTCTCCTGTCGGCCGGCGGTGTTGATAGCCGATGAGCCGACCACAGCGCTGGATGTCACCATCCAGGCGCAAATTTTGCAACTCATTGCCGTCCTGCAAAAGGAGATGGCGATGGGGGTGATCTTTATTACCCACGATATGGGCGTCGTGGCCGATATCGCCGATCGGGTGCTGGTGATGTATCGCGGTGAGGCGGTAGAGACCGGCAGCGTTGAGGAGATCTTTCGTTCGCCGCAGCACCCTTATACTCAGTCGCTGCTGGCGGCGGTTCCGCGGCTGGGGGAGATGCGGGGTCAGGATCTGCCGCGCCGTTTTTCGCTTCCCGGTCAGCCGCAGGCGGAGACCGAAACGCCAGACACGGTGGCGGCGGGGGAGCCTATCCTGCAGGTGCGCGACCTGGTGGCCCGTTTTCCGGTGCGCGGTGGGCTGCTCAATCGCGTGACGCGCGAAGTGCATGCGGTGGAGAAGATCAGTTTTGATCTCTGGCCGGGAGAGACCCTGTCGCTGGTGGGAGAGTCCGGCTGCGGCAAGTCGACCACCGGCCGGGCGCTGCTGAGACTGGTCGAAACCCAGGGTGGCACCATTACCTTCGACGGCCAACGGATTGATACGCTCTCCGGCAGCAAGCTGCAATCCCTGCGCCGTAATATTCAGTTTATTTTTCAGGATCCTTACGCTTCGCTTGACCCGCGTCAGACGGTCGGTGACTCGATCATGGAGCCGCTGCGGGTGCATGGCCTGCTGCATGGTGAAGCCGCGCGTGAGCGGGTTTCCTGGCTACTGAAGCGCGTGGGGCTTCAGCCGGAGCATGCCTGGCGTTACCCCCATGCCTTTTCCGGCGGCCAGCGGCAGCGGATCTGCATTGCCCGCGCGCTGGCGCTGAATCCGAAGGTGGTGATAGCCGATGAGTCGGTGTCGGCCCTGGATGTCTCCATTCGGGCGCAGATTATCAATCTGATGCTCGACCTGCAGCGCGAGATGGGTATCGCGTTTCTGTTTATTTCCCATGATATGGCGGTGGTGGAGCGCATCAGCCACCGCGTGGCGGTGATGTATCGCGGTCGCATTGTCGAAATAGGCCCGCGCCGTGCGGTGTTTGAAAACCCGCAGCACCCCTATACCCGTAAGCTAATGGCCGCCGTACCGGTGGCCGACCCGGCCTACCGTCATCCGCAGCGAGTCCTGCTGTCTGATGACGTCCCGGGCAATATCTATAAGCGGGGCGAGGAGATGGCCAGCGTGCCATTGCAGCAGGTTGGGCCGGACCACTTTGTCGCCCGCGAATCCGCCGATGTGCTGGGCAGAGCATAACAACACATAACGCACCTTTTCAGGAGAATACGATGACACAACCTGTTTCACGCAAATGGTGGCTGGCGCTGAGTATCGCGGCGGCCCTGGCGAGCGCCCCTGCCTTTGCCGCCAAAGATGTGGTCGTGGCGGTCGGGTCTAACTTTACGACGCTCGATCCCTATGATGCCAACGATACCCTGTCGCAGGCGGTGGCGAAGTCCTTTTATCAAGGCCTGTTCGGCCTTGATAAAGAGATGAAGCTACAAAATGTTCTTGCCGAGAGCTATACCGTGTCACCGGACGGCCTGGTGTACACCATCAAGCTGCACAGCGGGGTGAAATTCCAGGATGGCACCGACTTTAACGCCGAGGCGGTCAAGGCTAACCTCGACCGCGCGAGTAACCCGGATAACCATCTCAAGCGCTATAACCTGTATAAAAATATCGCCAGCACCGAGGCGGTCGATCCGACCACGGTCAAAATTACCCTGAAGCAGCCCTTCTCGGCATTTATTAACATTCTCGCCCATCCGGCGACGGCGATGATTTCGCCGGCGGCGCTGAAAAAATATGGCAAGGATATTGGCTTCCATCCGGTGGGTACCGGGCCGTATAAGCTCGACACCTGGAACCAGACAGATTTCGTGAAGGTCAGCAAGTTCGATGGTTACTGGCAGCCAGGCCTGCCGAAGCTGGACTCCATCACCTGGCGTCCGGTGGTGGATAACAACACCCGGGCGGCGATGCTGCAGACCGGCGAAGCGCAGTTTGCTTTCCCGATCCCTTACGAACAGGCGCCGCTGCTGGCAAAAAACAGCAAACTGGAGCTGGTGGCCAGCCCGTCGATCATGCAGCGCTACATCAGCATGAACGTGACGCAGAAGCCGTTCGATAATCCGAAGGTGCGTGAAGCCATCAACTATGCGATTAACCGTCAGGCGCTGGTCAAGGTGGCGTTTGCCGGATACGCCACCCCGGCGACCGGGGTGGTGCCGCCGTCGATTGCCTACGCCCAGACTTACACCGCCTGGCCATACGATCCGGCGAAAGCTCGCCAGTTGCTGAAAGAGGCTGGCTACCCTAACGGTTTCAGCACCACGCTATGGTCATCACATAATCACAGCACCGCGCAGAAAGTACTGCAGTTCACCCAGCAGCAGCTGGCGCAGGTGGGGATTAAGGCGCAGGTGACGGCGATGGACGCTGGTCAGCGGGCGGCGGAAGTGGAAGGTAAAGGGCAGAAAGAGAGCGGGGTACGGATGTTCTATACCGGCTGGTCCGCCTCCACCGGTGAAGCCGACTGGGCGCTGTCGCCGCTGTTCGCCTCGCAAAACTGGCCGCCGACGCTGTTTAATACCGCGTTTTACAGCAACCCGCAGGTGGATAACGCGCTGAGCGAGGCGCTGAAAACCACCGACCCACAAGAGAAAACCAAACTCTATAAAGAGGCGCAGGATATTATCTGGAAAGAGTCGCCGTGGGTACCGCTGGTGGTCGAGAAACTGGTCTCCGCCCACAGCAAGAACCTCACCGGTTTCTATATCCAGCCGGATACTGGCTTTAGTTTTGAACAGGCAGATTTAACACCGTGAAGGATGGGATGATGCTCTCCGGCGCCAGCGCGCGGGGGGCGGTTTTTCCGCGGGGCGGGTTGCGGAGGTATGATGCTCAACTATGTGATTAAGCGCCTGCTGGGGCTGATCCCCACCCTGCTTATCGTCGCAGTGCTGGTGTTTCTGTTCGTCCATATGCTGCCCGGTGACCCGGCGCGGCTGATTGCCGGACCGGAGGCCGATGCCCAGGTGGTGGCGATGGTGCGCCAGCAGCTGGGGCTTGACCAGCCGCTGCATGTCCAGTTCTGGCACTACATCACCAACGTGCTGCGCGGCGATTTTGGCATTTCCATGGCCTCGCGGCGTCCCGTTTCCAGTGAAATAGCCAGCCGCTTTATGCCCACGTTGTGGCTGACGCTGGCCAGCATGAGCTGGGCGGTACTGTTCGGGATGGCGGCGGGGATCGCGGCCGCGGTGTGGCGCAATCGCTGGCCCGACCGTCTGGGAATGGCGCTGGCGGTGAGCGGCATTTCGTTTCCGGCTTTTGCTCTCGGCATGCTGCTGATGCAGGTGTTTTCGGTTGAGCTGGGCTGGCTACCGACGGTGGGGGCCGACAGCTGGCGGCACTATATTTTGCCGTCGTTGACCCTTGGCGCGGCGGTGGCGGCGGTCATGGCGCGCTTTACCCGCGCGTCGTTCGTTGATGTGTTGCATGAAGACTATATGCGTACCGCGCGGGCGAAAGGGGTGAGCGAAACGTGGGTGGTGCTCAAGCATGGCCTGCGCAATGCGATGATCCCGGTGGTGACCATGATGGGGCTGCAGTTCGGCTTTCTGCTCGGTGGGTCGATCGTCGTGGAAAAGGTGTTTAACTGGCCGGGGCTTGGGCGCCTGTTGGTCGATTCGGTAGAGATGCGCGATTACCCGGTGATTCAGGCAGAAGTCCTGCTCTTTTCACTGGAGTTTATTCTTATCAATTTAGTGGTGGATGTGCTGTACGCGGCCATTAACCCGGCTATCAGGTATAAGTAAGGTGCGATTGCTCAACTGGAGAAGGCAGGCGGCGCTGAACGCCATGCCGGGTATCAGACCCGGCGAGATCCATACCCCATGGCATGAGTTCTGGCGGCGCTTTCGTCGCCAGCCGGTGGCGATGGGCGCTGGTATTTTCGTGCTGTTGCTGATTGCGGTAGCCATCGTTGCGCCATGGATAGCGCCGTACGATGCGGAAAATTATTTCGATTATGACCGGCTTAACGAGGGGCCCTCGCTGGTGCACTGGTTCGGTGTCGACTCGCTGGGGCGCGATATTTTCAGCCGGGTGCTGGTCGGGGCGCAGATCTCGCTGGCTGCCGGGGTACTGGCGGTGCTGATTGGCGCGGCTATCGGCACGGTGCTTGGGCTGCTGGCCGGCTACTATGAGGGCTGGTGGGACCGGCTCATTATGCGACTTTGCGACGTGCTGTTCGCCTTTCCGGGGATCCTGCTGGCGATCGCGGTGGTCGCTGTCATGGGCAGCGGGATGGCCAACGTGATCATCGCCGTGGCGATCTTCTCGATCCCGGCGTTTGCTCGTCTGGTGCGCGGCAATACGCTGGTGTTAAAGCAGCAGACCTTTATTGAATCGGCGCGCAGCATCGGCGCCAGCGACGCCACCATTCTGTTCAACCACATCCTGCCGGGGACGGTGTCATCGATCGTGGTTTACTTCACGATGCGTATTGGGGTGTCGATTATTTCGGCGGCCAGTCTGTCGTTTCTCGGCCTCGGCGCGCAGCCGCCCACCCCGGAGTGGGGCGCGATGCTCAACGAGGCGCGGGCGGATATGGTGATGTCCCCGCACGTAGCGCTGTTTCCGGCGGTGGCGATTTTCGTGACCGTTCTGGCGTTTAATCTGCTGGGCGATGGCCTGCGCGATGCGCTGGATCCGAAGTTAAAGGGGTAGGGTGAGGGAAAGCACCGCCGTGCGGTGCTTTATATTATTTGTGGCTTCAGCGCACATTGCGCTCCCGGTTAATCTTCTGCGTTATGCCTGGTATGGTGCTGGGAGCGCACAGGGGGCGGCCAGTCGCCGCCGCCCCCTGTACCCCCGGGCTCCGGCCAGCAACATCGCCACTGCGTGGTCCCTTCGACTTATCCCTGCAGGCTTCGGGTCGGGCCGAGGCAGCGTCCCTGCAAAACACGGCCCTCAGCCCGCATCCATGCGGGCTGCCCCGGCCTTCCGGGAACGTCTCAGCGATTTTGAGGCCGCCAGCACCGGCAGTTTCAGCGGCCCCATGTCCGGCGGCGATTCACATATTGGGACTGGACCCCGTAGGCCGGGTAAGCGTAGCGCCACCCGGCAAAATAACCGCGCAACAGGGCTGCCTGGAAGATAATCAATGATTACCCGGCGGCGCTGCGCTTGCGCGGACCTGGGGGGGGCCTACGGGAGGACCCCGTAGGCTGGGGAATGCGATAAGCCGCTATCCGGGAAGCTGGACTAGACCCGGGTACCCCACAGGTCGTATTCGTCGGCATGCTCGACTTTCACCCGCACCACGTCGCCCGGCTTAACGCGGGTTTCGCCGTTCAGGTAGACCGCGCCGTCGATTTCCGGGGCGTCGGCCATGCTGCGGCCAATGGCGCCTTCTTCGTCAACTTCATCCACCAGCACCAGGATTTCGCGGCCCACTTTCTCCTGCAGACGCTCGGCAGAGATCTGCTGCTGCAGCTGCATAAAGCGGTTCCAGCGCTCCTCTTTCACCTCTTCCGGCACCTGATCCGCCAGTTCGTTGGCGGTGGCGCCTTCAACCGGGCTGTACTTGAAGCAGCCGACGCGGTCGAGACGCGCCTCTTTCAGGAAGTCGAGCAGCATCTGGAAATCTTCTTCCGTTTCGCCCGGGAAGCCCACGATAAAGGTAGAGCGCAGGGTCAGGTCCGGGCAAATTTCACGCCACTGCTTAATGCGCGCCAGCTGGCGGTCTGCAGAGCCCGGACGCTTCATCAGCTTCAGAATACGCGGGCTGGCGTGCTGCAGCGGAATATCGAGGTACGGCAGAATTTTGCCTTCCGCCATCAGCGGGATCACATCGTCGACGTGCGGATACGGGTAAACATAATGCAGGCGCACCCAGATGCCGAGCTTCGCCAGCTCTTCGCACAGGCTGACCATGCTGGTCTTCACCGGCATGCCGTTGTGGAAACCGGTACGGTGCTTGACATCGACGCCGTAGGCGGAGGTGTCCTGAGAAATCACCAGCAGCTCTTTTACGCCGGCGTCAGCGAGGCGTTTGGCTTCCGCCAGCACTTCGCCAATCGGACGGCTCACCAGATCGCCACGCATGGACGGGATGATGCAGAAGGTGCAGCGATGGTTGCAGCCTTCAGAAATTTTTAAGTAGGCGTAGTGACGCGGCGTCAGCTTAACGCCCTGTTCCGGCACCAGGCTGAGGAACGGGTTGTGCTTCGGCTTCGGCGAGTAGTGGTGGACGTGCTCCAGCACCTGCTCATAGCTGTGCGGACCGGTGATCTCCAGCACCTTCGGGTGAACTTCGCGGATCTGATCCTCTTTCGCGCCAAGGCAGCCGGTGACGATCACCTTGCCGTTCTCTTTTAACGCTTCGCCGATCGCTTCCAGCGATTCCTGCACAGCGCTATCGATAAAGCCGCAGGTGTTAACGATGACCATATCGGCGTTGTCGTAGGTAGGGACGACGTCATAACCTTCGGTGCGCAGTTCGGTCAGGATACGCTCTGAGTCCACGAGATTTTTCGGGCAGCCCAGGGAGACGAAGCCGATTTTCGGCTGGTGCGTGACATTGCTCATAGCTTAAAAAGTGTTCAATTATTGGAATGGTCAGGGCAGGAATTCTACAGATCTTTGCGAAAAAGAGTATAGCTCCGTCGCGGTTAATGGTGAAAAAGCGCTCGGGTGAGGAGCGCGTGGGCTTCAGCACCGGGTCAAAACCGCCATTCCTGATAAAAACGCCCGTCATTTACGTTGTAATCTACAAAATGATAACAATTTCTTTACTAAATACCTCGATGACCGCGAGGAGAAGAGGCAAGGAAATGACACCAACAGGCTCCCCGGTGGCGATAGCCACCCTGCCATTCAGTAATCTGGAGATCCCCCCGCAACCGCCGCAGATCCAACACTCCCTTGAGCAGGGAAATGTGCTCTATCTGCCGCAGCTGGCGTTTTCATTAACCGCCACGGAGCAGGCATTGCTGACCCCTGAGCTGGTCGCGCCGCGGCGCAAGAATATCAGCTATCAACCCGACACCCGCATACTCAGAGGCGTGGCGGATAAGCAGAAAACGGCTGCCATCGCCCGGCTGATGGCGCGTTACCACCAGATGACGCTGCAGCTGATCGACGCGTTATTGCCAGGCTATGGCGAGTCGCTGCACCATCCGCAAACCAGTCTGCGTCTGCATCCCATTACCGCCTGGCGTGAAACGACCTCCTGGCGCAAAGACGATTCGCGCTTGCATGTGGACGCATTCCCGTCGCGCCCGGTCAAGGGTGATCGTATTCTGCGCATCTTTTGCAATATTCATCCCCGCGGCGAACCGCGAACCTGGCGGACAGGGGAGCATTTCGATACCCTCGCGGCACGCTTTCTGCCGCGGCTGAAACCCTGGTCGCCGTCAGGCGCCTGGCTGCTGGCAGCGCTGGGGATCACCAAAAGTCGGCGTAGCCATTACGATCATCTGATGCTGGCCCTGCACGATGCGATGAAAAGCACCCCTGAGTACCAGCGACAGGGGGTGCAGCAGGAGATCGACTTTGCCGCCGGCAGTACCTGGATCTGCTTTTCCGATCAGACCCCGCACGCCGCGATGCGCGGCCAGTATCTGCTTGAGCAGACCTTTCTGTTGCCGGTGAAAGCGATGAGTCACCCGCAGCTCTCGCCGCTGCGGGTGCTGGAAACGCTCCTGCAAAAGCCGTTAGTCGCGCGCAACGTGTAGCGCCCGGCGTGGCTACCGGGCAGAGGATTATTGCGCCGGCGTAACGGCCCCGGAAGGCCTGGCGCTGGGCTTTTTCGGCTCGCGCTTATCCTTCAGGGTGAAAATGGAGATCAGCGTAAAGAGCCCGGCGATACCGCCGAGGATCAGATAGGTATCGGCGAAGCCAATGGTATCGTACAGATAGCCTGCCAGCGGAGAGTAGATGGCGGTGGCGATCGAGGCGACAAACAGCACCAGCAAATAGACCGTCGAAGAGAGCTTGTGGTCGAAGTTGGCAGCGATGAATTTAAAGACCGATACCAGAATTAACGGTTTCTCCAGGGCATGCATCATTTTCACCGCGCCAATCCACACCGGACCGAGGGGCACGGCTGACCCGACAATACGTACCGACATGATCAACCCGGCGATGATCAGCGCCCATTTGGCGCCGGTCCGGTTAACAAACCACGGCATCAGGCATAAGAACAGCGTTTCGCCGCACACCTGAATGGAGGCGAGGATCCCATACCAGCGGTTGCCTTCCTCCGGCGTCGGGAACTGCAGCGAGAAATACTGGGCAAACTGCTGATCGTAGGTGTCATAAATTTGCGTGACGAACAGGGTAAAGAGCAGCAGCATCCAGAACTGACCATTCTTCGCCAGCTCGAGGGCATGGGAGACCTTCAGCGATTCGCTTCGCGCCACATCAGCGTCGGTTAATTCAATTTTGGTCAGCATAAAGCAGATGGCGGCGATGACGATGGCGAGGCTGGCGAGCCAGAAAGCCAGATTAGGATTGCTGTCGATATATTTACCCACAATCCAGGCCGCCGCTGCCCAGCCTAACGAGCCCCACATCCGCACCCGACCGTATTCGAACTGGTAGCGACGGGAAATCTTATCGATGTAAGAGTCGATCACCCCGCAGCCGGAGTTAAAGATGATCCCCAGATAGATCCCCCCCAGCAGCGCGCCGAACCAGAAATTGTGCACCAGCAGCGGCGCGTAAACATAGATAAAGAAGGGGCCCACCGGCAGGAGCAGGGCGACCAGCAGCCAGATAAGCCGTTTTTTCAGGCCGAACTTGTCGGAGATAAAGCCGAAGAAAGGTTGCATCAGCAGGGCGATAAAAGCGTTGACCGAGTACAGCAGGCCAGTCTTCGTGGCGCTGATGCCAAGATGCTGGGTGGTCCAGATGACGAAGAAAGCCATGGTCGACGACCAGGCGAACAGGTAGAGGAAATCGAAAAGACTCAACAGGAGGTAGTTTCTTTTACCGGGCGTCATGTTTCAGTTCCTTGCAAACGGGCAGAGAGATTATCAGCGATCCGCGGGCCGCGTTCGCTGTTTTTATGAAATGTTATACGTATTACATTAATGATTTGTTATGGCATTATGGCTGGCGATCGCGCAATAGCATTTGTGGTGTAGTGTGATCTTATCAGCACTATTTCCGCCTTTTAATGGTAATGATCGCGAGTTGATTTCTATTTGAAATTAATTGTGATCGTATACCATTATTTTTGGTATATATCCTACAAAGCGGTAAGGTTGTCACATTGTAAAGGGTGTTACAGGCTTGGGAATAATTGACCTGGCGCATCATTTTGCACAAAAAATAACCGTATCATGAGAAGGGTAAAGGACGACAGAGGAGGAACTGTGATGACCGTTGACAGACAATATCGCCACCTTTTGCAGAAGCTCATCAATGCCAATATCGATATTGATGCCTATCTGCAGTTGCGAAAGGCTAAAGGCTACATGTCAGTCAGCGAAAATGACCATCTGCGTGATAACTTGTTTGAGCTTTGCCGTGAAATGCGTGCGCAGGCCCCGCGCCTGCAGAATGTCGTTTCACCGGAGGAGAAGGAGGCCCTTCGCCTGGCGGGCGAGTCCCTCGCCGCCGCTGCAGTATGCCTGATGAGCGGGCATCATGATTGTCCGCTGTACATCGCTGTTAACGTAGAGAAGCTAGAACGCTGTCTGACAGGATTGACTTCAAATATTCATAAATTGAATAAATTGTCGCCAATCACTCATGCCTGATCGGCTGAAACTCAGGGGAAGTGGACGCTTCCCCTGTTAAAGGTTATGTAAAAATCCCCGCGCAAATTTCCCCGCTGGCTACCCTTTAGCGCAGAGCTGACTAAAGGAGAATGCCATGCGTCCAATCCCGCTGCTGTTGATATTGAGCGCCTTAGCGCTGCCAGCCCTGAGCCAGGCCGCGGTGCGGGTGGAGGTATTGCAAAACCGGCTGGCCCATCCGTGGGGCCTGGCGTTTCTCCCTGACGATCAGGGCATGTTGATTACTTTGCGCGGCGGCGAGCTCAAGCGCTGGCAGCCAGGTAAAGGCCTGTCGGCGCCGATATCCGGCGTGCCGCAGGTGTGGGCCAACGGCCAGGGCGGCTTACTGGATGTGGCGCTGTCGCCGGATTTTGCGCAGTCGCGGCGGGTTTGGCTGAGCTATGCGGAAAGCGACGCCAGCGGCAAAGCGGGCACTGCGGTAGGCTACGGGCGGTTAAGTGAGGATGCCACGCAGCTGTCGAACTTTACCGTGGTGTTTCGCCAGCAGCCGAAGCTCTCCGTGGGCAATCATTTCGGTGGCCGGCTGGTGTTCGACGGCAAAGGGTATCTGTTTATCGGTCTGGGAGAGAACAATCAGCGCGCCACCGCCCAGGAGCTCAGCAAGCTGCAGGGGAAAGTGGTCCGCCTGACGGAGAGCGGGGACGTTCCACCGGATAATCCCTTTGTCGGCCGGGCTGACGCCAGGCCAGAGATCTGGGCCTACGGTATTCGCAATCCGCAGGGCATGGCGATGAACCCATGGAGCGACGCGCTGTGGCTCAATGAGCACGGCCCGCGCGGCGGGGATGAAATTAACATCCCGCAGGCGGGGAAAAACTACGGCTGGCCGCTGGCGACGCATGGCATTAACTACAGCGGCCTGCCGATCCCGGAGGCCAAGGGCAAGACGGCCCCGGGTACCGAGCCTCCCCTGTATGTCTGGCCGGTCTCCCCAGGGGTGAGCGGGATGGCCTTTTACGCGGCGCAGACTTTTCCCCAGTGGCAGCATAAGCTGTTTATCGGCGCGCTGAAGGAGACGTCGCTTATCGTCTTATCGGTGGACGGTAATCAGGTCCGCGAGGAGGGGAGGTTACTGGAGGCGCGCGGGAAGCGTATCCGCGACGTCCGCGTGGGACCCGACGGCTATCTGTACGTATTAACCGACGAGTCTAACGGCGAACTGTTGCGCTTGAGTCCGGAGGGTTAACCTCAGGTGACCGGGATCTTCACGACCGCGTGCCAGGCGGGGCGCTGGCTAATCTGCTGATACCAGCGCTGCAGATGGGGTCGCGGTTGCCAGGTATCGAGGATCGTCAGCAGATTGTAGACGAAGGGGGCAACGGCAATATCGCCAAGGCCGAAGTGCTCGCCAGAGAGCCATGGCGTTTTCGCCAGTTCGTCATCAAGCATGGCAAACAGCGATTCACATGCGCTGATCCCCGCGGCGATGACCGCCGGGTCGCGCTGCTCCGGCGGCGTCCTGACCAGGCCCATTAACACCGGGCGATGGGCGGGAGAGAGCGTGCCGTTGGACCAGTCCATCCACTTTTCCCCTTGCGCGCGCTGCGCCGGTGCGGCCAGCCACAGGCGATCGACGCCGTACTGGGCGGCAAGGTAGCGAATAATGGTATTTGATTCCCACAACACCACCCCGGTAGCATCGTCTTTTAACAGCGGCACCAGCCCGTTCGGGTTCATCGCCAGATATTCCGGGTCATGATTGAGACCAAACTCCAGCCCGGCGAGGATCTGCTCATAAGGAAGATCCAACTCCTCCAGCACCCAGCGTACTTTCTTCACGTTGGTCGAGTTATTACGTCCCCACAGTGTAATCATTTTCGCTCCTGAGTTTGTTTCACTGCCGTTGCAGCGCGATCGGCGATCATGTTGGGATAAAGTTAATATTTAGGCAATCACGATCAAAAAAGTTGTTCTGATTAAAGCACAGCGGCACGTTATTGCGTAAACTTTAAAAACTTTACCAACTCGCTGTTTCTTTAAGGTCATTTGTACGCTTTACTCACCGGTTGCTGCGGCGCGGTCAGAGTGGTGCGGCATATTTTGTTTGGAAAGGATACTTGGGTGGCTCTTATGATGCATGACGCTTTTTCCCTTCGCGGCCTCGCTGCAGGTTGCGCGCTGTTATTTCTTGTCGCACCTGCGGTGCAGGCTGCAGAACAACTCCCCGACGCCCCTTCGATTGACGCTCGCGCCTGGATCCTGATGGACTACGCCAGCGGGAAGGTGCTCAGCGAAGGCAATGCCGATGAAAAACTCGACCCGGCCAGTCTGACGAAGATCATGACCAGCTACGTGGTGGGGCAGGCGATAAAAGCGGGAAAAATCAAGCTCACCGATATGGTGACCGTCGGACGTGATGCCTGGGCGACCGGCAACCCGGCGCTGCGCGGCTCATCGGTGATGTTCCTCAAGCCCGGCATGCAGGTCTCGGTGGAAGATCTGAATAAAGGGGTCATTATTCAGTCCGGTAACGACGCCAGCATTGCCATTGCCGACTACGTGGCGGGCAGCCAGGACGCATTCGTCAGCCTGATGAACGGCTATGCCAAAAAAATGGGGCTGACCAACACCACCTTTATGACCGTCCACGGCCTTGATGCGCCGGGTCAGTTCAGTACCGCCCGCGACATGGCGCTGCTGACCAAAGCGATGATCCACGATGTGCCGGAAGAGTACGCGGTACATAAAGAGAAAGAGTTCACCTTCAATAAAATTCGCCAGCCGAACCGCAACCGTCTGCTGTGGAGCACCAACCTCAACGCCGATGGTGTGAAAACCGGGACCACCGCCGGGGCCGGCTATAACCTGGTCTCCTCAGCCACCCAGGGTGATATGCGTCTGATCGCCGTGGTACTGGGGACCAAAACTGACCGCATTCGCTTTAACGAGTCAGAAAAACTGCTGACCTGGGGCTTCCGCTTCTATGAAACCGTGACGCCGATTAAACCGGATGCCACCTTCGTTACCCAGCGCGTGTGGTTTGGCGACAGCAGCGAAGCGAAACTGGGAGCCGGCGAGGCGGGCTCTATCACCCTGCCGAAGGGCCAGCTGAAAAACCTGAAAGCCAGCTACACCTTAAATCAGCCGCAGCTTACCGCTCCGCTGGAGAAGGGGCAGGTGGTCGGGACTATCGACTTTAAGCTGAATGATAAAACCATCGAGCAGCGCCCGCTGATCGTCATGGAGCCGGTGAAAGAGGGCGGTTTCTTCAGCCGGATGATCGACTTCGTACTGATGAAACTCCACGGCTGGTTCGGCAGCTGGTTCTCCTGATGCCATGACCGCGCCCGGCGGGGCGCGGTCAGTGACGCCTCAATACAGCAGGGAGATCTGCTGCGCCTTCGCCAGCGCGACCAGCTCATCATCCGGGCAGATATCGCTGGCGATCACGTCAAATTTCGCTAACGCCCCCATGCGCGCCGGACGCACTTTGCCAAACTTACTGTGGTCGACCACCAGCACATGGTAGCGCGCGTGACGCATCGCCCAGTGCTTGACCGGCAGCTCCTCCAGGTTATAGCAGGTCGCCCCCTGCTCGCAGTCAATGCCTGCCGCCGAGTAAAAGGCGATGTCGGGGCTCAGATGGCTGAGGGTATCCTCAAGGCTCAGCGGCATAAAAATCGCGTTGCTGGCGTGAAATTCCCCACCGCACAGGACCGCGCGACACTGCGGTTTCTCCTGCAGGGCCAGGAAGGTATTCAGGGAGTAACAGACGCCGGTGAAGGGCAGGGCATCATCGATGGCGTCAATGATCCACGGCGTGGTGGTCCCGCAGTCGAAGAAAGCCATCTGATGGGCCTCCAGCAGCGCGGCCGCATGGCGAGCGGCGCGGCGCTTTTCCTCGACCAGCCGGGTTTTTTGATCGCTGAGCAGGTAATGGGTGGCGCTGCGCGGCTCCAGCACAATGTATCCGCCGAGCAGCACAACCGGGCCGCTATGGCCATTGAGGTCGCGACGAATGGTCATTTCCGACACTCCAAGCAGGGAGGCGGCTTCTTTCAGATGTAGCTTATCGCTGCGTTTGAGTGCCTGAATGAGCTGACTGATACGTTCGTCACGGCGAGTTTCCATATTCCCTCTGCGCTAAAATCGCCCTGCGGGGGCAGGGCGTTAGCGGGATTTTACCTGTCGCTTACGGGTTAGTCACGCGGTGGCCGCAGCGACGGCTGGCGTTTAGCCGCGTACCCAGCCTTTGCGGATCGGCAGGGAGAAGCAGAGACGATACAGTCGCTGCAGCTGGCGATACAGCGCCGGTCCGAACGTATGCCAGATCAGCGCCGCGCCGAGGCAGCCGCACATTCCGGCCAGCAGACCGCCGACCATATCCAGAGGCCAGTGCACGCCGAGATAGACGCGGGACCAGGCGATGGCGGCGGCGATGGCCATCAGCAGCGCGCCGGACCACAGGCGGTGCCAGAACAGAAAAGCCAGGGCAAAGGTAAAGCTGACGGTGCCATGATCGCTGGGGAAGGAGTCGTCCGCCGCGTGATGCAGGAAGTTATAGCCTACGCCGGCGACAAACGGCCGATCGTGCGGATAGAGGTGGCCGATCGCCCACGACACGGTCAGGCTAATCATCAGCGCCAGCATCAGCTTAAACACCATCTGCCGCTGGGCAGGCCCCCACAGCCATAATGTCACTACCAGCAAGGGCACGATGAGAATCAGATCTTTGGCGATCAGGATCGCCACCTCAATGGCCCACTGCGGCGAGGCCGGCGTCGCGTTGATCAGGGCGAACAGCGCGTAGTTAATATTTTCCAGCATAGACTTCCAGGCTCGTTGGTCCGATAGCAAATAAGCCGCCTACCCTAAAAAAAGCGGTGTGGAGATAAAGCAGCATTGTCTTAAAGATCAGGTTGTTAAGAAATCTTGCAAATGGATTTCAATGCTAACCGCCTGAAAAGCGCCAGTATATCGTTTGTCACATTGCTGAAACATAAACGGAATATATACGCAGGCTGAATAGCAGGGGGAGAGTGCGGACGGCGGCGCGCAATTCGCAATATTGTGCGGTGTCACCCACAATTCACTATCTCCGCGCCGGGAGTTTCATTACACTTTGCGCGATTTTTGATAGATAAGAGATTTCATGCAAAATTATTCGCTTTCAGGCCGCCGCCTCGGAAGGCAGGCGTTGCTGTTCCCGCTATGTCTGGTGCTGTACGAGTTTTCCACCTATATCGGCAACGATATGATCCAGCCGGGTATGCTGGCCGTGGTTCAGGAGTTTCAGGTGGGCAACGAATGGGTACCTACCTCGATGACCGCCTATCTGGCCGGCGGCATGTTTTTACAGTGGCTGCTGGGGCCGCTGTCGGACCGTATTGGCCGCCGCCCGGTGATGTTGACCGGGGTGGTATGGTTTATCGTCACCTGTCTGGCGACGCTGCTGGCGCAGACCATTGAGCAGTTTACCCTGCTGCGCTTCCTGCAGGGGATCAGCCTGTGCTTTATCGGCGCGGTAGGCTATGCGGCGATTCAGGAGTCCTTTGAGGAGGCGGTGTGTATCAAAATCACCGCCCTGATGGCCAACGTGGCGCTGATTGCCCCGCTGCTGGGGCCGCTGGTGGGCGCCGCCTGGGTGCACGTGCTGCCATGGGAGATGATGTTCGTCCTGTTCGCCGTGCTGGCGGCCATCTCATTCGTCGGGCTGCAGCGGGCGATGCCGGAAACCGCGACGCGGTTGGGCGAAAAGCTGTCGGTTAAAGAGCTGGGCCGCGATTATCGCCTGGTGCTGAAAAACCTGCGCTTCGTCGCCGGTGCGCTGGCGACAGGCTTCGTCAGCCTGCCGTTGCTGGCGTGGATTGCCCAGTCGCCGGTGATTATTATCAGCGGCGAACAGGCCACCAGCTATGAGTATGGCATGCTGCAGGTGCCGATTTTCGGCGCGCTGATTGCCGGTAACCTGGTGCTGGCGCGCCTGACTTCGCGCCGTACCGTGCGCTCGCTGATTATCATGGGCGGCTGGCCGATCATGTTTGGTCTGATCCTCTCCGCGGCGGCGACTGTGGTCTCTTCCCACGCTTATCTGTGGATGACCGCCGGCCTGAGCTTTTACGCCTTCGGAATTGGCCTCGCGAATGCCGGGCTCGTGCGCTTAACGCTGTTCGCCAGCGAGATGAGCAAAGGCACGGTCTCGGCGGCGATGGGAATGCTGCAGATGCTGATCTTCACCGTCGGCATTGAGCTCAGCAAACATGCTTATGAGCTGGGGGGCAACGGCTTGTTCAGCCTGTTTAACCTGCTGGGCGGAGTACTGTGGCTGGGGCTGATGATCTACTTCCTGAAAGATAAAAGCGTCGGCAATTCGCAGCAGGCGTAACCGGTGGCAAACCCGGATGCACAAAGGCATCCGGGGTCTTATCAGGCGAACGGCGCTTCGCGATTTAACACCTTATCAATAATCTGCAGCACGCCTTCTTCATTGTTGTGCGGCGCGTGATGGCTGGCGACGGCTTTGACGTCTTCCCGGGCGTTGGCCATGGCAAAGCCAAATCCGGCGTGCTGCAGCATCTCGATATCATTGCCGCTATCGCCGAACGCCACCACCTCATGATCCTCAATGCCCCAGCGCTGCTGCAAAATGCGCAAGCCGTTGGCTTTGTGCACCCCAGGCATAATTAAGTCAATACTGCCGTAGCCGGTGGCCACCGCGGTGACCATATCCCCCAGCGCCGCGTGCAGCTTCGGCTGAATTTCCGGGATCAGGCTGTCCGGTACGTTGAGACCAAATTTGAGGATCGCATCATCAAGGTGGTTAAAATCATCCACCAGTTCGAGGCGGTGATAATACTTCGCCGCCACCGTCTTCAGCGCGTCGTTATAGCGGTTGAGAGTGTAGGCGCTGCGCTTCCCGCATGCGATGATTTCGATATTCGGCAGGGTCTGCAGATGATCGACCACGGCGTTGAAATGGTGGAGCGGCAGCTGGCAGTTGAAGACGTCTTCATTGCCGCTCACCACCCAGCCGCCGTTTTCCGCCACAAAGGCGATCTGATGGGCGATCTCCGGGAAAAAGGAGATCAGCTGATAATACTGGTTGCCGCTGGCGACCACGAAGCGAATATTCTGTTCACGCATTCGCTGGTACTGGGCGAGGAAGCGCGGCCGGTTGTAAGTTTTGGCATCGCTTAAAAAGGTGCCGTCCATATCCACCGCAATCAGTTTGATGCTCATTAGCTGTTCTCCATAACGGGTTCAGATTGTGGCTTAGCCACCGCGCGGGCGACTAGTGCCGCCACCATCACCAGACCCAGCACCACCATCATGGCGCTGCGCAGGCCGAAGTGTTCGCCGAGGAAGCCCAGCAGCGGCGGCCCGACGAGGAAAGCAAGATAACCGGTGATCGCCACCACGCTGACGCGCTTGGGCGCGTCCGGCCCGGTATCGCTGGCGGCGGAGATGGTCAGCGGGAAGCCGAGCGAGGCGCCGATGCCCCACAGCAGTACCGAGATGCCCGCCACCCAGGGGTTATCGACGAAGATGATCAGGCCAATACCCAGGGCGCCCATCACCGCGCTGCCGCGGACCACCGTCACCCGGCTGTAGCGATCGATAAACCAGCCGCCGGTAAAGCGGCCCAGCGTCATGCCGAGGGTGAAGCCGGCATAGATCAGCGAGCCGGAGGTGGGGCTAAAGCCGTGGCCGTCCACCATCAGCAGCGGCAGCCAGTCGTTGGCCGAGCCTTCGGCAAAGGCCATCGCCAGGACGATGACCCCGATCAGCAGCAACTGCGCGTCGCGCCATACCGGCAGACCTTTCGCCTCTCCGTGGGCGGCTTCGGCGGCATTTTTACCGGTGCCATCGGGAATGGCGCGGATGGCAATGGCGATGGGCAGAATAGCCACCAGCGCGGCCGCCAGGATATGCGGGGCGGCAGGCAGGCCGAATCCGGTCACTGCCATGCCCACCCCGGCGCCGAACAGGGTGCCGAAACTGTAAAAGCCATGCATCATCGGCAGCACCGTTTTATTCATCTCTCGCTCGATGGCCGCGCCTTCGACGTTAATAGCGACTTCTGCAGAGCCAAAGCTGGCGCCAAAGATGGCCAGGCCGAAGGCGAACAGCGGGGCGGAAGAGACCCACAGCGCCAGGCTGAGCACCAGCATGCCGAGTACGGCGAAGGACATGGTGGTGCGGATGACCTTGCGGGTACCAAAGCGCTTCACCAGCCACGCTGAGCAGAGAATACCGCTCATCGACCCCACCGACAGACCAAACAGCACCACGCCCATTTCTGCCGTAGAAAGCATCAACTGATCGCGGATCGCCGGCGTGCGGGTAGCCCAGGAGGCCATTAATAAGCCGGGGATGAAAAAGAACATAAACAGCGCCCACAGCCGAAGCTGGAGCGCTCTGCGCGAGGTTTGCGTCGTCATCCGTAAACGCCTTAAAGGAGAAGAGTGAAGACAACAGTAGCAAGCATGTGTACATTTGTACATAAACCGGAAGAGGAAAATCATGGCCCGTAGACCGAACGATCCGCAGCGCCGCGAGCGCATCCTGCAGGCGACGCTGGACACCATCGCGGCGCACGGCGTCCAGGCGGTGACGCACCGCAAAATCGCCCTCTGCGCGAATGTGCCGCTGGGGTCGTTGACCTATTATTTCAGCGGCATCGAGGCGCTGGTTGAGGAGGCGTTCAGCCTGTTTACCGCCGAGATGTCGGCGCAGTATCAGCAATGCTTTGCCGGGGTAACGAACCGGGAACAAGCCTGCGATGCCATCGCGGAGCTGATCTTCAGCGCCCAGGTGACCACGGCGCGCAATATGGAGCTGATGTATCAGCTGTACGCGTTCTGCAGCAGTCAGCCGGCGCTAAAGGGGGTGATGCAGAACTGGATGCGGCGCAGCCAGCAGACGCTGGAGCAATGGTTCGCCCCCGATACCGCCCGCGGCCTCGACGCCTTTATTGAAGGAATGACTTTGCACTTTGTCACCGACCGCGCGCCGCTGTCGAAGGCGGCAATCCGGCTGCTGGTTGGGCAGCTGGCGGGGGAGAGGGCGCAGGAAGAGGGGCGCTGAGGCGGTGCGAGACATGCGTGAGGGATAAATTCAGGCAACAAAAAACCCATCAACCTTGAACCGAAGTGGCGGGGTTGATGGGCTCCACAAAATGGGGACATCAAAGAAAAGCAGTGGCATTACTTATGACTGATGCCCTGAGAAAAAGTTCTGCCTGTGACGGCTTTTTTCTCAAAAATTTATTGTAGCCCTGGCCAGATGATCACGATGAGCGTCCCGGCAAGGGTAAGCAGCACGTTGGCGATGGCGTAGGTGCCTGCGTAGCCGAGCGCCGGAATGTTGCTGCGCGCGGTATCGCTGATGATCTCCATTGCCGGGGCGCAGGTGCGGGCGCCCATCATGGCGCCAAACAGCATCGCCCGGTTCATGCGCAGCACATAGGCGCCGAACAGGAAGCAGATCACTACCGGCAACAGGCTGACGATAAGCCCTGCCGCCAGCATCTGGCCGCCGACGGCGCCCAGACCATTATTGATCCCGGCCCCGGCGCTAAGTCCGACCCCGGCCATAAACACCATCAGGCCAAACTCTTTCACCATGTTCAGCGCCCCCTGCGGGATATAGCCGAAGGTTGGGTGGTTGGCGCGCAGGAAGCCAAGCATAATGCCGGCGAACAACAGGCCGGCGGCGTTGCCGATGCCGAAGCTAAAAGAGCTGAACTGGAAGGTGATCATGCCGATCATCAGGCCGACGATAAAGAAGGCGCAGAAGGCCAGCAGGTCGGTCACCTGGCTGTGAATGGAGATGAAGCCGATGCGGTCGGCCACGGTTTTTACGCGGCGGGCGTCGCCGCTGACCTGCAGCACGTCGCCTTTGTTCAGCACCACGTTATCGTCGATAGGCATTTCAATCTGGCTGCGGATCACCCGGTTTAAGAAGCAGCCGTGGTCGGTGAGTTTCAGCTGCGCCAGGCGGCGGCCGACGGCGTTGTGATTTTTGACCACAATCTCTTCGGTGACGATGCGCATGTCGAGCAGATCGCGGTCGAATACCTCTTTGCCGTTACGGAAGCTCGGGTCGAGGCGGGCGTGCGCGTCCGGATAGCCCACCAGCGCAATATCGTCGCCCATCTGCAGCACCGCGTCGCCGTCCGGGTTGGCCAGAATGCCGTTGCGGCGGATGCGTTCGATATAGCAGCCGGTCTGGCGATAAATCCCCAGTTCGCGCAGATTTTTGCCATCCGCCCAGGCCACCAGCTCCGGGCCAACGCGGTAGGCGCGGATCACCGGCAGGTACACTTTACGTTTTGAATCGGTATCGAGGCCGCGCTCGCGGGCGATTTGTTGGGCGCTGGTCTGCAGATCCTGATGCTGCAGCTTGGGCATATAGCGGGCGCCGACGATCAGACTCACCAGGCCGACCAGGTAGGTCAGGGCATAGCCGAGGCTCAGATGGTCAAGCGACTGCGCCAGCTGATCGCTGGGCAGGCCGAAATGGCGCAGGGTGTCGCCCGCGCCCACCAGCACCGGGGTGGAGGTCATGGCGCCCGCCAGCATACCGGCGGTAAGACCAATATCCCAGCCGAACACTTTGCCCAGCACGGTGGCGATCAGCATCGCGCTGCCGACCATCACCAGCGCCAGCATCAGGTAGTTTTTGCCGTCGCGGAAAAAAATGGAAAAAAAGTTGGGCCCGGCTTCCACGCCGACGCAAAAAATAAACAGCATAAAGCCGAGATTAAGGGCATCAGTGTTAATCGCGAAATGCTGTTGACCTAATAAGAGAGAAACGACTAAAACGCCAATGGAATTACCAAGTTGTACTGAGCCGAGACGCAGTTTTCCCAGGCATAGTCCTAATGCAAGTACAACGAATAATAACAGGATGTAATTCCCGTTTAACAAATCTGCGACGTTTATATTCACGAAAGCCAACTTCTCATTTACTAGTAAGTTGTTGAAGGAAATGGTTATTTGGTCTAAGGTTGCTCAGGCGTTCGCGTTGTGGCGAACCTATTCTGGCACCCTGTTATAACCAGCAAAAATATACCCGCTAGTTTAATCCTTCCTGGATGCGACGGCTAGTGACAATCGTTTTTAGGCTGGTAGGGGAGTTATTGGCATGGATTGCCGAAATGCTTTATCTGACTGGGCGACGTGGACGTGAGTTAGAGGCAACATCAGGAGGATACGGTGAAGTCTGAGCGTAGTTGGGCCGGTATTATCTGCGGCTTCGTTCTGTTCATTGTGGTGTGCTTATCGCTGCTATTACATATGAAAGGGGCCTTTCGCGCCAGCGGCAACCCGGAGCTGGGCCTGCTCTTCTTTTTGCTGCCAGGGGCGGCGGCGAGCTGCCTCTCTCCCGGACAGCGGGTACTGCGTCCTTTGCTGGGTGCGATGCTGGCGGCGCCGGTCTGTATGGTGACGATGCGGCTGTTCTTCGTGACGCACAGAACGTTCTGGCAGGAGATGGCGTGGGTACTGAGCGCGGTGTTCTGGTGCGCACTCGGGGCGTTGTGCTTTTTGTTTATCTGCGCCTGGCTTGATACCTGGCGCAGTCACTCATCGAGCAAATAAATTGACTCAGGCAAACAGGCCAAGGTTCTCTTTCGCCCAGGCTTCGAAATCGGTGCAACCGCCGATGTGTTTCTGGTCGACGAAGATCTGCGGCACGGTTTCAACCGGTTTGCCGACGGTCTTTTCCAGGTCAGCTTTGCTGATGCCTTCGGCGTGAATATCCACGTAACGGTAGTTAAAATCATCACGCTCGTTGGTCAGTTTTTCTGCCAGCTCTTTGGCGCGAACGCAGTAAGGGCAGCCTGGACGACCAAAAATAACGGTAAACATTGCTTCTCTCCTTAAACCTCAGCCGGATGGCGAATGGCGCTTATGATGCCTGCATTGACCGGTGAGGGAAAGAAGGTTCTGCCTTTTGCTTCGATGGTTTACGGCTATGTTTGATAAATGTCGTACTATCAAAACCCGTATACTGACCCGGCGGCGTAGTGAGATTGTCTGATGCGCCGCGCTTATCAACCGGAGAGGCGTGATGCGAAAATTTGCCCCGTTGCCGAAAAGCATTCTGCTGGTTGAGATCCTCGGGATGGGGCTGTTAACCCTCGCCTGGCTCTCGCTTAACCAGTATGTCCAGCTGCCTGCGCCCATTGCCAGCCCGACCGCGGCGCTGGTGATGCTCTTTGCCGGGATCGTGCTGATGATCCCCGCCGCCATCGTCGTTATGTGGCGGATGGCACAGATCGTGGCCCCGCAGTTAACGCACTCTCCAAAGCCTGAATCCTTGTCTGACAGAGAAAAACGTAATGACGCCGACCATTGAGCTGCTGCGCAGCCATCGTTCCATCCGCCACTTCACCGATGCCCCCGTGAGCGACGAACAGCGCGCAGAGATTATCGCCAGCGCGCAAGCGGCATCTACCTCGAGTTTTTTACAGTGCACCTCCATCATCCGTATTACCGACCCGGCGCTGCGTGAGCAACTGGTCCCGCTGACCGGCGGCCAGCAGCACGTCGCCCAGGCGGCGGAGTTTTGGGTCTTCTGCGCCGACTTTAACCGCCACCTGCAGATTTGCCCACAGGCGCAGCTGGGGCTGGCTGAACAGCTGCTGATCGGCGTCGTCGATACGGCGCTGCTGGCGCAAAACGCGCTGATTGCCGCCGAGTCCCTCGGGCTGGGCGGCGTCTATATCGGCGGGTTGCGTAATAGCATCGAGGCGGTGACTGAGCTGCTGGCGCTGCCGCAGCACGTCCTGCCGCTGTTCGGTCTTTGCCTTGGCTGGCCGGCGGATAACCCGGACATCAAGCCGCGGATGCCGGCCGCCATGCTGGTGCATGAGAACCGCTATCAGCCGCTGGATAACGCGCTGCTGGCGGACTATGACGACCAGCTGGCGCACTATTATCTGTCGCGCGGCAGCAACGCCCGCCGCGATACCTGGAGCGATCATATCCGTCGCACTATCGTGAAAGAGAGTCGTCCGTTTATTCTCGACTATCTGCATAAGCAGGGGTGGGCAACACGCTGATTACGTGTACACTGCTGCTCCGGCCAGGTGATCTCCGCCGCCGGCCGCAGGAAAGGTGAAAGTGTGTTCGATAGCTGAGGCCCGCCAGAGCGGGTCTTTTTGCAGAGGTGCAGGATGAAAATTGCCATATTATCCCGGGATGGAACGCTTTATTCATGTCGACGCCTGCGCGAAGCGGCGCAACAGCGCGGGCATCAGGTCGAGATCCTCGATCCGCTTTCCTGCTATATGAATGTCAGTCCGGTGGCGTCGTCCATCCACTACAAAGGGCGTCAGCTACCGCATTTTGATGCGGTGATCCCGCGGATTGGCTCGGCGATCACCTACTATGGCACCGCGGCTTTGCGTCAGTTTGAACTATTGGGAAGCTATCCGCTGAATGAGTCGGTCGCCATCACCCGCGCTCGCGATAAGCTGCGCTCGCTGCAGCTGCTGGCGCGCCAGGGTATCGATTTGCCGCTGACCGGCATCGCTCACTCCCCCGATGACACCAGCGACCTGATCGCCATGGTGGGCGGGGCACCGCTGGTGGTGAAGCTGGTGGAAGGCACCCAGGGGATCGGCGTGGTGCTGGCGGAGACCCGTCAGGCGGCGGAGAGCGTGATCGACGCCTTTCGCGGGCTGAATGCGCATATTCTGGTGCAGGAATATATTGCCGAGGCGAAAGGCTGCGATATTCGCTGCCTGGTGGTCGGCAATGAGGTGGTGGCGGCGATCGAACGGCGGGCTAAAGAGGGCGACTTTCGTTCTAACCTGCACCGCGGCGGCATGGCCACGGTGGTGCAGATTAGCGACGAGGAGCGGGCGATTGCCATCAAGGCGACGCAAACCCTTGGGCTCGATGTCGCCGGTGTCGATATTTTACGCGCCACCCGCGGGCCGCTGGTGATGGAGGTGAATGCCTCGCCGGGGCTGGAAGGGGTGGAAACCACCACCGGCGTGGACATCGCCAGCCGGATGATCGCCTGGATCGAGCGCCAGGCGACGCCGGAATTCTGTTTGAAAATAGGCGGCTAGCCGCTGGATGCAAGTCTGTCATGGTATGCGGCGCTTTTTTTGCGTAAGCTATGGCGTCGTTTTTTCATTGTAAGGGGTCACAGGCACTATGGATTCACTGGTCGTTCCAGGTCTGGATACGCTACGCCGCTGGCTGGATGAGATCGGCATCAGCTTTTTTGAGTGCGATTCCTGCCAGGCATTGCATCTGCCGCATATGCAGAATTTCGACGGTATTTTTGATGCCAAAATTGACCTGGTAGACAACGTGGTGCTCTTTTCCGCCCTCGCAGAGGTGAAGCCGTCCGCTCTGCTGGCGCTGTCGGCGGATCTCTCGGCTATCAACGCCAGTTCGTTAACTGTGAAGGCGTTTATCGATATTCAGGACGATAACTTGCCCAAGCTGGTGGTCTGTCAGTCGTTGTCTATCGGCCCGGGGGTGACCATGGAGCAGTTCGCCTGGTTCTTCCGCCAAAGCGAAGAGCAGATCTCAATGGTGATCCTCGAAGCCGGCGCCAACCAGCTGCTGTACAAAGGCGAAGAAGAAGAGCCCGCGGCGGAAAACGTGCAATACCATTTTCTTCACTAAACCTGCCTAAAATTAGCGCAGCCACTACCGCAGCGGCTGCGTATTACCCGCTTTTATTCTGCGTTTACCCTTCTCTTAAAGCATTATTCACCGCCATTCAGGCCGTTTTGGCTTATCACGTAGACCGTTATTGCATAAAAATTTGATAAAAGGCGTTTTTTTACCTGGGCTATAGCCTCTTATTCTGGCTACAGTTATTCTGGCGATGCTTCCAGTTGCGAGCAACCACTCCGGGAGAGATCCGCTCTCCTTTTCTCAGGCAATGAAAAAATATGCATGATTCTTGCATGCGTTGAAATGCGTATATTTGAGCCCGTAAATTAACGGGCGTTGAGAAGGATAAGAGATATGACCGCCTTTGGTAAAAAATGGTTAACAGGTCTGGTTACGGGTGCGCTGATGGCCGTCTCTGCCGGTTCGCTCGCCGCCGAACAAAAAACCCTGCATGTTTATAACTGGTCTGATTATATTGCGCCGGACACGGTAGCGAATTTTGAAAAAGAGACCGGGATTAAAGTCGTGTATGACGTTTTTGATTCCAACGAAGTACTGGAAGGCAAATTAATGGCCGGCAGCACCGGTTTCGACCTGGTGGTACCGTCGGCAAGCTTCCTTGAGCGCCAGCTGGCGGCGGGCGTGTTCCAGCCGCTGGACAAGAGCAAGCTGCCCAACTGGAAGAACCTTGATCCCGAAGTGTTGAAGCTGGTCGCCAAGCATGACCCTGAGAATAAATACGCCATGCCTTACCTGTGGGCGACGACGGGCATTGGCTACAACGTGGATAAGGTGAAAGCCGTCCTCGGTAAAGATGCGCCGGTGGACAGCTGGGATCTGGTGCTGAAGCCGGAGAACCTTGAAAAACTGAAAAGCTGCGGCGTCTCCTTCCTCGACGCGCCGGAAGAGATTTTCGCCACCGTGCTGAACTACCTCGGCAAGGATCCGAACAGCAGCAAAGCGGATGATTACACCGGCCCGGCGACCGATCTGCTGCTGAAGCTGCGGCCGAACATTCGCTACTTCCACTCTTCGCAATATATTAATGACCTTGCCAACGGCGACATCTGCGTGGCGATCGGCTGGGCAGGGGATGTCTGGCAGGCGGCCAACCGCGCGAAAGAGGCGAAGAACGGCGTTAACGTCTCCTACTTTATTCCGAAAGAAGGCGCGCTGGCGTTCTTTGATGTCTTTGCCATGCCGGCCGACGCCAAGAATAAAGATGAAGCCTATCAGTTCCTTAACTATCTGATGCGCCCGGATGTGATCGCTAAAATCAGCGACCAGGTGTTCTACGCCAACGGCAACAAGGCCTCCACACCGCTGGTCAGCGAGACGATCCGTAACAACCCGGCGATTTATCCGCCAGCGGATGTGTTCGCCAAACTGTTCACGCTGAAGGTGCAGGATCCGAAGATTGACCGCGTGCGCACTCGCGCGTGGACCAAAGTGAAGAGCGGCAAATAATCTCTGACGGCCCGTCGAACACGGGCCGAATCAGATCTGCACTCGCCGGGAAATGGCAGCGCGCCCGGCGAGCAGAAGCACCAGGATGGTGCAATTGCACTGTTAAGCACGAAGTATGGCACCGGACCATATGGTGATCGTTTTTTTGCCGGAGAGCACCCGATTGAACGACGTAATGCCCCGCCCACAGGCGAAAGCCCCCAAAGCGCTGACCCCGCTACTGGAAATCCGTAACTTAACCAAGTCGTTCGATGGCCAGCACGCGGTCGACGACGTCAGTCTCACTATCTATAAAGGCGAAATTTTTGCTCTGCTGGGCGCATCAGGCTGCGGGAAATCGACCCTGCTGCGTATGCTGGCGGGCTTTGAACAACCGACCGCCGGGCAGATTATGCTCGACGGCGTGGATCTGGCGCGCGTGCCGCCCTATCAGCGGCCTATCAATATGATGTTCCAGTCCTACGCCCTGTTTCCCCATATGACCGTTGAGCAGAATATCGCCTTCGGTCTGAAGCAGGATCGTCTGCCTAAGGCGGAAATCACCGCCCGGGTGCAGGAGATGCTGGCTCTGGTGCATATGCAGGAATATGCCAAACGCAAGCCGCACCAGCTCTCTGGCGGCCAGCGCCAGCGCGTCGCGCTGGCGCGTAGCCTGGCGAAACGGCCGAAGCTGCTGCTGCTCGATGAGCCGATGGGCGCGCTGGACAAAAAGCTGCGCGATCGCATGCAGCTGGAGGTGGTGGATATCCTTGAACGCGTTGGCGTGACCTGCGTAATGGTGACCCACGACCAGGAAGAGGCGATGACCATGGCGGGCCGTATCGCCATCATGAACCGCGGCAAGTTTGTGCAGATTGGCGAACCGGAAGAGATTTACGAGCACCCGACCACCCGCTATAGCGCCGAGTTCATCGGCTCGGTAAACGTCTTTGAAGGGCTGGTGAAGGAGCGTCTGGAGGATGGCCTGGTGCTAAGCTCGCCGGGATTGATGCATCCGCTGAAGGTCGACCCCGACGCGTCGGTGGTGGATAACGTGCCGGTCTGGGTGGCGCTGCGCCCGGAGAAGATCATGCTGTGCGATGAACCACCGGCGGACGGCTACAATTTTGCCGTCGGCGAGGTGATTCATATCGCCTATCTCGGGGATCTCTCTATCTATCATGTGCGCCTGCAAAGCGGGCAGATGATCAGCGCCCAGTTGCAGAATGAACACCGCCATCGGAAAGGAACGCCCACCTGGGGTGACGAGGTGCGTTTATGCTGGGATGCGGATAGCTGCGTAGTGCTGACGGTGTAAGGAGAGGGCGATGAGTACCGTTGAATCCCCGTCAGGGGCGAAAAAACCGGGCGGCTTCGGGCTGTGGGCGGCGCGCCTGCAGATGGCGCATGGCCGCAAGCTGGTGATTGCGCTGCCCTATCTGTGGCTGATCCTGTTGTTCATGCTGCCGTTCCTGATCGTGTTCAAGATAAGTCTTGCCGAGATGGCGCGGGCGATCCCTCCCTACACCGAGCTGATGGAGTGGGCGGATGGCCAGCTGACGCTGACCCTCAACTTTGCCAACTTCCTGCAGTTGACTGACGATCCGCTCTATTTCGAAGCTTATCTCCAGTCGCTGCAGGTGGCGGGCATATCGACGATCTGCTGCCTGCTGCTGGGCTATCCGCTGGCCTGGGCGGTGGCGCACAGCAAGCCGTCGACGCGCAATATTCTGCTGCTGCTGGTGATCCTGCCGTCGTGGACGTCATTCTTAATCCGCGTCTATGCCTGGATGGGGCTGCTGAAAAGCAACGGCGTGTTGAATAACTTCCTGCTGTGGTTAGGGGTTATCGATCAGCCGCTGGAGATCCTGCACACCAACCTGGCGGTGTATATCGGTATTGTGTATGCCTATCTGCCGTTTATGGTGCTGCCGATCTACACCGCGCTGACCCGCATCGACTATTCGCTGGTGGAGGCCTCGCTGGATCTCGGCGCCCGGCCGCTGAAGACCTTCTTCCAGGTGATCGTCCCGCTCACCAAAGGCGGCATTATTGCCGGCTCCATGCTGGTGTTTATCCCGGCGGTGGGGGAGTTCGTGATCCCGGAACTGCTGGGCGGGCCGGACAGCATTATGATTGGCCGCGTGCTGTGGCAGGAGTTCTTTAACAACCGCGACTGGCCGGTCGCCTCGGCGGTGGCGATTGTCATGCTGCTGCTGCTGATCGTGCCGATCATGTGGTTCCACAAGCACCAGCAAAAACAGATGGGAGAGCAGGGATGAACGACTTGCCGGTAGTACGCTCGCCGTGGCGCATTCTGATCCTCGTGCTTGGGTTCACCTTCCTCTATGCCCCGATGCTGATGCTGGTGATCTACTCGTTCAACAGCTCGAAGCTGGTAACGGTCTGGGCCGGGTGGTCGACGCGCTGGTATAGCGAACTGTTCCACGATGATGCGATGATGAGCGCGGTAGGGTTGAGCCTGACCATCGCCGCCTGCGCGGCGACGGCGGCGGCGATCCTCGGTACCATCGCCGCGGTGGTGATGGTGCGTTTTGGACGCTTTCGCGGGTCTAATGGCTTCGCATTTATGATCACCGCGCCGCTGGTTATGCCGGACGTGATCACCGGTCTCTCGCTGCTGCTGCTGTTCGTGGCGCTGGGACATGCCATTGGCTGGCCGTCGGATCGCGGGATGTTGACCATCTGGCTGGCGCACGTCACCTTCTGTACCGCCTATGTGGCGGTGGTGATCTCCTCGCGGCTGCGTGAACTGGACCACTCGATCGAAGAGGCGGCGATGGATCTGGGCGCCGCGCCGCTGAAGGTCTTTTTCGTCATCACGCTGCCGATGATTATGCCAGCGGTGATCTCCGGCTGGCTGCTGGCGTTCACGCTGTCGCTGGATGACCTGGTGATCGCCAGCTTTGTCTCCGGTCCCGGGGCCACGACGTTACCGATGCTGGTCTTCTCCAGCGTGCGCATGGGGGTCAACCCGGAGATTAACGCCCTGGCGACGCTCATCCTTGGCGTGGTCGGTATTGTTGGTTTTATCGCCTGGTATTTGATGGCCCGCGCAGAAAAGCAGCGAGTGCGCGATATCCAGCGTGCAAGACAAGGCTGAACCACCTAAAATCGGTACAGCAGCCTCCGGTCGGCGCCACCCTGTGGCGCCGTTTTCATGGAAGACATTACGTTGGGATTGTTTACGAAAACTCGCTCATCGCATGCCCGCCTTAACGTCCCTGCGCTGGTGCAGGTGGCGGCCTTTGCTATTATTTTGATCCGCGCTCTGGACCTGCTGATGATCCTCAATCTGTTGGGTCTGCAGGGGCTGAACGAATTCATACACCGCAGCGTCCAGACCTGGAACCTGACGCTGGTCTTCCTCGGCAGCCTGGCGCTGGTATTTGTCGAAATCTGGTGCGCCTTCTCGCTGGTGAAAGGGCGCAACTGGGCGCGCTGGGTCTATCTGCTGACGCAGATTATCGCCGCCGGCTACCTGTGGGCGGCGTCGCTGGGCTACGGGTATCCGGAACTGTTCAGCATTCCCGGCGAATCCAAACGGGAGATCTTCCACTCGCTGGTGATGCAAAAACTGCCGGATCTGCTGGTTCTGACGCTGCTGTTTGTGCCGGCGAACTGCCGTCGGTTTTTCCGCCTGCAATAACGGTGATACAATCCCCGCCCCTGGATTTTTGAAGGTCAATTATGCATTGCGCACTCTACGACGCCGGCCGCTGCCGCTCCTGTCAATGGCTGGAGCGGCCGGTCCCGCAACAGCTCGCCGATAAAATGGCCGATCTGCGCACGCTGCTGGCGGCGATCCCGGTCGCTGCCTGGGGCGAGCCGGTCAGCGGGCCAGAGACGGCCTTTCGTAACAAGGCCAAGATGGTGGTCAGCGGCAGCGTTGAGCGTCCGCTGCTGGGGATGTTGCATCGCGATGGCACCCCGGTGGATCTCACCGACTGCCCGCTCTATCCTTCATCGTTTGCGCCGGTGTTTGCCGTCCTGAAGCCCTTTATCGCCCGCGCCGGGTTAACCCCCTATAACGTCGCGCGCAAGCGCGGGGAGCTGAAATATCTGCTGCTAACCGCCAGCCAGCAGGGGGAGATGATGCTGCGCTTCGTGCTGCGCTCAGAGGCCAAGGTGGCTCAGCTGCGCGCCGCGCTGCCGTGGCTGCAGGCGCAGCTCCCGCAGCTCAAAGTGATCACGGCGAATATCCAGCCGGTGCATATGGCAATCATGGAAGGCGAGCAGGAGATCTTCTTCACCGAACAGCAGGCGCTGGGGGAGGTCTTTAACGAGGTGCCGCTGTGGATCCGCCCGCAAAGTTTCTTTCAGACCAACCCGGCGGTAGCCAGTCGGCTGTATGCCACCGCCCGCGACTGGGTGCGCGCGCTGCCGGTCCAGCATATGTGGGATCTGTTTTGCGGCGTCGGGGGATTTGGCCTGCACTGCGCGACGCCGGCGATGCGCCTGACCGGTATCGAGATTGCCCCGGAAGCGATCGCCTGCGCCAGACAGTCAGCCGCGCAGCTGGGGCTCAGCAATCTGCATTTTCAGGCGCTGGACTCGACGCAGTTCGCCACTCATGAAGCGGATATCCCGCAGCTGGTGTTGGTCAACCCGCCGCGCCGCGGCATTGGCGCCGAACTGTGCGACTATTTAAGCCGCATGGCACCGCCCTATATCATCTATTCCAGCTGTAACGCTCGCACCATGGCGACCGATATTGCCCGTCTTCGCGGCTATCGCGTCGAGCGGGTCCAGCTGTTTGATATGTTCCCTCACACCGCGCACTACGAAGTGCTGACCCTGCTGGTCCGCGAAGTTTAAACAAAATGTGAAGGCTTTGCGTCGCTGAAATCAGGTAAGCTTGGCGCTGCATGTTTTGTTATTGGTGGGGGGAATCTAATGGCCAAAACCATTCTGCTGGTGGAAGATGACGAGGATATTGCCACGCTGCTGCGGCTCAATCTTCAGGATGAGGGCTATCAGATTGTGCATGAAGCCGACGGCGACCAGGCCCTTGTCCAGCTGGAAAAGCAGGTCTGGGATGCGGTGATCCTTGATTTGATGCTGCCTGGCGTCGATGGTCTGGAGATCTGCCGGCGTATCCGTCAGATGACCCGCTACCTGCCAGTAATTATCATCAGCGCTCGCACCAGCGAAATGCACCGCGTGCTGGGCCTGGAGATGGGCGCCGATGATTATCTGGCGAAGCCCTTTTCACTGCTGGAGCTTATCGCCCGCGTCAAAGCGCTGTTTCGTCGCCAGGAGGCGATGGGGCAGAACCTGCTGATGGACGCTGGGCGCCTGTCCTGCCATGGCCTGAGCATCGATCCGCTGTCGCGCGAAGTGAAGCTGCGCGGCGAGGTGGTGGACCTGACGCCGCGCGAATTCGATCTGCTCTATTACTTCGCCCGCCATCCCGGTGAGGTGTTTTCGCGGCTGGCGCTGCTGGAGCAGGTCTGGGGATATCAGCACGAGGGCTATGAGCACACGGTTAATACCCATATCAACCGCCTGCGCAGCAAAATCGAACGTGACCCGGCGGAGCCGGACATTATTCTTACCGTCTGGGGTAAAGGCTATAAATTCGCCCCGATGTCGCAAGAGGTCGCCCCGTGATCCGCCGCCTGAGCCTCAGCCAGCGGTTGGCGCTGGTGGTGGTCTCCCTGCTGATGCTGTGCGCGGCGGCGGTATGCGCCGTTCAGTTACACAGCAGCGCGCAGTATGGCAACGCCATGGTGCAGCGCCTCTCCGCCGGGCTGGCTCAGCAGATTGTCGCCCGCGAGCCGCTGCTGGACGCCCACGGCGGGGTCAACCGGCAAACCCTGAAGTCGTTGTTCGACCGCCTGATGACCTTTAACCCCAGCGTGGAGCTCTATCTGCTGTCGCCGGATGGCGACCTGCTGGCCGATGCGGCGCCGCCGGGACATATCCAGCGCCAGCGTATCGATATGGCGCCAGTGCAGGCTTTTCTCACCGGCAGTGCGTCGCCGGTGTATGGCGACGATCCACGTAGTCTCGACGGACGAAAAGTCTTCAGCGCCGCTCCGCTGCGCGTCGACGGGCAGCTGCGCGGCTACCTGTATATCATTTTGCAGGGAGAGACCTTTAATCAGCTGGCGGCCGACGCCTGGCAAAAAACGCTGTGGAGCATTGTTCTGTGGACGCTGCTGCTGGTGGCCCTGTTTGGCCTTCTGACAGGGGGGCTGGCATGGTTCTGGGTCACCCGGCCGGTCCGCCAGCTCACCGCCCAGGTCGCGGCGAGCGGCCAGGACAGCATCAGCGCCATCAAAACTCTGGCGGCCCGCACGCCGGAGCCCCTGCCTGGTAACGAGGTGGCGGTGCTCGAGAATCGCTTTATTGACCTTGCGCAGCAGATAGCCGGCCAGTGGGATCGGCTGGCCGACAGCGACCGCCAGCGCCGCGAATTTGTGGCCAATATCTCCCATGATTTGCGTACGCCGCTCACCTCGCTGCTGGGATATCTGGAAACGCTGACGCTGAAGGATGAACGGCTGACCGCCGAGGAGCGCAGGCAATATCTCACCATCGCCCTGCGTCAGGGCAACAAAGTGCGCCATCTCTCGCAGCAGCTGTTTGAGCTGGCGCGACTGGAGCACGGGAGCATTAAGCCGCAGCGCGAGCGTTTTGCGATGGGGGAGCTGATCTCCGATGTCGCGCAGAAGTTTGAATTAACTGCCCGCACGCGCGAGGTGAACCTGCGTATTGATGTGCCGGGACCGCTGCCGCTGATTAACGCCGATGTGTCGATGATTGAGAGGGTGGTGACCAACCTGCTCGATAACGCGATGCGGCATACGCCCGTCGGCGGGGAGATCCGTCTGGCGGTCTGGCAGGAGGATCAACAGCTCCAGGTGGAAGTGGCCGACAACGGAACGGGCGTCGATGCCGCGCTGCGCGACGATCTGTTCCAGCGGCCGTCGGCGTTGTCTACCCAGGCATCGCGGGAGGATCGCGGCGGGTTAGGGCTACTGATTGTGAAACGAATGCTGGAGTTGCACGGGGGCGGTATCAGACTGGTGGAGTCGGTAAGCGGGGCGCGGTTCAGGTTCTTCGTGCCACTTTAAGACATTGCCGGATGGCGGATACGCCTTACCCGGCTACGGGGGAAGAGTAGGCCGGGTAAGCGCAGTGCCACCCGGCAAAAAATTTACTCCGGGAACCACTGGTTGCTGATTTTCTGGTAGGTACCGTCGGCCTTAATCGCTTTCAGCGCGGCGTTCAGTTTCTCCAGCAGCGCCTTGTTATCCGGGCGCACGGCAATGCCGAGTCCGGTGCCGAAGTATTGCGGATCCGTCACTTTCGGCGTGGCTGCGCCCAACTGCGGGTTGGTTTTCAGCCACTCGTTGACCACTGCGGTATCGCCGAACACGCCGTCGATACGGCCATTTTTCAGATCGATAATCGCATTCTGGTAGCTGTCATAGGCGACGGTCTTCACCTCAGGATGTTTATCCTGCAGATATTTCTGATGGGTGGTGCCGTTTTCCATGCCGATCCGTTTGCCTTTCAGGTCATCGAAGGAATGGAACGCGTCTTTTTTGGCGATCACCAGCGCCGAGTTGGCGTAGTACGGGTCGGTGAAGGCCACCTGCTTGCTGCGTTCCGGCGTAATATCCATTCCGGAAATCACCGCATCATATTTCTTGAACTTCAGTGCCGGGATCAGGCTGTCAAAAGCGTGGTTGGTAAAGGTACATTCTGCCTGCATTTGTTTGCACAGCGCTTTGGCCAGGTCGAGATCGAAACCAACAATCTGATTATTGGCATCCATCGATTCAAACGGCGGATAGGTTGCGGACACGCCGAAGCTGATTTTCTCTGCGGCGGCAGCGCCGAAGGTGAACGTGGTGAGCAGTGCAGCCAGAACTAACTTTTTCATCGTGGAACTCCCGTCTGTCAATCTTATGATTATTCGCCGTGTCTGCGGCATAGAGTGACAATGCCATTAAATGAATTTATATGCAATAAATATGATTAAATATTTTTAATGCCATAGAAAAAGACGGACAGGTGTTAGACTTGTCCGTCTTGTTGTCTGCTTTTTATGCAATAAGGCTCAGGCGCTAGTTACGTCGCTCGAAGGCCAGCGCTTTACGTTCCACCAGGCGCATCAGCAGCGTCAGCAGTCCGTTGACGATGAGATAGATAATCCCGGCGGCGCCGAACACCATCACGTCGTAGGTGCGTCCGTACAGCAGCTGGCCGTGGCCCATTACTTCCATCAGGGTGATGGTGTAGGCCAGAGAGGTACTCTTGAAAACCAGCACCACTTCGTTGGAATAGGACGACAGCGCACGCTTAAAGGCATACGGCAGCAGGATCGCCAGGGTATCCTTTTTACTCATCCCCAGTGCGCTGCACGACTGCCATTGCCCGTCGGGGATCGCCCGGATGGCGCCATAAAACAACTGAGTGGTGTAGGCGGCGCTATTGAGCGACAGGGCGATCAGAGCGCACAGCCACGGTTCAGAGATAAGATGCCACAGCCACGGATAATCCTGCAGCGAAGGAAACTGTCCGGGGCCGTAGTAAATCAGGAAGATCTGCACCAGCAGCGGCGTACCGGTAAACAGGGTGATATAGCCGCGGACTATCCACACCAGCCCCGGCGTCTTCAGCGTCAGGATAATGGTAAAAATCAGCGACAGGATCAGCGCCACGATAATCGACGCCACGGTCAGCGTCAGGCTGGTATGAAGCCCTTTCAGCAGTTCGGGTAAGTAGTCGAGCATCAGCCTGGTCTCCGTTCGAAGCGCGTCGCACGCTGGTCAATCCGCTTAAGGATGTATTGACTCAACAGGGTGATGACGAGATAGATTGCCGCCGCAATGATATACCAGTTAAAGGGTTCCTGAGTGCGGGTGGCGATGCTTTTGGTCTGCAGCATCAGATCGTTGACGCTGATCAGGCTCACCAGCGCGGTGTCCTTCAGCAGCACCAGCCACTGGTTACCGAGGCCAGGCAGAGCATGGCGCCACATCTGCGGCATCACCAGACGGAAGAATATAGCCGCTTTCGACAGCCCCAGCGCCTGGCCGGACTCCCACTGACCCTGCGGAACGGCTTTCAGCGCGCCGCGCAGCGTTTGCGAGGCGTAGGCGGCATACAGCAGCGACAGGGCGATCGCCCCGCAGAGGAACGGACTGACGTCAAAGTTCTCAATCTGCATCTGCACCGGGATCTGCGTGAACCCGAGCGGGATGGTAAAACCGTCAGAGAGCGTCAGCAGCAGCTGGGAAGAGCCGAAATAGATAAACAGCACCACCAGAATTTCCGGTAGTCCGCGCAGGATGGTCACAATGCCGGTTGCAAGCCAGGCTACCGGGCGCCATTTCACTGACTCCAGTACCGCAAAGAGCATCGCCAGGACCAGGCCGATGACGAGCGCGCAAACGGCAAGGCCGACGGTCATCCCGGCGGCGCTTGCTAATGGAAAAATTTCGTTCATTCAGTCTTACTTCTGGAACCATTTGTTATAGATGGTCTGGTAAGTGCCGTCTTTCTTCACTTTTTCCAGCGCAGCGTTAAATTTCTGCTGCAGATCGGTGTTGCCCTGACGCACGGCAATGCCCAGCCCGGTGCCGAAATAGGCTTTGTCGGTCACTTTGTCGCCCACGGCCGCCAGCTTCGGATTGCTCTTCAGCCATTCGGTGACCACGGCGGTATCGCCAAAGACCGCGTCAATACGACCGTTCTGCAGGTCCAGCTTCGCATTCTGGTAGCTGTCGTAAGGAACGGTAGTAATTTCCGGATGTTTATCGGTGATGAATTTCTGGTGGGTGGTGCCATTCTGCACGCCCACTTTTTTGCCCTTCAGCTGGTCAATGCTGGTGAACTTACCCTGCTGACCGACGAACAGCGCCGAGTTGTCATAATACGGGGTAGAGAACAGCACCTGCTTTTCACGCTCCGGCGTGATGTCCATCCCGGCCATGACCGCGTCGAAACGGCGGAATTTCAGTCCCGGGATCAGGCTGTCAAAGGCCTGGTTGGTAAAGGTACAAGTGGCATCGATCTCTTTACACAGCGCGTTCGCCAGATCGACATCGAAACCGACGATCTGGTTGTTGGCGTCCACCAGCTCAAACGGAGGGTAGGAGGCCTCGGTGGCGAAACGAATGGTCTGCGCGGCGGAAGCGGAGAGGCTCATGCCTGCGAGCAGGGCGGCTATCAGTACTTTTTTCATCGTCATTTCCCCGAAGAACATCAATGTGAAAGATAGTTTTTAAACGCGTCAGTTTGCGGATGCGTGAAGCAGGAGGCATCCCCTTGCTCGACGATATGGCCATTTTCCATATACACCACCCGGCTGGCCGTCTTGCGCGCCACTTCAACTTCGTGGGTGACGATAACCTGGGTGATGCCGGTTTCAGCCAGCTCGCGAATGATGCTGACGATCTGAGCCGTGATTTCCGGGTCAAGCGCCGCGGTAGGCTCATCGAACAGCAGGATCTGCGGCTCCATCATCAGCGCGCGGGCGATAGCCACACGCTGCTGCTGGCCGCCGGATAAATGCAGCGGGTAGCGATCGCTGTAAGGCTTCAGACGCAGACGCTCCAGCAGTTTCTCTGCGCGAGCCAGCGCCTGATCCTTGCTTAACCCCAGTACGCGGCAGGGGGCTTCGATCAGGTTCTGCTGTACCGTCAGGTGCGGCCACAGGTTGTATTGCTGGAAGACCATGCCGACGTTCTGACGCAGCTCGCGAATCGCTTTATCGGACGGCGCTTTGGTGAAGTCGAATTGGTTGCCGGCGATGGATAACGAACCGGACCGCGGCATCTCCAGCAGGTTGAGTACGCGTAGCAGCGAGCTCTTCCCGGCACCGCTGGGGCCGAGCAGCACCAGCGTTTCCCCCTGCGGGCAATCCAGCGTGATGTCGAACAGCGCCTGGTGTGCGCCGTAGAAGCAATTAATGCCGTTTAGTTTAATACTCATCTGGGCAGTCTGATACGAATAGCTATTGAGGCCGCAAATACTACCTTTGGCAGAATAGTTATGCAATATTTATGCGTTAAAAGTTAAATCTAAACCACGTTTAGCTTTAAAGTTAGCACAAAATATGGCCTGGTGGGTGAGGGGGGCGCAAATGTCGGCATTCCTGGGGCGAATACCGACATTTTACCGGGGTTATCGTTTCAGCGGGGTGGCTTCAACTCCGGAATCAGCGTTTCTCCAGACTCTGTCGCAGCGTCCCGGCTGGCGCATGGCTGTTGTTGCCGAGATAGCGGACGTCATCGACAGCCCAGCACTGGCCTTCCTGGATCATCAGCACTTCATCTTTCCAGCTCTGGGTGCCCTGTTTCAGTTCGACGCGCAGCGGAATATTGCGCGCATCACGGTTCGGGATGGTGGAGGCGCTGGCGACCACGGCGCTGTCTGCTGGGGTGCTGCTGCTGGAGAACGGGTTAGCCTGCAGCAGTTTGCTGTTGGCCGGATCCTGGCGGGCGTCATTGAGTAACTGCGCCAGTCCGTCGCTCAGATAGGGGCGCAGCGCCGCCGGATCCTGAGTGCGGTTCTGGATCTGAGTGTCATAGAATTTTTGCGCTACGTCGTCAGGGCCGCCTTCGACACAGGGGCCGCTGCGGGTACCATTATCTTTATAGGCCGGGGTGACGGTCGTACAGGCGCTGAGCGCCAGCGCGCAAGGGAGAAGTACAGCAAGAAGTTTGTAGCGCATGATGATTTCCTTATAAGCGAACTACGTTTTCAGTTTCCGTTAAAGCATAGCGTATAGCGTGCGGATTGTACTTGACGCAAAGAGCTAAGACCTTGATGTGACAACGGCCTTAGGGCAGGAAATCGACAATGAGCATCACCGAATGATATTCAGGCAGGAAAAACCAGGCGCCGTTTAAAAATAAACAGACTTTTTGGGCAAACAAGAAACATTACCCGGACAATAGGATAATGTTTCTTGAGATATAAGATTAATTACTTCTTCTTATAGATGTTAGCGGAGACGTGCAGTTTTTTATCGGTATTACCGGAAGAGAGCACGATAACGTCCGCGCCTTTTTCATCGGCCTTTTTAATCAGCTCTTCACGGGCATCGCTCGGCGCAGTCTGGCCGGTAGAGGAAATGGTGCCGATTTTGGTATATTGCGTATGGACCTTATTAAAGGCTTCTTTCGTTAAAATCTCAGCGGAGAAGGCGTTCGCCGTTAAAAACAATGCTGCACCTGCCACTAAAGCTGCATATTTCATATTTTTAGACTCCATTGTTTATTTTGCTATCATCATGCTCTTGTTTTAACTCACCAATGAGCGATTTCAGATTGTACTAACGCCGCTTTTTTTTCAAGCAAAATACTGCAATTTTATGACGATTAGTTAACGCTTTTTTAAAGAAAAGATGACGAGGTTCTCATTGATAATGCTTGCTTTTTTTTTGCGGAATGAACATTAAGGCGACGCAAGACCTTTTTTTACTGTGGTTAGCTGAAAATTAGCTGAGGCGCACGCAGGAGAAGGGGCCGGGACGCTGAAAGACATTCCCGGTAACATGGTTTATCATATAGAACAGCAGGGGCTGCACCCATGGTCATGCAGGTCACCAGGGAGATAAGATGTTAACAAATAAGCGAGAGCGGGCCCGGCAGCAGCGAGCCGCGTTGTGGGCCACCAAAGATAATGTTCAGCGCCATGCGCTGTCCATGAGTATGCCCTGGCTGGCCTTTGTCAATATCGCTTTTGCGTTAATGATTTTCTTCCGCAATTTTATCTTTACCTATTTTGATAAGAAGTTACTGACGCACCGGGCGGTTATTCCTTATATCGAAGTGGCGCTGATCGCGGTTATTATTATTTCGGCCATTTTAGTGATTATTGCCGTCACGCCGCGGCTGGCGCAGGGGCGATATACGCTGAATATCATCACCGGGCTGCTGCTGGCGCTCAGCCTGTGCTGGTCCCTGAGTAATTACTGTTTTATCTTTTTCTGGACCTTGCCCTTCGCCTGGCCGCTGCTGGTGATTTTAATGACCACCGGCCTCACCGCGCTCTATCACCACTGGCCCGGCATTATCGCCTTTATGCTCCCAATGTGGGTGACCGCCTTGCTGGCAGGGGTGCAGATTCACTATGACGGTGAATTTCGTTTTTTGACCTTATGGGCTATTTTCACCGCGATTTTGCTTTATGGACGGCGTATTCTGCAGCGCTGGTATGATGAAGCCTGGGATACGCATCAGGAAAATATGCAGCTTATCCAGCGGCTGGAAAGTATCGCTAACCGGGATGCCTTAACCGGAACGGCCAATCGCCGGGCACTGAATGCTTTTCTGGCGCAGCTCTGGGAGCAAAAAGCGCCGTTAGCGCTGATCATGATCGATGTCGATTACTTTAAGCGTTATAACGACCATTACGGCCATCAGGCCGGCGATGACTGCTTATCGTCTGTCGCGCAGGTGCTTAAAATGGCGGTGCGGGCTGAGGACGATTTGGTGGCCCGCTACGGCGGCGAGGAGTTTGTCGTGGCGCTGCCGGGGGTTTCCTTAGCGCACGCCACCGTCATTGCCGAGCGCATTCAGCAGAAAATCCACGACGCGGCCTTGCCGCATGAAGCCTCTGCGGTGGCGGCGGTAGTGACCGTCAGCATGGGCGTGGTGGCTTCCGACGGCACGGTCCCGATGGAGACGCTGATCGCCCGGGCGGACAGTGCGTTGTATCAGGCTAAAAATAAAGGACGTAATCAATGGTCTTATTAACCCGGCTCCACTGCCGGGCGAGGGAAAGGGGATGAAACGGATTGCGCAGGTCGCCCTGCTGGCGCTGCTGTTAACCGGCTGTGCCGGGGAAAAGGGAATTATCGATCGCGATGGATACCAGCTGGACACTCGCCATCCGGCGCAGGCGGCCTATCCGCGAATAAAAGTGCTGGTGATCCACTATACGGCAGACAATTTTGATGTTTCTCTGGCGACGTTGACCGATAAAGAGGTCAGCTCCCACTATTTAATCCCCGAGCAGCCGCCGCGTTATCAGCATAAACCGCGGATCTGGCAGCTGGTGCCGGAAGAGGATTTAGCCTGGCACGCCGGGGTGAGCTACTGGCGCGGCAGTACGCGTATCAATGATACGTCCATCGGCATTGAGCTGGAGAACCGCGGCTGGCAGAAGACGGCGGGCGTCAAAAGCTTTACCCCCTTCCACCCGGAACAGATAGCGGCCCTGATCCCGCTGGCGCGCGATATTATCACCCGCTACCACATCGCACCGCAGAACGTGGTGGCCCATGCCGATATCGCGCCGCAGCGTAAAGACGATCCGGGGCCGCTGTTTCCCTGGCAACAGCTGGCGCAGCAGGGGATTGGCGCCTGGCCTGACGAGCAGCGAGTGGCCTTTTATCTGAACGGACGGCCGGCCAGCGATCCCGTTGACCCAGAGGTGGTGCTGGATTTACTGGCGCGCTACGGCTATCAGGTGACGCCGGAGATGACCCCCGCGCAGAAGAAGCGGGTGATTATCGCCTTCCAGATGCACTTCCGTCCGCAGCGCTGGGATGGCGTAGCGGATGCGCAAACTGAAGCGATAGCCGAGGCGCTGTTAGAAAAATATGGCCAGGGTTAGCGGTGAAGTTTGCCGTGGTCGCGTAGCCAGGCGGCGGTACGCACAATGCCATCGTCAAGCGTCACCACCGGCTGATAGCCCAGTTCATCCTGCGCGCGGGTGATATCGAGCGTAAAATCAAAGTTAAGTTTGGAAACGCCGTAGTGGGTAAAGGCGGGCTCTTTGGCTGTTTTATCGCCAAAACGTTCCATGCTGCGGGCAATAATATCCAGCATCGGGTAGGGAACTGAGCGGATCCGGCACTTGATGCCCAGCTCGTCGATCAGTTTCTGCACGATGCTTCGCAAGGTGCGCGGTTCGCCGTTGCTGATATTCCACGCGCGGGCGGAAGGAAGATGATCGCAGGCCGACTGGCTCGCCAGCCACATCGCATGCACGGCGTTTTCATAATAGGTCATGTCGACCAGCGCGCTGCCGCCCCGCGGCAACAGGACGCTGCCATAATGCTGCATCATTTGCGCCAGCCGGGGAATAAAGACTTTATCGTGCGGCCCGAACAAGCTCTGCGGACGCAGAATGGTAAAACGGGTGTGCGGGTTGGCCTGCGCCAGCAGGTTGATCACCTCCTCGCTGGCCGCCTTGCTGCGGGCAAACTCGTTGGCGAAGCGATGCGGGCGGAAATCTTCCTGGATATCGCGATGGTGGTGATAATCGAAATAGAGCGATGGCGAAGAGATATGGACGAAATTGCGCACCCCCCATGCCACAGACCATTCGCCCAGACGGCGGGTGGCGCGGACGTTAGCGAGATCGAAAGCCTGCTGGGTGCCCCAGGGCGAGGTAAAACTCGAACAGTGCCACAGGGTATCGATATCGGCGAGCATCACTTTAGCCTGCGAAGAGACCAGCTCGGTTAAATCGGCCGGGATGAATTCTGCCCCCATTTTGCTCAGAAGCTTACCCATCGCTTCGTTGCGCCCGGTGGCTCTCACGCTGATGCCCTTATTGCGCAGATATTCCACTGCGTTGCGGCCTAATCCGCTGGTCGCACCGGTAACCAGTACCTTCATATCACTCTACTGTCCCAGAAAAGAATTTCGTGCGCATTTTTCCGTGATTCTCCCGACTATGCAATGAGAATCATGAAAGAATAATGCTTATCCTTGGTCTCTGCCTGAGATTTGTTCGGCCAGCCGGGCGATGCGTTGCGCCATACCGCGGAAAATAAACAGGTGCGCCGGGATCATCAGCAGCCAGTAGATCAGTCCGGGCATACCGTGCGGGTGCCACCAGGCGCGCACGTCCAGTTCGCGATGGTCGCCTTTATCGTTTATCGTAAAGCTTAACCGGCCCAGCCCCGGCGCTTTCATACCGAACAGCAGGGTGAGCTGTTTTTCTTCCTCCACGATAATTACCTTCCAGCTGTCGACCGTATCGCCGGTTTGCAGATAGTCGCGCTGCGGCCGTCCTTTGGCTAACCGATGGCCGACCAGCAGGTCCATCGCACCACGGGTTTTCCACAGCAGATTGCCGAAAAAATACCCCTCTTTACCACCGATTTGGTTAACGACCTGCCACAGGGCCTGGCGGTTCGCCTGGGTGGTGACGGTGCAGCCAGCCTGTTTCGGAAAGTAGCCGTACTCCGGTCGCCAGCGGGCGAAAGCCTGGGCGTCGTAGCCCCAGTCGCTGGAGTTTACCAGCTGCTCTTCTTCTTTCAGCGTGCGGTGAACCGCCTGATCGAAGGGGATCAGCGTTTGCGGGATCAGCGCTCGCAGCGCCCGGTCGTCGGCGATCAGATCGTGCTTCAGCCCCTGAATCAGCGCCCTGGCGATGGTAGGCGGCACCGAGGTGATAACGTTAAGAAACCACACTGAGATCCAGCGCGTCGGCAGGGGAATGGGAATGAGCGGGCGATGTTTACCGCTGACGGCCATAAAGTGGATAAACTGCTGCTGATAGCTTAACACCTCCGGACCGGCGGCTTCGAAGACGCGATGCGCGTTGGACGGATGATTCAGCAGCTCAACCAGGTCAAAGAGCAGATTTTCCAGGGCGACAGGGGTGGTACGCGAGCGTACCCAGCGCGGGGGAGTGAGCACTGGCAGGTTATAAACCATATCGCGCATCACCTCGAAGGCGGCAGAGCCGGCGCCGACGATAATCCCGGCCCGCAGTTCGGTCACCGGCACACCCGACTCACGCAGGACCTCACCGGTCACCTGGCGGGCGCGCAGATGGTCAGATTGCTCCTGCGCCGGGGCCTGTAGCGAACTGAGAAATATCACCTGGCGCACTGACGACTGACGCAGAGCATCGCGCACATGCGTGGCTACCCGGCGCTCATGGGCGATAAAATCGCCGCCTTCGCCCATGCCGTGGACCAGATAATAAAGGGTATCGATGCCGGCGAGCAGTGCAGGCAGAGCCTGCGGCTGATTAAGATCGACTGACCGGCAGGTGACGCCGGGCAAATCGAGCTTTTGCAGTCGGTCGATGTGGCGTGCCGCCGCCAGCACTGGATAACCCCGCGCGCTTAACTCGTGCACCAAATGCTGGCCAATATAGCCGCTGGCGCCGAGCACCAGAACCGATTGCGACACGCCTGACTCCTTAGCGCTGTAAAAAAGCCTGCCAGTGAGCGACCACCTCGCTCAGCTGCTGACGGTTGACATCCAGGTGAGTGACCAGACGGACAACAGGCGAGGCGTTAATCAACACGCCGCGCGCCTGCATAAACTCGCCGAGCGCCGGGGCCTGCGCTTCGCCAACGCGCACAAACAGCATGTTGGTATCATGGCGGGTGACGTCGGCGCCGATGGCGCGAAGCTGCTCCGCCATCCACGCGGCGTTGTCATGATCCTCCTGCAGGCGCTGTACGTTATTTTTCAGCGCGTACAGCCCGGCAGCGGCCAGTATGCCCGCCTGGCGCATGCCGCCGCCGACCATTTTCCGCCAGCGGATAGCACGGCGAATGTATGCCTCGCTGCCCAGCAATAGCGAGCCTACCGGGGTGCCAAGCCCCTTTGACAGGCAGATGGTGAAGGAGTCGCAGTACTGAGCGATATCACGCAGTTCGCAGCCGTAGGCCACTACGGCGTTAAAGATACGCGCGCCGTCGACGTGCAGCGCCAGGTCGCGCTGGCGGGTAAACGCCCAGGCTTCCTGCAGATAGTCGCGCGGCAGCACCTTACCGTTGTGGGTGTTTTCCAGGCTCAGCAGGCGAGTCGGGGCAAAATGGATATCGTCGGGTTTGATTTTCGCCGCCACTTTATCCAGCGGCAGCGAACCATCCGCCGCGGCGTCAATCGGCTGTGGCTGAATACTGCCGAGTACTGCCGCACCGCCGGCTTCGTACAGATAGTTATGCGCCCCCTGGCCGACGATATACTCTTCGCCGCGCTGGCAGTGGCTGAGCAGGCCAACGAGGTTGGCCTGGGTGCCGGTGGGCAGAAAAAGCGCCGCCTCTTTGCCGGCGAGGTCGGCGGCATAGCGCTGCAGTTCATTGACGGTAGGGTCGTCGCCATACACATCGTCCCCGACCGGGGCGGCCATCATGGCCTCCAGCATGGCGCGCCCGGGACGGGTAACGGTATCACTGCGTAAATCGATCACGGCTTTTCCTTGGTCTGGTTCAACGTATGGCTTCTGTTTTACCTGAGCCAGTTGGTTTTCGCCAGTTCGATGACCTCATCGCCGCGCCCGCTGATGATCGCCCGCAGCATATACAGGCTAAAGCCTTTCGCCTGCTCCAGCTTGATCTGCGGCGGGATAGCCAGCTCCTCTTTGGCGACGACGACGTCGACCAGCACCGGACCGTCGGTGCGGAAGGCGGTCTGCAGCGCTTCATCCACCTCGGAGGCTTTTTCAACGCGTATACCTTTGATACCGCAGGCCTCGGCGATGCGGGCGAAGTTGGTATCGTGCAGCTCTGTACCGTCGGTGAGATAGCCCCCGGCCTTCATCTCCATCGCCACGAAGCCCAGCACGCTGTTGTTAAAGATGACAATTTTCACCGGCAGCTTCATCTGCGCCAGCGACAGAAAATCGCCCATCAGCATGCTGAACCCGCCGTCGCCGCACATGGCCACCACCTGCCGCTCCGGGGCAGTAGCCTGGGCGCCAATGGCCTGCGGCATGGCGTTGGCCATTGAGCCGTGGTTGAACGAGCCCAGCAGGCGGCGTTTGCCGTTCATTTTGAGGTAGCGTGCCGCCCAGACGGTTGGGGTACCGACATCGCAGGTGAAAATGGCGTCTTCATCGGCAAAATGGCTGATCTGCTGTGCCAGATATTGCGGGTGGATTGCCTTATCGCTGGATTTTGCCAGATCGTCGAGCCCTTTTCGCGCGTCGCGATAGTGCTCCAGCGCCTTATCGAGGAAGTGGCGATCGGTTTTCTCTTCCAGCAGCGGCAGCAGCGCTTTTAGCGTCGATTTAATATCGCCCACCAGCGCCATATCGACCTTACTGTGCGCGCCGATGCTACCGGGGTTGATGTCGATCTGAATAATTTTGGCGTCGGTTGGATAGAAGGCGCGATAGGGGAACTGGGTGCCCAGCAGGATCAGGGTGTCGGCGTTCATCATGGTGTGAAAGCCAGAGGAGAAACCAATCAGCCCGGTCATGCCGACATCGTACGGATTGTCGTACTCCACGTGCTCTTTGCCGCGCAGGGCGTGGACGATGGGGGCTTTAATTTTGGCCGCGAACTCCACCAGCTCCTGATGAGCGCCGGCGCAGCCGCTGCCGCACATGAGCGCGATATTGCTGGAGTAGCGAATAAGCTGCGCCAGCTTGCGCAGTTCTTCTTCCGCCGGAGTGACCGTCGGCAACGGCGCATGATACCAGTGGCTGCTGGCGCTCTCCGGGGCGGCCTTCAGGGCCACGTCGCCGGGCAGCACCACTACCGAGACGCCGCGGTTAATCACCGCTTTACGCATGGCGATGGCCAGCACCTGCGGAATCTGTTCGGGGGTGGAGACCAGCTCGCAGTAGTGGCTGCATTCGCGGAACAGTTCCTGAGGATGGGTCTCCTGAAAATAGCCGCTGCCGATTTCGCTGGAGGGGATGTGGGCGGCAATGGCCAATACCGGTACATGGTTACGATGACAGTCAAACAGACCGTTGATCAAATGCAGGTTACCCGGTCCGCAGGAACCGGCGCAGACCGCCAGCTCGCCGGTCAGTTGCGCCTCGGCGCCGGCGGCGAAAGCAGCGACCTCTTCGTGCCGGGTGGGCATCCAGTCGATGGTGCCCATGCGGTTCAGACTATCGCTCAATCCATTGAGGGAATCTCCGGTGACGCCCCAGATACGTTTCACGCCGGCCTGTTCCAGCGTTTTGGCAATGTATGCGGCCACGGTTTGTTTCATGATCTCCATCTCCTTTTTGTGATAACGCCTTCAAGCTTAGATGAAACTGCAGGTTACGTTGCCGATTGTCCCTTATTTTTTGCTGGTTTTATTGCTGAAAAATTGTGCATACTCAGGGATCTCACAGGGTGTAAAACAGGAAGCACATCAGATGGTTAAGGGAATGTTAAACGCAGTAAATAAAACGCTGTCGCATGACGACGCCGGTAAACTCTTGTTACGACTCGCCGTCGGCGGGTTAATGCTGTTTCACGGTCTGCACAAGCTGCTGGACGGCGTGGGCGGGATCAGCGGCATGCTGGTGGCGAAGGGGTTGCCGGGGTTTATCGCCTACGGTGTGCTGGTGGGGGAAGTGGTCGCTCCCTGCTTGTTAATTCTCGGCGTCCTGACCCGTCCGGCGGCGCTGGTGCTGGCGTTCACCATGGTGGTGGCGTGGCTGATGGTCGGTCTCGGCAAGACGTTTGCGCTTGATGCGGTGGGGGCGTGGGCGATCGAGAACCTGGTCTATTTCTTTGTTGGCGCGCTGGCGATTGCGCTACTCGGCGCAGGGCGTTATTCGCTGGCTGGTCAGTCGGCCTGGCGGTAAAAATGCCTCATTCGTCCTGGGGCGTAAAGTCGATACTGTTGCCGGTTTGCAACTTTTTCAGTCTGAGAAAATGTTTATCTCATGTCGCCTGAGCGTTTATTGTCGCCCGGGATTTTCCCGGAGGCGGCGCATTGCGCCTTCTCCGGGCTACCCAATCGCACAGCGCTGTAGCCCCGGTAAGCGGTAGCGCCACCGGGGATTTTGACCTCAGGCGAGAACCAGATCGCTCTGCGGATGGCAGGAGCAGGCCAGCACATAGCCGTCGGCGATTTCGGCGTCGGTTAACGTCATGGTGCTGTTGACGCTGTACTTCCCGGAAACCACTTTGGTTTTACAGCAGCCGCAGACGCCGGCGCGGCAGGCGACGGTCACCGGCACTTTATTGCTCTCTAGCGCATCAAGCAGTGTGGTGCCCACCGGCGCGTAAAACTCGCGCGCCGGCTGCAGTTTGGTAAATTTCAGTCCACTGGTCGCGGCTTCCGCCACCGGGGTGAAGAACTTCTCCTTAAAGAAGCGGGTGACGCCCAGGGCGGCAACATCCTGCTCGACCTTCTCCATATAAGGCGCCGGGCCGCAGGTCATCACGGTGCGGCTGGCTAAATCCGGCACGCTCTGCAGCAGCTCCCGGGTCAGACGGCCGGCGACAAAGCCATGAGTGGCATGGTGCTCTGCCACCAGGGTGACCGGATACTGGCGCCACTCCTCGGCAAAGATCACATCCTCCGGCGAACGCACGCTATAGATCACCTGCACGTCGGCCTGCGGTCGATACTTCGCCAGCCAGCGACGCATCGACATTATCGGCGTTACGCCGCAGCCGGCGGCCAGCAGCAGGAATTTATCTTCCGCTTTATCGTCGCAGGTAAACTCGCCCATCGCATCGGACAGCCAAAGGTAATCGCCGCGTTTGACCTCGCGGGTCAACCACTGCGAACCCGCGCCCTCGTCAATACGGCGAACGGTCAGCGTAATGTACTCGCTGACCCCCGGCGTGGAGGAAAGGGTATAGGCGCGCAGCGTTTCCGCCGAGTGACGCACGCTGACCAGGGCATACTGGCCGGCGCGGTACGGATAGTAATCGTGGCACAGCAGCGAAAGGGTCCACACGTCCGGGGTTTCCTGGTGAATGTGGTGAACCTGCATCCGCCACGGGCACTGGGAGGTTGGCATGGTCATCAGGGACTCCTTAAGCGCTCAGCAGCTGCTGCATATCTTGTTCCACGGTGGTCACGGACCGCAGACCAAACTTCTCATTGAGGACCGCCAGCAGATCCGGGGTGAAGAAGCCAGGCGCCGTCGGGCCGGTGACGATGTTTTTCACCCCCAGCGACAGCAGCGTCAGCAGAATGACGATCGCTTTCTGTTCGAACCAGGAGAGCACCAGCGACAGCGGTAGGTCGTTAACACCGCAGCCCAGTTTTTCCGCCAGCGTAACCGCGAGAATAATTGCCGAGTAGGCATCGTTGCACTGCCCGGCGTCGACCAGACGCGGCAGACCTTCGATATCGCCGAAGTCCAGCTTGTTGAAGCGGTATTTACCGCAGGCCAGGGTCAGGATCAGACAGTCATCCGGCACGCTGGTGGCGAAATCGGTGAAGTAGTTACGCTCCCCGCGGGCGCCGTCGCAGCCGCCGACGAGGAAGATATGGCGCAGTTTTTCACGGCTGACCAGATCGATCAGCGTATCCGCCGCGCCAAGCAGGGTCTGACGGCCAAAGCCGACGGTGATCAGATGCGGGATTTCGCTGTACGGGAAGCCCGCCATCTGCTGCGCCTGGGTGATAACCGGGGCGAAGTCTTCACCTTCCAGATGGTTCACGCCCGGCCAGCCGACGATGCTGCGGGTCCAGATGCGGTCGTCGTAGGCGCCGACGGTGGGGTCGATGATGCAGTTCGAGGTCATCACGATAGGGCCCGGGAAGCGGGCGAATTCCACTTGCTGGTTTTGCCAGCCGCTGCCGTAGTTGCCGATCAGATGTTTGAATTTACGCAGCTCCGGATAGCCGTGCGCCGGCAGCATTTCGCCGTGGGTATAGACGTTAACGCCGGTGCCTTCCGTCTGCTCAAGCAGGTTATACAGATCTTTCAGATCATGGCCGGAGATCAGGATGCACTTCCCTTCGGTGGCTTTAACGTTCACCTGAGTCGGCGTCGGGTGGCCATATTTAGTGGTTTCACCAGCGTCAAGGATGCTCATCACCTGGAAGTTCATCTGGCCGATTTCCATCGAACATTCCAGCAGCGCGTTCATATCCGCCGGCCAGGTTCCCAGCCATGCCATGATTTTATGGTACTGGGCATAAATCGCGTTGTCGTACTGGCCGAGTACGTGGGCGTGCTCCATATAGGCCGCCGCGCCTTTCAGGCCGTACAGGCACAGCAGACGCAGACCGAGAATATTCTCGCCGATGGCGGCTTTATCTTTATTTGGGGCATAGTCTGCCGCCTGACGCTGCAGGTCACCCAGATCGTCGCTGACCAGGTGTAAATCGGCTACCTGGTTATCAACCGCGGCGCTGGCGTCGAGGTTCTGGCACTGCGCTTTCAGCGCTTCACGCAGGGCAATCGCCTGGCGGGCGTAGCCGACGATACGCGGAGAATCGAAGTTGACGTTGGTCAGGGTGGAGAAGAAGGCGCGGGGGGCAAAGCTGTCGACCTCATGATCGATAATGCCATATTCGCGGGCCTTGAGCGCCCAGGCGGACAGGCCTTGCAGTGATGCAATCAGCAGATCCTGCAGATCGGAGGTTTCCGCTGTTTTACCGCACATCCCCTGCGCGTAAGAGCAGCCGTTTCCGGCTGGGGTACGAATGGTTTGTTCACATTGCACACAAAACATGGTCACACCTTTAAAGTTATATTTAATATACATGTTTAAGGTTATGCCGCATGGCACAAGGTGAAAAGGCATTTCTGATACAACTTAAAGGGAGATTGATTTAGCGCAAATTTGGCGGCAGTAAGTCTGCCGCCAGCGGGTATTCAGGCGGTAAAAAAGGCGATCAGGATCGGGACCAGCAGGCTAAGCAGAAAACCGTGCACGATAGCGGCAGGAACAATCTCGACGCCGCCGGAACGCTGGAGTACCGGTAAGGTGAAGTCCATCGAAGTGGCGCCGCACAGCCCCAGCGCTGTGGAGCGGCTGCGGCGAACAAGGCCCGGAATTAACATGATAGCCAGCAGCTCGCGACACAGATCGTTAAAGAACGCCGCGCTGCCGATCACCGGGCCAAAGGATTCAGTGAGTAAAATACCGGAGAGCGAATACCAGCCGAAACCGCTCGCCATCGCCAGACCGGTCTTTAACGGCAGACCGAGAATAAAGGCGTTAAGTATCCCGCCAAGTAATGAACTGGCCATAACCACCATGGCGACGATCATTCCCCGACGGTTAAGGACTATTTGTCGCAGACTCATTCCATTATTGCGTAATTGAATACCGACGAGGAACAGGAGAAAGATCAGCGTATATTCGCTGGCTTCGGTCGCGTGCTGTAAAAAAGACAGGCCGGTCAGGCCGAGCAGAAAACCGAGCACGACCACGCCGCACAGCTGCAGCGATTCCAGGGCCATGGCCAGGCGCGAAGGTAATTTCTCCTGCCGATGCTGACTGCGCCATGGCATTTTACTTTCCAGCCACAACAGGGCGGCAATATTACACAGTAAAATGATGACCACGCTCACTGCAGCGTAATGCAATATGGCCAGCAGGTTGCTTGCCAGATTGTCGAGGAATGCCAGGCTGATCCCCATAAAGAAAAGGATGACATAGACAATCCAGCTGAGCATCCGGTTAATCAGTTTTAGCGCGGAGGGTTGACGAAGTGGCACCAGATAGCCGACAACCAGCGGCAACAGAATGATGAAGAGTCCCGATAACATGAACGATGCAGCCCTTGCATAATGAGAATAGCGCCCATGACACTACCCAAATCACCGGGCCGAGTAAAGCTGCCACCAGAAAGAAAAAGCCCGGAAACCCGGGCTTTACAAAGGATTAATCGCGTTTTTCCAGCAGGGTGCGATACAGCACGCCGCCGAGGATCCCGCCGACGATCGGCATGACCCAGAACAGCCACAGCTGCTGCAGCGCCCAGCCGCCCTGGAAAATCGCTACCGCGGTGCTGCGCGCCGGGTTGACCGAGGTGTTGGTAACCGGAATGCTGATCAAATGGATGAGGGTCAGCGCCAGGCCGATAGCGATCGGCGCAAAGCCCGCCGGTGCGTGTTTATCGGTCGCGCCATGGATAACCAGCAGGAAGCCACAGGTCAGGACAATTTCAATGACGATAGCCGACAGCATGGAGAAGCCGCCCGGGGAGTGTTCGCCATAGCCATTGGAGGCAAATCCGCTGGCGGCGGCATCAAAGCCGGCTTTACCGCTGGCCACCACGTAAAGCACCGCCGCGGCAATAATGCCGCCGACCACCTGAGCGATAATATAGCCAATGACTTCTTTCGCCGGGAAACGGCCGCCGGCCCACAGGCCCAAGGTCACCGCCGGGTTGAAATGCCCCCCGGAAATATGGCCGACCGCAAATGCCATGGTTAATACCGTTAAGCCAAATGCCAGCGCGACGCCGGCAAAACCAATACCGAGCTCAGGGAAGGCTGCGGCAAGCACGGCGCTACCGCAGCCACCAAATACAAGCCAGAAAGTGCCGAAGCATTCTGCTGCTAATTTTCTGAACATAACCACCTCAATTAAATTGTATACGCGCACGAGCGGACCGTGCCGGTCTTTATTTATCGTGATAAGGGATGACGATAAAAATAAAGCGGCGTTATTCTAGAGATAATCGCCATCCCAGAGCCAGTTAAATATATTGATATTATTTGATTTAGGGCAAGGTGAAGGGATTCCGTTTGCCAGTGTAGTCTTTCCTTTATCCGTGGAAGATTATCAATAGTGTAGATCATAACGCCTGAAATAAAACTATTTTGTTTGATGAATAATCAACAGCCGGTAATAGGCGATAAGTGAGTAATTTTATGAATATATTTAATCCGCTGAATATGAGCCACGGATGCGATTAAGCAGAGTGTCATCTTGCCGTCGCCCTCGCTATACTGTTGATTACTGAAGGAGAGTGGTGGTTTAGCGGAGGGGATATGCTTCTTGAGCGCGTAGAAATCGTCGGTTTTCGCGGTATCAATCGTTTGTCGTTGATGCTGGAGCAAAATAACGTCCTGATCGGGGAGAACGCGTGGGGGAAGTCCAGTCTGCTTGATGCGCTGACCCTGCTTTTGTCCCCTGAGTTCGATCTTTATCACTTTGTCCGCGATGACTTCTGGTTTCCCCCGGGCGACATCCAGGGGCGCGAGCACCATTTGCATATTATCCTGACCTTCCGTGAAACCGAACCGGGGCGCCATCGGGTCCGGCGTTTTCGTCCGCTTCAGCGCTGCTGGGTACCTTGTGACGATGGTTATCATCGGGTGTTCTATCGTCTGGAAGGCGAGCTCGCCGATGACGACAGCGTGATGACCCTGCGGAGCTTTATCGATGGTGAAGGCGAAGCGCTGGCGGTTGAGGATATTGATGATCTGGCCAGACACCTGGTGCGTCTGATGCCGGTGCTGCGCCTGCGCGACGCGCGCTTTATGCGGCGCATCCATAACGGGACGGTACCGCATTCGCCGCAGATAGAGATCACCGCCCGCCAGCTCGATTTTCTCTCCCGGGAGCTGGTCAGCCATCCGCAAAATTTATCGGACGGTCAGATCCGCGAGGGGTTGTCGGCCATGGTGCAGCTGCTGGAGCATTACTTTGCCGAGCAAAGCAGCGCCCAGACGCGGCATCGTCTGATGCGGCGGCGCTCCCATGATGAGCAGCGCAGCTGGCGCTATCTGGATATTATCAACCGGATGATCGATAAACCCGGCGGGCGCAGCCATCGGGTGATTCTGCTGGGGCTGTTTTCCACCCTCCTGCAGGCAAAAGGGACGGTGCGCCTCGATCGCGACGCGCGGCCGCTGTTGCTGATTGAAGATCCGGAGACGCGTTTGCATCCGATTATGCTCTCTGTCGCCTGGCACCTGCTGAATTTATTGCCGCTGCAGCGCGTGACCACCACCAACTCCGGGGAGCTGTTGTCCCTGACGCCGGTGGAGCAGGTCTGTCGACTGGTTCGTGAGTCGTCGAGGGTGTCGGCATGGCGGCTGGGACCCGGCGGAATGAATGCCGAAGACAGCCGGCGTATCGCCTTCCATATTCGCTTCAATCGCGCCTCATCGCTCTTCGCCCGCTGTTGGCTGCTGGTGGAAGGGGAGACGGAGACCTGGGTTATCAACGAACTGGCCCGCCAGTGTGGCCATCATTTTGATGCCGAGGGCGTGAAGGTGATCGAGTTCGCCCAGTCAGGCCTTAAACCACTGATCAAATTTGCCCGCCGGATGGGGATCCAGTGGCACGTGCTGGTGGATGGCGATGAGGCGGGGAAAAAATATGCCGCCACCGTGCTCGGCCTGCTGAATAACGATCGCGAGCTGGAGCGTGACCATTTGACGAGCCTGCCCGCGATGGATATGGAGCACTTTATGTATCGCCAGGGATTTGATGACGTTTATCACCGGGTGGCGCAGATCCCGGATAATGTCCCTATGAATATGCGGCGGGTGATCACTAAGGCCATCCATCGTTCATCCAAGCCCGACCTGGCGATTGAGGTGGCGATGGAGGCCGGCCGACGCGGGGTGGACGCGGTGCCGACGCTGTTAAAGAAAATGTTCTCGCGGGTACTGTGGCTGGCTCGTGGTCGTGCAGATTAACCTGCGCCGTAGGGCTGGCGCAAAGCTCTCCGGTAGCTAAACAAAACGTAAGCAACGTTAAAAATGGGTGTTCTGTTGTCGACGGGTTTGGATAGAATCACCGTCTGGAGCGGCAGGGAAACAGCAGGAATCGGATAATGAAAGTGAAGGGAAAACGCAGAACAATCTGGTGGTTGTTAGCGATCGTTGTGCTGGGTCTGGCCGTCTGGGGATGGCGGATCCTGAATGCGCCGCTGCCGAACTACCAGACGCTGGTGGTGCGCAAAGGTGACCTCCAGCAGAGCGTGCTGGCCACCGGTAAGCTGGATGCCCTGCGGAAAGTTGACGTCGGCGCCCAGGTCAGCGGACAGCTGAAAACGCTGCACGTCAATATCGGCGATAAGGTCAAAAAGGACCAGTTGCTGGGGGTTATCGATCCGGAGCAGGCGCAAAACCAAATTAAAGAGGTTGAAGCGACGCTGATGGAACTGCGTGCCCAGCTCAATCAGGCGCGCGCGGAGAGCAAACTGGCGCAGGTGACTCTGGCCCGTCAGCAGCAGCTGGCGCAGCGCCAGCTGGTCTCGCGACAGGACCTTGATACCGCGGCCACCGATCTGGCGGTGAAACAAGCGCAGATCGGCACTATTGAAGCGCAAATCAAGCGTAACCAGGCGACGCTCGACACCGCGAAGACCAACCTCGACTACACGCGGATCCTGGCGCCGATGGCTGGCGAAGTGACGCAAATTACCACCCTGCAGGGACAGACGGTGATCGCCGCCCAGCAGGCGCCGAACATTCTGACGCTGGCGGATCTCAGCACCATGCTGGTCAAAGCGCAGGTCTCTGAGGCGGATGTCATCCACCTCAGACCGGGGCAAAAGGCGTGGTTTACCGTGCTGGGGGATCCGCTGACTCGCTATGAAGGCACGCTGAAAGACATTTTGCCGACGCCGGAAAAAGTCAATGACGCCATTTTCTACTATGCCCGCTTCGAGGTGCCGAATCCGCAGGGCATCCTGCGTCTCGACATGACCGCGCAGGTGCATATCCAGCTGGCCGAGGTGAAAAACGTGATTACCATCCCGCTGAGCGCCCTGGGTGACGCGGTGGGTGATAACCGCTATCACGTCCGGTTGTTGCGCACCGGCGAGGTAAAAGAGCGTGAGGTTGCCATTGGCGCCCGCAACGATACCGACGTCGCGGTGGTGCAGGGGCTGGATGAGGGAGATGAAGTGATCGTCGGCGAGAGCGCGAGCGGGGCGGCAAAATGACGGCGCTGCTTGAGCTGCGTGATATTCGTCGCAGCTACCCTTCCGGCGACGGCAGCGTTGAGGTACTGAAGGGGATCACCCTCAGCATCAATGCGGGGGAGATGGTGGCGATCGTGGGTGCCTCCGGCTCGGGCAAATCGACGCTGATGAATATTCTCGGCTGTCTCGACAAACCGACCAGCGGCACCTACCGGGTGGCGGGAACCGATATCGCGCAACTGAATGGCGATGCGCTGGCTCGGCTGCGGCGGGAACACTTTGGTTTTATCTTTCAACGCTACCACTTGCTGTCACATCTTACCGCCGCGCAGAACGTTGAAGTGCCTGCGGTGTATGCCGGCAGCGAGCGACGGGCACGCCTGGCGCGCGCCCATGATCTGCTGGTGCGTCTGGGGCTTGGCGATCGGGCTGACTATCAGCCGTCGCAACTGTCCGGCGGCCAGCAGCAGCGGGTGAGTATCGCCCGTGCGCTGATGAACGGCGGGGAAGTGATTCTGGCGGATGAACCGACCGGCGCGCTGGACAGCCATTCCGGCGAAGAGGTGATGGCGATCCTGCATCAGCTCAAAGCTCAGGGCCATACGGTCATCATTGTCACCCACGATCCGCAGGTCGCGGCCCAGGCGGAACGGATCATTGAGATCCGCGATGGCGAGATCGTCCGCAATCCGCCCGGCAGCCGCCAGGGCGGTGGGCTGCGCGCCCGTCAGCAGCCGGAACCCTCGGCGTGGCGTCAGTTTACCAGTGGCTTTCGCGAAGCGCTGGTTATGGCGTGGCGGGCGATGGCGGCGAATAAAATGCGTACCCTGCTGACTATGCTCGGCATTATTATCGGCATTGCGTCGGTGGTATCGATCGTGGTGGTCGGTGATGCCGCCAAACAGATGGTGCTGGCGGATATTCGCGCCATCGGCACCAATACCATCGATGTCTATCCCGGAAAGGATTTTGGCGATGACGACCCGCGTTATCAGCAGGCGCTGAAGTATGACGATTTGCTGGCGATCCAGAAACAGCCATGGGTGCGTTCCGCCACGCCGGCGGTATCGAAAAGCCTGCGCCTGCGCGCCAACAATATTGACGTTGCCGCCAGCGCGGAGGGGGTCGGGCCGCAGTACTTTAATGTTTACGGCATGACCTTCAGCGAAGGCAATACCTTTAATGAACTGCAGCTCAACAGTCGGGCGCAGGTGGTAGTGCTCGACAGCAATACCCGTCGCCAGCTGTTTCCCAATAAAGCGAAAGTGGTGGGCGAGGTGATTCTGGTGGGCAATATGCCGGCCACGGTGATCGGCGTCGCGGATGAAAAACAGTCAATGTTTGGCAGCAGTAAAATTCTCCGCGTCTGGTTGCCTTACACCACCATGGCGGGAAGAGTGATGGGCCAGTCGTGGCTGAACTCCATTACGGTACGCGTTCATGAAGGTTATGACAGTGAAACCGCGGAGAAACAGCTGCTGCGTCTACTGGAGCTGCGGCATGGTAAAAAAGATGTATTCACCTGGAATATGGACAGCATCTTGAAAACCGCAGAAAGGACCACACATACCTTACAGCTGTTCCTGACATTGGTGGCGGTGATTGCCCTGGTGGTTGGCGGTATTGGTGTAATGAATATTATGCTGGTGTCGGTGACCGAACGGACGCGCGAAATCGGCATCCGCATGGCGGTTGGCGCGCGGGCCAGCGATGTACTGCAGCAGTTTCTCATCGAAGCGGTGCTGGTTTGCCTGGTCGGTGGCGCGCTGGGGGTCACGTTATCGCTGATGATCGCATTTATTCTGCAGCTGTTTCTGCCCGGCTGGGAGATCGGTTTTTCCCCGCTGGCTCTGCTAACGGCTTTTCTCTGTTCGACGTTGACTGGGGTGCTGTTTGGTTGGCTGCCAGCGCGCAACGCGGCACGGCTCGATCCGGTGGATGCGCTGGCACGCGAATAGAAATAAAAATGCCAGTCAGAAGGACTGGCATTTTATTAGCAGGATGTACACAATGAAGCAAAAGAGTTATGCAGCCGTTTCCGCTTCCACAGGGACGATCACGCTGGCGTGGTTGCCTTTTGGCCCCTGGTGAACATCAAACCGAACGGCTTGTCCGGCTTTTAGCGTTCTGTAACCATCCATCTGGATGGTGGAGTAATGGGCGAAAATGTCTTCGCCGCCGCCCTCAGGGCAGATAAAACCGAACCCTTTGGCATTGTTGAACCACTTAACAGTACCCATTTCCATACTTCGACATCCTTCGTAAATCTTTATAAGTAAGATGGAATGAACCGGTGGTGGAGTGACGAGTTGTTCAATTGCTCGCCAACTCTCGCCACTACAATTTAGAGAAATACGAAAACGCGTCAAGCGATTGAGGAGGGGGGACGGCGAAAAATGCGTCAAAATTTGAAGCAGTTAACGCTATTGCCGGGGAATGTGACAGCCGTCGCGGATAGAAGCGATAGATGATAGTTATCTATGATCTGTTGTAGATTTGTGATGAGCATAACCTCTGGTCATCGACAGGCCTCCGCCTGTTGGCAACAGCAACCGATGATGAACACTGACGATGAGTAAGAGAGATTGGCTGGACTTCGAGCACCTGGTTGACGACGAAGTTCGTGATGCGATTAAACCGCCATCTATGTATAAAGTGATATTGGTCAATGATGACTACACTCCAATGGAGTTTGTTATTGACGTGTTACAAAAATTCTTTTCTTATGATGTTGAACGTGCAACGCAACTGATGCTCACGGTTCACTATGAAGGTAAGGCGATTTGTGGCGTGTTTACCGCGGAAGTGGCGGAGACCAAAGTCGCTATGGTGAATCAGTACGCGAGGGAGAACGAGCATCCATTGCTGTGTACGCTGGAAAAAGCCTGAATACAGGCATGAAAATTGGGGGAGGTGCCTATGCTCAATCAAGAACTGGAACTCAGTTTAAATATGGCTTTCGCCAGAGCGCGCGAGCACCGTCATGAGTTTATGACCGTCGAGCACTTGCTGCTGGCTCTGCTAAGCAACCCCTCGGCCCGTGAGGCCCTGGAAGCGTGTTCAGTGGACCTGGTGGCATTGCGTCAGGAACTTGAAGCCTTCATCGAACAAACCACACCCGTCCTGCCAGCCACGGAAGAAGAGCGCGACACCCAGCCGACGCTGAGCTTCCAGCGTGTGCTGCAGCGCGCCGTCTTCCACGTGCAATCTTCTGGCCGCAGCGAAGTGACCGGCGCCAACGTACTGGTGGCCATTTTCAGCGAGCAGGAGTCGCAGGCCGCTTACCTGCTGCGTAAACATGAAGTCAGCCGACTCGATGTGGTGAACTTCATTTCTCATGGTACACGCAAAGACGAGCCGAGCCAGTCTTCCGATAACAGCGGAAGCCAGCCTGGCAATGAAGAGCAAGCCGGCGGGGAGGAACGTATGGAAAACTTCACCACCAACCTCAATCAGCTTGCTCGCGTCGGCGGCATTGATCCCCTGATCGGCCGTGAAAAAGAGCTGGAGCGTGCGATTCAGGTCCTGTGCCGTCGCCGTAAAAATAACCCATTGCTGGTGGGTGAATCCGGCGTCGGTAAAACTGCGATCGCCGAAGGCCTTGCCTGGCGCATTGTGCAGGGCGATGTGCCGGAAGTGATGGCCGACTGCACCATCTACTCGCTCGACATTGGCTCTTTGCTGGCAGGGACCAAATATCGTGGCGATTTTGAAAAACGCTTCAAAGCGTTGCTCAAACAGCTGGAGCAGGATACCAACAGCATCCTGTTTATTGATGAAATCCACACCATTATCGGTGCGGGGGCGGCTTCTGGCGGCCAGGTCGATGCGGCTAACCTGATTAAACCGCTGCTTTCCAGCGGCAAGATCCGGGTGATCGGCTCCACCACCTACCAGGAGTTCAGCAACATCTTTGAGAAAGATCGTGCGCTGGCCCGTCGTTTCCAGAAGATCGATATCACCGAACCGTCGGTGGAAGAGACGGTGCAGATTATCAACGGCCTGAAGCCGAAGTACGAAGCGCACCATGACGTGCGTTATACCGCTAAGGCGGTGCGTGCGGCGGTTGAGCTGGCGGTAAAATACATTAACGATCGTCATCTGCCGGATAAGGCAATTGACGTCATTGACGAAGCGGGCGCGCGGGCGCGCTTAATGCCGGTCAGCAAGCGTAAGAAAACGGTCAATGTGGCGGATATCGAGTCAGTGGTGGCGCGGATTGCGCGGATCCCTGAGAAGAGCGTCTCCCAGAGCGATCGCGATACGCTGAAAAACCTTGGCGACCGTCTGAAAATGCTGGTCTTCGGTCAGGATAAAGCCATTGAGGCGCTGACCGAAGCCATCAAAATGGCGCGCGCCGGGCTGGGCCATGAGCACAAGCCGGTTGGGTCATTCCTGTTCGCCGGGCCTACCGGGGTCGGGAAAACCGAAGTGACCGTGCAGCTGGCGAAGGCGCTGGGTATTGAGCTGCTGCGTTTTGACATGTCCGAATATATGGAACGTCATACCGTCAGCCGTTTAATCGGGGCGCCTCCGGGCTACGTTGGCTTCGATCAGGGCGGGCTGCTGACCGATGCGGTGATTAAACATCCGCACGCGGTGCTGCTGCTTGATGAGATCGAAAAAGCGCATCCGGATGTGTTCAACCTGCTGCTGCAGGTGATGGATAACGGTACGCTGACCGATAACAACGGGCGTAAAGCGGACTTCCGCAACGTGGTGCTGGTGATGACCACTAACGCCGGGGTGCGGGAAACTGAGCGTAAATCGATTGGCCTTATTCAGCAGGACAACAGTCCGGATGCAATGGATGAGATCAAGAAGATCTTTACGCCGGAGTTCCGTAACCGCCTCGACAACATTATCTGGTTCGATCATCTCTCTACCACGGTGATCCATCAGGTTGTCGACAAGTTTATCGTCGAGCTGCAGGTCCAGCTGGACCAGAAAGGCGTCTCCCTGGAAGTCAGTCAGGAAGCGCGCGACTGGCTGGCGGAGAAAGGTTACGACCGGGCGATGGGTGCACGTCCAATGGGACGCGTCATTCAGGACAACCTGAAAAAGCCGCTGGCGAACGAGCTGCTGTTCGGCTCGCTGGTCGATGGTGGCCAGGTGACAGTGTCTCTGGACAGCGCGAAGAATGCGCTGACCTACGATTTCCAGAGCGCGCAGAAGCACAAACCGGAAGCCGCCCACTAAAGCGATGTCTTCAACGTAAAAACCGGCCCTGGGCCGGTTTTTTTTTGCCGGCGGCAGATATGAAAAGACCGGGAATTATCCCGGCCTTCAGCATCTGACGCCTTAAGGGCGAAAACAATCAGCGACTACGGAAGACAATGCGGCCTTTGCTCAGGTCGTACGGGGTCAGCTCAACAGTCACTTTGTCGCCCGTCAGAATGCGGATGTAGTTTTTACGCATTTTACCGGAAATATGCGCAGTTACCACGTGACCGTTTTCCAGTTCTACGCGGAACATAGTGTTAGGCAACGTTTCAAGTACGGTGCCCTGCATTTCAATATTGTCTTCTTTGGCCATCTAGTCCTCTGGGGTATCACTACCGTAGTTTTGAACCGGCAAGATAATGCCGAAGTTCATCATGTAAGTAAAGTTTTACGTATCTACCCTGAATCATTCGCCTTGCCGCAAGGTGCGCAGTCAGCACACCGGCAACGGATATATGACGGGTATGAATCGCCGAAGTAGTTTTGGCGCATTGCCCGGAACACACACGGCTATGCCGCGTGACAGGCGCAAACGTAAAGGGGAGTGACAGAACGATGGGCGTTATCTGACTCTTATTATTCCCAAACGGCGGCGGGGCAACAGGCAGAAGCTACTCTACCGCGCAATTATACCATCCTGACGCAAAATGTGCTGAAAACATTTTTATTGCGCGCCCGGAAATAGCACCCGCGGCACCCAAAATAGCTCGGGCAGGCGGTAGCCGCGTAATACTGACAGGTAGTCAAGATAATCGCGGCGGGGAATATCCACCGCGCCTAATGAGGCGGTATGGTTGTTCAGTACCTGGCAGTCGATTAATTTACCACCACTCTGCGTAAAAGCCTGACAGAATACCAGCAGCGCGGTTTTGGAGGCATTTTCTGCCCGGCTGAACATCGATTCGCCGCAAAACAGCGCCCCCTGCGCCACGCCGTACATTCCACCTACCAGCGTATTCTCTTGCCAGACTTCAATGGAATGGGCATGGCCCAGCTCATGGAGTTGGTGATAGGCGCGAACGATACTGCTGGTTATCCAGGTGCCTTCGTCACGATCGCTGGCGCAGCCTTCAATGACCTCACCAAAGGCATGATTCAGCGTGACGCGATAAGGCGAACGCTGATGAAAACGCTTCATGCTGCGGCTGAGATGAAACTGTTCCGGCCAGAGCACCGCCCGGGGATCGGGCGACCACCAGAGGATCGGGTCGCCCGGAGAAAACCATGGAAAAATACCGCGCTGATAGGCCATCAGCAGACGTGCCGGGCTCAGATCGCCGCCGAGCGCCAGCAGGCCGTTAGGTTCACGGAGGGCGCCTTCCGGGGAAGGGAAGGCGATAGAATGCCGGGAGAGCTGAACCAGACGCATTTTAACCTCAATACGCATCAGCAAAAATTAGATAATAGCCTACAGACGCTGTTTAAACTGGAAGTACCGGCCCTGTTTAGCGAGCAGATCCGCGTGACTACCTTGCTCAATTATCTGGCCGTTGTCCATGACTATTATCTGATTAAAACGCGCCAGGCCCCGCAGGCGGTGAGTCACCATCAGCACGGTTTTCTCGCGCATCACTTCCGCCAGAAGATGCAGGATCTGGCTTTCGGTGGCCGCATCCAGGCCTTCTGTCGGCTCATCGAGCAGCATCAGCGGCGCATCGTGGAGCAGTGCGCGGGCAATCGCCAGCCGGCGCAGTTCGCCGCCGGATAGCTGGCGCCCGCCTTCCCCCAGCCAGCTGTTCAGTCCGCCATCTTCCAGCAGTTTTTCCAGCCCCACTTTCTCGAGGGTCGCGCAGAGCGCGGTATCGTCAGCGTCTGGCGCCGCCAGCAGCAGGTTGTCGCGCAGCGTAGCGCTGAACAGGTGCACGCGCTGCGGCACCACGCTCATCGCCTGACGCAGGGTGGCTTCGCTGAGCTGGGACAGCGGCTGGTCGTTGAGCAAAATCTCTCCCTGCGTTGGATCCCAGGCCCGGGTGAGGAGTTGCAACAGCGTCGACTTTCCGCAGCCGGTCCGGCCAAGAATGGCGATATGCTCTCCGGCAGCAATCTGCAGGGAGATATTCTCCAGGGCGGGGGAGGGCTGGTGCGGATAGCGGAAGGTAACCTGCGTGAAGGTTAAGGCCACCTGCGCAGGCACGCTGGCTTCACCCTCGACGAAAGTGACCTCCGGCTGCTGGTCGGTGATCTGCGAAATCCGTCGTGCGGAGGCGATCACCTGACCTAAATGCTGGAAAGCGCCAGTGACTGGCGCCAAGGCTTCGAAGGCCGCCAGGGCGCAGAAAACAAACAGCGCGATCAGCGCCCCTGGCTGGCTGTTACCCCCGATGCCGGCGGACGCCAGCCAGAGCATGGCCACCACGGCGATGCCGCCGATTAACAGCATTACTGCCTGCGAAAGCGCGGTCAGCTCGGCCTGACGGCGCTGTGCGTCCTGCCAGCTGAGCTCGGTCTTTTCCATTTGCGCGCGGTAGCGGTCGCTGGCGTTAAACACCATCAGCTCTGCCTGGCCCTGCAGCCAGGCAGTGAGCTGTTGGCGATACTGGCCGCGCAACTGCGTCATACTTTCGCCGGCTGGTTTACCTGCGCGATAGAACAGCGGCGGCATAACCAGCAGGGTGACCAGCATGATGCCGCCGAGCGTCAGCGCAAGGGTAACGTCGAGCAGGCTTAATCCGCAGGTGACCACTACAATCACCACCAGCGCGCCGACCAGCGGTGAAATCACCCGCAGGTAGAGATGATCCAGGGTATCGACATCGGCCACCACCCGGTTGAGCAGTTCACCCTGGCGAAAGCGCGCCAGCCCCGCGGGAGAGAGGGGGAGTAGTTTGCTGAAGGTGAAGACGCGCAGGTGCTGCAGCACGCGGAAGGTCGCGTCATGACTGACCAGACGCTCGAAGTAGCGCCCGGCGGTACGGATAATCGCCGCGCCGCGGACGCCCGCGGCAGGCAGCATATAGTTAAAACTGTAGATCCCGGCGACACCCACCACCGCTGAGGCGGAGAGGAACCAGCCGGAGAGCGTCAGCAGGCCGATGCTGGCCAGCAGAGTCACGATGGCCAGCACGACGCCGAGCAGCAGCATCCATTTATGGCGTTTATAGAGCGCCAGATAGGGTAAAAGTGCGCGCATTTAAATCTCCTCCTGACGATGGGCCAGCAGCGCCGAGAAGACCCCACCGGCACGGGCCAGCGTGGCGTAGTCGCCTTGCTCGATAATCTGTCCGTCCTGCATGACCCAGACGGAATCCCAGTCAGCCAGTCCCTCGAGCTGGTGGGTGACCAGCAGCGTGGTTTGCTCGGTGGAGGCATGGGTCAGGGCCTGCATCACCCGTTGTTCGCTATGGGCGTCGAGGCTGGCGAAGGGTTCATCCAGCAACAGCAGGCGGCAGGGCACCAACAGCGCGCGAGCAACCGCGATACGCTGCGCCTGACCTACCGACAGACGACCCGCCTGATCGCCCACGGCGGTATGGATCCCGTCCGGCAACAGGGCGATAAACTCACTGACCCAGGCCTTGTCCAGCGCCAGCCGAAGCTGGGCATCGCTGGCTTCGGGCCATGCCAGCAGCACATTTTCCCGCAGCGTGGCGGCAGGTAGTTGAGGATTCTGTCCCACCCAGCTTAACAGGCGGCGCCAGCGATCGGCGTCCAGTTCGCGCAGCTCTGCGCCGTTCACCTTCAGCGAGCCCTCGTAGGGCAAAAAGCCGAGCAGTGTGTTCAGCAGCGAACTTTTCCCGGAGCCGCTCTGACCCACCAGCACAACGCGTGCGCCAGCAGGCAGTGAAAAGTTAAGCGGCCCGGCCAGGACTTTACCTTCCGGAGATTTGATCACCAGATCGCGCGCTTCCACGCCAATCAGATCGTTATCATTTAAGGTTTTTTCGCCGCGCTCCACCTGGGTCAATGGGGTTTCCATAAACGTTTTCAGGCTGTCTGCGGCGCCCACGGCCTGGGCTTTGGCATGGTAGAAAGTGCCCAGGTCACGTAATGGCTGGAAAAATTCCGGCGCGAGGATCAGCGTCAGGAAGCCTGCCATCAGCGTGACGCCCGCGCCATAGTGGCCGAAGTTCAGCTCGCCAAGGTAAGAGAAGCCAAAATAGACCGCCACCAGCGCAATGGAGAGGGAGGTGAAAAACTCCAGCACCCCGGAGGAGAGGAAGGCCAGACGCAGGACTTCCATGGTGCGTTGGCGAAAATCCTGCGAGGCGTCGCGAATATTATCGATTTCTGCCTGACCGCGGTGAAAAATACGCAGGGTTTCCATGCCGCGCAGGCGGTCGAGGAAATGGCCGCTCAGGCGGGCCAGCGCCTGGAAGTTACGCCGGTTGGCATCGGCGGCGCCCATCCCGACCAGCGCCATGAAAAGCGGGATTAGCGGGGCGGTGCCGAGGAGGATCAACGCGGCGGCCCAGTTAATCGGGAAAATAGTGATAACGATCAGCAGCGGCACGCAGGCCGCCAGCGTCATCTGGGGCAGGTAGCGCGCATAATAATCGTGCATATCATCGATCTGCTCAAGGATAAGCGTTGCCCAACTGCCGGCCGGTTTGCCCTGGATCCAGGCTGGGCCCGCCTGCTGGAGGCGGTCGAGAACCTGACGGCGAATTTCATAGCGGATATGCTGCCCGGCCTGAAAACCGACCCGCTCACGCAGCCAGACCACCCAGGCGCGCAGCACAAAGACCAGTACCAGCAGCGTCAGCGGCAGCAGCAGGGCGGTTGCCGGAATATTTTCCATCACCATCCGGTGCAGGATCCGCGCCAGGAACCAGGCCTGCGCGACGATCAGCAGACCGCTTGCCACGCCAAGCAGGCGGGAAATCATCAACCAGCGACGGGAGATAATACTTTGCTGTTTTAACCAGCGGGTTAACTCTTGTTGACGGGTTTTATTCATTGCGCGCTTTGCAGGTATCGTTATGGGAATATTGGGCACGGCAATGTTACATCGCGGCAAAAATAAAGGCGACTTTTCGTCGCCTTCTTTACCTTTGTTACTGACTTGTAAAGATTATTTGCAAGCGTCGGCCAAACCGTCCAGGTAACGCTCGGCGTCCAGCGCCGCCATGCAGCCGGTGCCGGCGGAGGTGATCGCCTGACGATAGATATGGTCCATGACATCGCCAGCGGCAAATACGCCCGGGATACTGGTTTGCGTGGCGTTGCCGTGGATCCCGGACTGCACTTTGATATAGCCGTTTTCCAGTTCCAGCTGACCTTCAAAGATGGCGGTGTTCGGGCTGTGGCCAATGGCAACGAACAAGCCTGCCACTTCCAGAGACTCGACGTTGTCGCTGTTTTTGGTATCGCGCAGGCGCAGGCCGCTGACGCCCATCTGGTCGCCGGTCACCTCTTCGAGGGTGCGGTCGGTATGCAGCACGATGTTGCCGCTCGCCACTTTATCCATCAGACGTTTGATGAGGATTTTTTCCGCGCGGAAGGCGTCGCGACGGTGGATCAGATGCACCTCAGAGGCAATATTGGACAGATACAGAGCCTCTTCAACCGCGGTGTTACCGCCGCCGATCACCGCCACTTTCTGATTGCGATAGAAGAATCCGTCACAGGTGGCGCAAGCTGAAACGCCACGGCCTTTAAACGCCTCTTCCGATGGCAGACCGAGGTAGCGCGCCGATGCGCCGGTGGCAATGATCAGCGCATCACAGGTGTACTCACCGCTATCGCCTGTCAGACGGAACGGACGGTTTTGCAGATCGACGCGGCTGATGTGGTCGAAAATAATTTCCGTTTCAAATTTCGCGGCATGTTCGTGCATGCGCTCCATCAGCAGCGGGCCAGTGAGATCGTTAGGATCGCCCGGCCAGTTTTCCACTTCCGTCGTGGTGGTCAGCTGACCGCCTTTTTCCATCCCGGTGATCAGCACCGGCTGCAGGTTGGCGCGTGCGGCATAGACCGCCGCGGTGTATCCCGCAGGTCCAGAACCAAGGATAAGCAGTTTACTGTGTTTGGCTGTGCCCATGAGATCCCCATAATAATTGGCATACATTGGGCAGAGATTGTAGGGAATTTGTTGTCGTAAAAAAAGAGCGCAGCGATTTTGTTAACGATGTGTGCAATAGAAGCGACCGATGAATTGGTGATTTTACCGGCAAAGAATATAACTATTTCTACTGTCAGCGGGACAATTATAAGACGAAAAAATGAGAATCAACCAGGGGGGATGATGAATATCTGGCATCTTGTACTAAAAATCGATGTTTTGCTTTGACAATCCCCTGTGCTTTTGCGAAAACATTCATGGAAGAAGAAAAGCAGTATTTAGCGTGCGGCGAATTTTCATGCACGCAAATGCCATTTTTATCCGGGTTAACGAAATCTACGCATGGTGTGGACAGACGCCATGCGTGATGTCGGTGACTGCCGTCAGGCAACGGGCTTCTCACGTACCCCTGGGTTACCCATTGTCGTACGGGTAATAACAGGATGGGCTCTGGCAGTGAAGGCACAGAGCCGGAACAGGAGTAGGGAAGGAATACAGAGAGACAATAATAATGGTAGATAGCAAGAAGCGCCCAGGCAAAGATCTCGACCGCATTGATCGTAACATCCTGAATGAATTGCAAAAAGATGGGCGAATTTCTAACGTCGAGCTTTCTAAACGGGTGGGACTTTCTCCGACGCCTTGCCTTGAGCGCGTGCGTCGTCTTGAAAGACAGGGTTTTATTCAGGGCTATACGGCGCTGCTCAACCCGCATTATCTGGATGCATCACTTCTGGTATTTGTTGAGATTACTCTGAATCGTGGCGCACCGGATGTGTTTGAGCAATTTAACGCCGCAGTGCAAAAACTTGAAGAAATTCAAGAGTGTCATCTGGTTTCCGGTGATTTCGACTACCTGTTGAAAACCCGCGTACCGGATATGTCAGCGTATCGTAAATTACTGGGCGAGACCTTGCTGCGCCTGCCGGGCGTAAACGACACCCGTACCTACGTGGTGATGGAAGAAGTCAAGCAAAGTAATCGTCTGGTTATTAAGACGCGCTAACACGGAACAGGTGCAAAATCGACGTAGTTTGATTACACTCCTGTTAATCCATACAGCAACAGTGCCGGGGAGACCCGGCGCTGTTGTCCGTTTTAGCAGCAGGCAGGAAACAGCCTGATACCTGGAGAGCCTTTCTTGAGCCAGGAATACACCGAAGACAAAGAAGTCAAACTAACCAAACTCAGCAGCGGGCGCCGACTCCTTGAGGCGATGCTCATCCTTTGCTCCCTCTTCGCCATCTGGCTGATGGCGGCACTACTGAGCTTTAACCCCTCGGATCCAAGCTGGTCGCAGACGGCGTGGCATGAGCCTATTCATAATTTAGGCGGCGCCCCTGGAGCCTGGCTTGCCGATACCCTCTTTTTCATTTTTGGCGTCATGGCCTACACCATCCCGGTCATCATTATTGGCGGATGCTGGTTTGCCTGGCGGCATCAGGAAAACGACGAATACATTGATTATTTCGCCGTTTCCCTGCGCCTCATTGGCGCGTTAGCCCTGATCCTGACCTCCTGTGGTCTGGCAGCCATTAACGCCGATGATATCTGGTACTTTGCCTCGGGCGGAGTGATCGGCAGCCTGCTGAGCACCACGCTGCAACCGCTGCTGCACAGCAGCGGCGGCACCATCGCCCTGTTATGCATCTGGGCGGCCGGCCTGACGCTGTTCACCGGCTGGTCGTGGGTCAGCATTGCGGAAAAACTGGGCGGCGGCATCCTGTCGGTACTGACCTTTGCCAGCAACCGTACCCGTCGGGATGATACCTGGGTCGATGAAGGCGAATACGAAGACGATGATGAAGAGTACGACGACGAAGAGGCGGCAACCCCTCAGGAGTCGCGTCGTGCCCGTATTTTACGCAGCGCGCTGGCGCGACGTAAGCGTCTGGCCGAGAAGTTTACCAACCCCATGGGGCGTAAAACCGACGCGGCGCTTTTCTCCGGCAAACGGATGGATGACGGTGAAGAGGCGGTGCAATACAGCGCCAGCGGTGCGCCTGTCGCCGCCGACGATGTACTGTTTTCCGGCGCCAGCGCGGCACGTCCCACAGAGGATGATGTGCTGTTCTCCGGCGCCAGCGCCGCGCGCCCTGGAGATTTCGACCCTTACGATCCGTTGCTGAATGGTCATAGTATCGCTGAGCCCGTGGGTGCAGCGGCGGCGGCCACTGCCGCGCCACAGGCGTGGGCTGAATCCGCGGCTGGCCATCAGGGCGCTGCGCCTGCTTATCAGCCGGAAGCGGGTTACCCGCCGCAGGCGTACCAGCCAGAGCCGGCGCCGTATCAGCAGCCGGTTTACGATCCGCACGCTGGTCAGCCGGCGCTGCAGGCGTACCAGCCAGAGCCGGCGCCGTATCAGCAGCCGGCTTATGCTTCGCATGCTGCTCAGCCTGCGCCGCAGGCGTATCAGCCAGAGCCGGCGCCGTATCAGCAGCCGACTTACGATCCGTATGCCGCTCAGCCTGCGCCGCAAGGGTATCAGCCAGAGCCGGCGCCGTATCAGCAGCCGGCTTATGCTTCGCATGCTGCTCAGCCTGCGCCGCAGGCGTATCAGCCAGAGCCGGCGCCGTATCAGCAGCCGACTTACGATCCGTATGCCGCTCAGCCTGCGCCGCAGGCGTACCAGCCAGAGTCGGCGCCGTATCAGCAGCCGGCTTATGCTCCGCATGCCGGTCAGCCGGCGCCGCAGGCGTATCAGCCAGAGCCGGCGCC
>NZ_KV789927.1:133720-142547 GCF_001807705.1 Klebsiella sp. HMSC25G12 | reverse complement strand
GCCGCTCAGCCTGCGCCGCAGGCGTATCAGCCGCAAAGCGCGCCAGTGCCGTCACCGGAGCCAGAACCAGAGGTTGCGCCGGAAGAGGTGAAACGTCCACCGCTCTATTACTTCGAAGAAGTCGAAGAGAAGCGGGCACGTGAACGCGAGCTGCTGGCCTCCTGGTATCAGCCAATTCCGGAGCCGGAAAGTCCGATTGCCACTAAACCGCTGACGCCGCCAGCCTCCTCGTCCAAACCGCCAGTGGAGACAACCGTGGTCTCTGCGGTCGCGGCAGGGGTGCATCAGGCAACGGCCGCCAGCGGCGGCGCGGCGGCAACCTCGGCGACAGCCGCATCCGCTGCGGCTGCGCCATTGTTCAGCCCGGCATCCAGCGGACCGCGGGTCCAGGTGAAAGAAGGTATTGGTCCAAAACTACCGCGACCAAACCGCGTTCGTGTCCCGACGCGTCGGGAGCTGGCCTCTTACGGCATCAAGCTACCGTCGCAACGGGAGGCGGAACAGCGTGCGCGGCAGGCGGAGCGCGACCCCCATTATGACGATGAGCTGCTCTCGGATGAGGAAGCGGATGCTATGGAGCAGGATGAACTGGCTCGCCAGTTCGCCGCCACCCAGCAGCAGCGCTATGGCCATCGCTGGGAAGACGATAACGCGACTGATGACGATGACGCCGACACTGCGGCGGAAGCGGAGCTGGCGCGCCAGTTTGCCGCCACCCAGCAGCAGCGCTACGCCGCTGAGCAGCCGCCGGGCGCTAATCCGTTCTCGCCGGCGGATTATGAATTCTCGCCGATGAAAACGCTTGTCAATGAGGGGCCGAGCGAGCCGCTGTTTACGCCGACGCCGGAAGTCCAGCCGCAACAACCGGCCCCGCACTATCAACAACCGGCCGCCGCTCCGCAGCAGGGTTATCAACCTGCGCAGCACCAGCCGGTACACCCTCAGCCAGTGCCGCCGCAGCCTTACCAGACTGCACCGCAGCCCGTGCAGCAGCAACAGCCGGTTGCCCCGCAGGGGCATCAGCCTGCCGCGCCCGCGCCGCAGGAGAGCCTGATCCACCCGCTGCTGATGCGCAATGGCGATAGCCGTCCGCTGCAAAGACCGACCACGCCGTTGCCGTCGCTGGATCTGTTAACCCCACCACCCAGTGAAGTCGAGCCGGTGGATACCTTTGCTCTCGAGCAGATGGCGCGACTGGTGGAAGCACGTCTGGCCGATTTCCGCATTAAAGCGGATGTGGTGAACTACTCGCCGGGGCCGGTGATCACCCGCTTCGAACTGAATCTGGCGCCTGGCGTCAAAGCGGCTCGAATCTCTAACCTGTCACGCGATCTGGCGCGTTCGCTGTCGACGGTTGCCGTGCGCGTGGTGGAAGTGATCCCGGGTAAACCGTATGTCGGTCTTGAGCTGCCGAATAAAAAGCGTCAGACCGTCTATCTGCGTGAAGTGCTCGACAACGCCAAGTTCCGCGATAACCCATCGCCGCTGACCGTGGTGCTGGGTAAAGATATCGCTGGCGACCCGGTGGTAGCTGACCTGGCGAAAATGCCGCACCTGCTGGTTGCCGGTACTACCGGTTCCGGTAAGTCAGTCGGTGTGAACGCCATGATCCTCAGCATGCTCTACAAAGCGCAGCCGGAAGATGTGCGTTTCATCATGATCGACCCGAAAATGCTCGAGCTGTCGGTCTACGAAGGTATTCCGCATCTGCTGACGGAAGTGGTCACCGACATGAAAGACGCCGCCAATGCGCTGCGCTGGAGCGTCAACGAGATGGAGCGCCGCTACAAGCTGATGTCAGCGCTGGGCGTGCGTAACCTGGCGGGCTATAACGAGAAGATCGCCGAGGCCGCGCGCATGGGGCGTCCGATTCCGGATCCGTACTGGAAGCCGGGCGACAGCATGGATGCCGTACATCCGGTGCTGGAAAAACTGCCGTATATCGTGGTGCTGGTGGACGAGTTCGCCGACCTGATGATGACCGTCGGCAAGAAGGTGGAAGAGCTGATTGCCCGTCTGGCGCAAAAAGCGCGTGCGGCGGGGATCCACCTGGTGCTGGCGACGCAGCGTCCGTCGGTAGATGTTATTACCGGCCTGATTAAGGCCAACATTCCGACGCGCATCGCCTTTACCGTGTCGAGTAAAATTGACTCGCGTACCATTCTCGATCAGGGCGGCGCGGAATCGCTGCTGGGTATGGGGGATATGCTTTACTCCGGACCGAACTCTACCACGCCGGTGCGCGTCCATGGGGCATTTGTACGCGACCAGGAAGTCCACGCTGTGGTTCAGGACTGGAAAGCCCGCGGCCGTCCGCAGTACGTCGATGGTATTACCTCCGACAGCGAAAGCGAAGGCGGCGGCGGTGGTTTCGACGGTGGTGAAGAGCTGGACCCGCTGTTCGATCAAGCGGTCAGTTTTGTGACTGAGAAGCGCAAAGCGTCGATTTCCGGGGTCCAGCGTCAGTTCCGCATTGGCTATAACCGTGCAGCACGCATTATCGAACAGATGGAAGCGCAGGGGATCGTCAGCGAACAGGGCCATAACGGTAACCGCGAAGTGCTGGCGCCGCCGCCCTTTGAATGAGTGCAAAGTTGGGTAAATAAGCGCAAAATCAGCCAATTCTTCTGTTCCGCCGCCGTCGGCGGTCCTACATTAGGGACAGAAGAGGCTCCCGCGTCGGGAGTGACGCACATTAAGGAATAACAATGAAAAAACTCGCAATCACCTGTGCATTACTGTCTGGTATGGTCGTCAGCCAGGTCTGGGCAGATGCGGCCAGTGACTTAAAAAGCCGTCTTGATAAAGTGAGCAGTTTCCATGCCAGCTTCACGCAGAAAGTCACCGACGGCAGCGGTAACGCCGTCCAGGACGGACAGGGCGACCTGTGGGTAAAACGTCCGAACCTGTTTAACTGGCATATGACCCAGCCAGATGAAAGCGTTCTTGTCTCGGATGGCAAAACGCTGTGGTTCTACAACCCGTTCGTTGAGCAGGCTACGGCGACCTGGCTGAAAGATGCTACCAGCAACACGCCGTTTATGCTGATTGCCCGCAACCAGTCCAGTGACTGGCAGCAGTACAATATCAAACAAAACGGCGATGATTTTGTGCTGACGCCGAAAAGCGGCAGCGGTAACCTGAAGCAGTTCACGATCAACGTCGGTCGGGACGGCACCATCCATCAGTTCAGCGCCGTCGAGCAGGATGACCAGCGCAGCAGCTATCAGCTGAAGTCGCAGCAGAACGGCGCCGTCGACGCATCTAAGTTCACCTTTACGCCGCCGAAAGGGGTGACGGTGGACGATCAACGTAAGTAGAGGCGAAAGTGAGCAATCTGTCGCTCGATTTTTCCGACAACGCGTTTCAACCTCTGGCCGCTCGCATGCGGCCAGAAAATTTAGCGCAGTATATTGGCCAGCAGCATCTGCTGGCGCCGGGTAAACCCCTGCCGCGGGCGATTGAAGCCGGGCATCTGCATTCAATGATCCTCTGGGGGCCGCCGGGCACCGGCAAGACCACCCTCGCGGAAGTGATTGCCCGCTACGCCAGCGCCGATGTCGAACGGATCTCGGCGGTGACCTCAGGGGTGAAAGAGATTCGCGAGGCTATTGAGCGCGCGCGGCAAAATCGCAACGCCGGCCGGCGGACCATCCTGTTTGTTGACGAAGTGCATCGCTTTAATAAAAGCCAGCAGGATGCCTTTCTGCCCCATATTGAAGACGGCACCATCACTTTTATTGGCGCGACCACCGAAAACCCCTCCTTTGAGCTTAATTCAGCGCTGCTCTCCCGCGCCCGCGTCTACTTACTGAAATCGCTGACCACCGACGATATCGAGCGGGTGCTTGACCAGGCGATGAACGATAAGTCCCGCGGCTACGGCGGGCAGGATATTATTCTGCCGGAAGAGACCCGCAAGGCCATCGCCGAACTGGTGAACGGCGACGCGAGGCGGGCGCTGAATACCCTGGAAATGATGGCTGATATGGCCGAGAGCGATGACTCGGGCAAGCGGGTGCTGAAGGCGGAACTGCTGACCGAGATCGCTGGCGAGCGCAGCGCGCGCTTTGATAACAAAGGCGACCGGTTCTACGATTTGATTTCTGCTCTGCATAAGTCGGTGCGCGGTAGCGCGCCGGATGCGGCACTTTACTGGTATGCGCGGATCATCACCGCCGGCGGCGATCCGCTGTACGTTGCCCGCCGCTGTCTGGCGATAGCCTCGGAAGATGTCGGCAACGCCGACCCACGGGCGATGCAGGTCGCCATTTCGGCGTGGGATTGCTTTACCCGCGTCGGGCCGGCGGAAGGCGAACGGGCGATTGCCCAGGCCATTGTCTATCTGGCCTGCGCGCCGAAAAGCAACGCCGTCTACACCGCCTTTAAAGCGGCGCTGTCCGACGCGCGGGATCGTCCTGACTACGACGTTCCGGTGCATCTGCGCAATGCGCCGACGAAGCTGATGAAAGAGATGGGTTACGGACAGGAGTATCGTTACGCTCATGACGAACCCAACGCCTACGCCGCCGGCGAGCAGTACTTCCCGCAGGAAATGGCGCAAACGCGCTATTATCACCCGACAAACCGGGGGCTTGAGGGCAAAATTGGCGAAAAGCTCGCCTGGCTCGCTGAACAGGATCAAAATAGCCCGATAAAACGCTACCGCTAATTGAGGCGTTGCGGTAAGGTTATTACTCTATTTCCGTGGTCGTAGTCTGCGGCCACTTTTCTTTATTTAATTCGATAAGCACAGGATAAGCATGCTCGATCCCAATCTGCTGCGTACCGAGCCAGACGCAGTCGCAGAAAAACTGGCACGCCGGGGCTTTAAGCTGGATGTAGATAAACTTCGCGCGCTTGAAGAGCGTCGTAAAGTTCTGCAGGTGCAAACGGAAAACCTGCAGGCGGAGCGTAACTCCCGATCGAAATCCATTGGCCAGGCGAAAGCGCGCGGGGAAGACATCGAGCCATTACGCCTGGAAGTGAACAAACTCGGCGAACAGTTGGATGCTGCAAAGTCCGAGCTGGAAACGCTGCTGGCGGAAATTCGCGATATCGCGCTGGCGATCCCGAATATTCCTCATGATGATGTGCCGGTTGGCCGTGACGAAAACGACAACGTTGAAGTCAGCCGCTGGGGCACGCCGCGCCAGTTCGATTTTGAAGTGCGCGATCACGTGACGCTGGGGGAAATGCACGGGGGGCTGGATTTTGCCGCCGCCGTTAAGCTGACTGGTTCGCGTTTTGTGGTGATGAAAGGCCAGCTGGCCCGTCTGCACCGCGCCCTGGCGCAGTTCATGCTGGATCTGCACACCGAACAGCATGGCTATAGCGAAAACTATGTCCCGTACCTGGTGAACCAGGACACGCTGTATGGCACCGGCCAGTTGCCGAAATTCGCTGGCGACCTGTTCCATACTCGTCCGCTGGAAGAAGAAGCCGACAGCAGCAACTACGCGCTGATCCCGACGGCGGAAGTGCCGCTGACCAACCTGGTACGCGATGAAATCATCGACGAAGACGACCTGCCGATCAAAATGACCGCCCATACGCCGTGCTTCCGCTCTGAAGCCGGTTCCTATGGTCGCGACACCCGCGGTCTGATCCGCATGCACCAGTTCGACAAAGTTGAAATGGTGCAGATCGTGCGTCCGGAAGACTCCATGGCCGCGCTGGAAGAGATGACCGGTCACGCCGAGAAAGTGCTGCAGCTGCTGGGTCTGCCGTACCGTAAGGTCGCGCTGTGCACCGGCGATATGGGCTTCAGCGCCTGCAAAACCTACGACCTGGAAGTGTGGGTTCCGGCGCAGAACACCTACCGTGAAATCTCTTCCTGCTCTAACGTCTGGGATTTCCAGGCGCGTCGTATGCAGGCCCGCTGCCGCAGCAAGTCCGACAAGAAGACTCGCCTCGTTCATACTCTGAATGGTTCTGGTCTGGCGGTAGGTCGTACCCTGGTGGCGCTGATGGAAAACTATCAGCAGGCCGATGGCCGTATTGAGATCCCGGAAATTCTGCGCCCGTATATGCGTGGCCTCGAATATATCGGGTAATTTTTTCTTCCTCTCTTTTAAAAGCGCCTGCGGGCGCTTTTTTTACGCCCTTATTGATACCGGGCAATAATCCATTCTACGAATGCAGTGATACTCCCTTTGGATTAAATCAGCATAAAAAACCAATAATATTTCAAAGCAATATATATATGACTATATAGCGCTTGTCAGTTTATTGTGAGCAACCAAAGCGAGTATCCATGAAAATTAAAGCCCCCGATGCTTTACTGGCTGCTGAGGTAAGCCGCCGTGGTCTGATGAAAACCACGGCAATAGGCGGCCTGGCGCTGGCCAGCAACGCACTAACATTACCCTTTACCCGACTGGCGCATGCCGCCGATACGCCGGCACCCGCCAACGAGAAGGTGGTCTGGAGTGCCTGTACCGTCAACTGCGGCAGCCGCTGCCCGCTGCGCATGCACGTGGTGGATGGCGCGATTAAATACGTCGAAACCGATAATACCGGTGACGATAACTATGACGGTTTGCACCAGGTCCGCGCCTGCCTGCGCGGGCGTTCGATGCGCCGCCGCGTCTATAACCCGGATCGCCTGAAGTACCCGATGAAGCGCGTTGGCAAACGCGGGGAAGGGAAATTCGAGCAAATCAGCTGGGAAGAGGCGTTCGATACTATCGCCAGCAATATGCAGCGGCTGATTAAAGAATACGGCAACGAATCCATCTATCTGAACTACGGCACCGGTACGCTCGGCGGCACGCTGACTCGTTCCTGGCCGCCAGGAAAAACGCTGATTGCCCGTCTGATGAACTGCTGCGGCGGTTATCTGAACCACTATGGCGATTACTCTTCGGCGCAGATTGCCGAGGGCCTCAATTATACCTACGGCGGCTGGGCCGACGGCAATAGTCCATCGGATATTGAAAACAGCCAGCTGGTGGTGCTGTTCGGCAATAACCCCGGCGAAACGCGGATGAGCGGCGGCGGGGTGACATACTACCTTGAACAGGCGCGGCAGAAATCCAATGCCCGGATGATCATCATCGATCCGCGCTATACCGACACCGGCGCCGGGCGTGAAGATGAATGGATCCCGATTCGCCCCGGCACCGATGCGGCGCTGGTATCGGGTCTGGCGTGGGTGATGATCACCGAGAATCTGGTCGATCAGCCGTTCCTCGATAAATACTGCGTGGGATACGACGAGAAAACGCTGCCCGCCGGTGCGCCAGCCAATGGTCACTACAAAGCTTACATTCTTGGCCAGGGCACGGACGGTATCGCCAAAACGCCGGAGTGGGCCTCGACGATTACCGGTATTCCGCGCGAACGCATTGTTAAACTGGCGCGCGAAATTGCCACCGCCAAACCGGCCTATATCAGCCAGGGTTGGGGGCCGCAGCGTCACGCCAACGGCGAAATCGCCACCCGGGCTATCTCGATGCTCGCTATCCTGACGGGTAACGTCGGGATCAACGGCGGCAACAGCGGCGCGCGCGAGGGCTCTTACAGCCTGCCCTTTGAGCGCATGCCGACGCTGGAGAATCCGGTTCAGACCAGTATCTCGATGTTTATGTGGACCGACGCTATCGAGCGTGGTCCGGAAATGACCGCGCTGCGCGACGGCGTTCGTGGCAAAGATAAGCTCGACGTGCCGATCAAAATGATCTGGAACTATGCGGGCAATTGCCTGATTAACCAGCACTCAGAGATCAACCGTACCCACGAGATCCTGCAGGACGACAAGAAGTGCGAGATGATCGTAGTCATCGATTGCCATATGACCTCGTCCGCGAAATACGCCGATATTCTGCTGCCGGACTGCACCGCCTCCGAGCAGATGGATTTCGCGCTGGATGCCTCCTGCGGCAACATGTCCTACATCATCTTTGCCGATCAGGCCATCAAGCCGCGTTTCGAATGCAAAACTATCTATGAGATGACCACCGAGCTGGCAAAACGCCTCGGTGTGGAGCAGCAGTTTACCGAAGGCCGTACCCAGGAAGGCTGGATGCGCCATCTGTATGAACAGTCGCAGAAAGCGATTCCTGACCTACCAGATTTCGACACCTTCCGGCAGCAGGGCATTTATAAGCAGCGCGATCCGCAAGGACACCATGTGGCCTACAAAGCCTTCCGCGAGGATCCGCAGGCCAATCCGCTGACCACGCCGTCGGGCAAGATCGAAATCTACTCGCAGGCGCTGGCGAAAATCGCGGCCACCTGGGAGCTGCCGGAAGGGGATGTTATCGATCCACTGCCGATCTACACCCCGGGCTTCGAAAACTACAACGATCCATTGACGGCGAAATACCCGCTACAGCTGACCGGCTTCCACTATAAATCGCGCGTTCACTCAACTTACGGCAACGTCGATGTACTGAAGGCCGCCTGTCGGCAGGAGATGTGGATTAACCCGATCGACGCGAAGCAACGCGGCATTGCCAACGGCGATCGCATTCGCATCTTCAACGACCGCGGAGAAGTGCATATTGAAGCGAAGGTGACGCCGCGCATGATGCCGGGCGTTGTCGCGCTGGGGGAAGGGGCCTGGTATAACCCGGACGCTTCACGGGTGGATCAGGCGGGCAGCATTAACGTGCTGACCACCCAGCGTCCGTCGCCGCTGGCGAAGGGGAACCCGTCACATACCAACCTCGTCCAGGTTGAGAAGCTGTAAGGAGTAACCGATGACAACTCAGTATGGATTTTTTATTGATTCCGCCCGTTGCACCGGTTGCAAGACCTGCGAACTGGCCTGTAAGGATTACAAGAACCTGACCCCGGAGGTCAGCTTCCGCCGCATCTATGA
>NZ_KV789927.1:23687-133700 GCF_001807705.1 Klebsiella sp. HMSC25G12 | reverse complement strand
GTCAGCTTCCGCCGCATCTATGAGTATGCCGGTGGCGACTGGCAGGAGGATAACGGTGTCTGGAATCAGAACGTTTTTGCTTATTACCTCTCCATCGCCTGTAACCACTGCGAAGATCCGGCCTGCACCAAGGTCTGTCCGAGCGGGGCAATGCACAAGCGTGAAGATGGTTTTGTTGTGGTCAACGAAGAGGTATGCATTGGCTGCCGTTACTGCCATATGGCCTGCCCGTACGGCGCCCCGCAGTACAACGCCGACAAGGGCCACATGACCAAGTGCGACGGTTGCCATGAGCGCGTCGCCGAGGGGAAAAAGCCGATCTGCGTCGAGTCCTGCCCGCTGCGGGCGCTTGATTTCGGGCCGATTGCCGAGCTGCGCGCTAAGCATGGCCAGCTGGCCGCGGTAGCCCCGCTGCCGTCGGCGCACTTTACCAGGCCGAGTATCGTTATTAAACCTAACGCCAATGCCCGGCCGTGTGGCGATACCACCGGTTACCTGGCGAATCCGAAGGAGGTGTGAGATGGGAAACGGATGGCATGAATGGCCGCTGATGATCTTTACTGTCTTCGGCCAGTGCGTCGCGGGCGGGTTTATCGTCATGGCCCTGGCGCTGATGACGGGCAATCTTTCTCGCGAGCAGGAGCAGCGCGTGGTTGGGAGTATGTTTGGCCTGTGGGTATTGATGGGGATCGGGTTTATCGCCTCGACAATGCACCTCGGTTCGCCGCTACGGGCCTTTAACTCGCTGAATCGCGTGGGAGCCTCGTCGCTGAGTAATGAGATAGCCAGCGGGGCGATCTTCTTCGCCGTCGGCGGGATTGGCTGGCTACTGGCCGTGTGTAAAAAACTGCCTGCCGGCCTGCGTAGCCTGTGGCTGATAGTCACCATGGTGCTGGGCGTGATCTTCGTCTGGATGATGGTGCGGGTATACAACACTATCGACACGGTGCCGACCTGGTACACCGTCTGGACGCCGCTGAGCTTCTTCCTGACGCTGTTTATCGGCGGTCCGCTGCTGGGCTACCTGCTGCTGCGCGTGGCAGGCGTTGACGGTTGGGCGCTGCGCTTGCTGCCGGTGGTTACTTTGTTGGCGCTGCTGGCGAGTATTGTCGTGGTCCTGATGCAGGGGAGTGAACTCGCCACTATCCGCAGTTCAATCCAGCAGGCCTCCGCTCTGGTGCCGGATTACGGGTTGCTTATGGCCTGGCGTATGGTGCTGCTGGCGCTGGCCCTGGCCTGCTGGTGCGTGCCGCAGATCCGCGGCCGCAAGCCGGCGGTCTCGCTGCTTAGCCTGGCGTTTGTTCTGGTGCTGGCGGGAGAGATGATTGGCCGCGGCGTATTCTATGGTCTGCATATGACCGTGGGGATGGCTATCGCCAGTTAATCGGCGTCATCATGCCGGCGGTCATACGCCGGCATGATGAAAACGTGCTGTCGATAGATGAAATTTTTCAACTGAAATCAACGTCGACATTTATTAATAAATTAAGAAAAACAACAGTGTATTATCTGTTGCCTCACCTTTACCCATTCTGTGGATAAAAAACTTCTATCGTAGCCTGCAAAACCGCATCACGCCTGATTTCAGGTGGATTGACAATGTTTTTAGCGGTGGCATGATGCGCTCGCGATCTGAACATTCCTCACGGTTTTTTACCCATGACCATCTACACCCGGCCAGTGCAAATGCTGCTCTGTGGCCTGCTTTTATTGACCCTGGCGATAGCGGTGCTGAATACGCTCGTCCCGCTCTGGCTCGCCCATGAAAATATGCCAACCTGGCAGGTCGGCATGGTGGGGTCATCCTATTTTACCGGCAATCTGGCCGGTACGTTGCTGGCTGGTTGGGTGATTAAGCGCCTTGGGTTTAACCGCAGCTATTATCTCGCGTCGTTAATTTTCGCCGTCGGCTGCGTAGGGCTGGGGATCACCGTTGGCTTCTGGACGTGGCTGAGCTGGCGGTTTATCGCCGGCGTAGGCTGCGCGATGATTTGGGTGGTGGTGGAAAGCGCGCTGGTCTGCAGCGGGACTTCCCGCAGCCGCGGCCGTCTGCTGGCGGCGTACATGATGGTCTATTATGTCGGTACCGTACTGGGCCAGCTGATGGTCAGTAAGTTACCTACCGATTTAATGAGCGTCCTGCCGTGGGTGACTGGCCTGGCGCTGGCGGCGATCCTGCCGCTGCTGTTCACCCGTATTATGGGACAGGCTGAAGAGCCGCACGAAACGGTACGTATCTGGCCAATGCTGAAGCTGCGCCAGGCGCGCCACGGGGTCAATGGCTGTATTATCTCGGGGATTGTCCTCGGTTCGCTGTATGGCCTGATGCCGCTGTGGCTGAACCATCAGGGTGTGAGCGACGCCGGCATTGGCTTCTGGATGGCGGTGATGGTGAGCGCGGGGATCCTCGGCCAGTGGCCGGTAGGGCGCCTGGCTGACCGCTATGGCCGTCTGCTGGTGCTGCGGGTGCAGGTCTTTGTGGTCATTCTGGGCTGTATGGCGATGCTGAGTCAGGCGGCAATGGCCCCGGCGCTGTTTGTGCTTGGGGCATCCGGTTTCACGCTGTATCCGGTGGCGATGGCCTGGGCCTGCGAAAAAGTCGAACATCACCAACTGGTGGCGATGAATCAGGCGCTGCTGATGAGTTATACCATCGGCAGTCTGCTGGGCCCGACCCTGACAGCAATGCTGATGCAGAATTTCTCAGACAATCTGCTGTTTATCATGATCGCCAGCGTGTCGTTTATCTATCTGCTGACCCTGCTGCGTAAAGCCGGGCATCATCCGACGCCGGTGGCGCACGCATAACCATTCTGACGTGCAGCGAAGGCTGCACGTCATCTGTTTCTATCGCATGTTTTCCACTGCAGAGAGACGGCATTGCGCTTTTCATGAGGATCAACGGCGGGGCTGGAATGATTTCCAGTGTCGCTTCGGGCTGGCGTAAGCGCACCACCGACCCTGATGAGGCTCTTAGTACATCACCTTGTGACCATACTGCTCAAGAATGCCTTTCACCCGCTCCATGGTCTCTTTTTTCGGCGGATGAACGCCGTCCAGCTTGTACTCTTCGCCCATCGCTACCCATTTGTGTTTGCCCAGCTCATGGTAGGGCAGCAGTTCAATTTTCTCGACGTTGCCCATATCGCGGGTAAATTCGCCCAGGCGGTGCGCGGAGTCATCATCGTCTGACCAGCCCGGAACCACGACGTAGCGGATCCAGACATTGATATTCTTTTTCGCCAGATACTGGGCAAACTCAAGGGTGCGGTGGTTGGAAACGCCGACCAGGTTCTGGTGGATCTCATCGTTCATCTGCTTAAGATCCAGCATGACCAGGTCAGTCACCTCCAGCAGTTCGTCGATAACCGGATCGTAGCGACGGACAAAGCCGTTGGTATCGAGACAGGTATGAATACCTTCCTTTTTACAGGCGCGGAACCAGTCGCGAACAAACTCCGCCTGCAGGATCGCTTCGCCGCCTGATGCCGTGACGCCGCCGCCGGAGGCATTCATAAAGTGACGATAGGTCACTACCTCTTTCATTAACTCTTCAACGGTGATTTCTTTGCCGCCGTGGGTATCCCAGGTGTCACGGTTATGGCAGTACAGGCAGCGCATCAGGCAGCCCTGGAAAAAGGTAATAAAGCGGATGCCCGGGCCATCAACGGTGCCACAGGATTCAAAGGAGTGAATGCGACCAATAACTGACATTGCGGTGTTTTCTCCAGATGTGGCCCATCCGGGGCCGTGTTGGTGCACAGCTCAGCGGCTGCGTCGAGTCTGTTTTGACAGGTACCCAAAGTATAGATAACTGGCAAAGCAGGCTGGGGCGGGGATCACTTGTTAAAAAGGCCCCACTGATGTGGGGCCTTTATTGTACGCTTTTTCAGTCAGACTGGGAATTACATGGTCTGAGTGAAGGTACGGGTAATAACGTCCTGCTGCTGTTCTTTGGTCAGGGAGTTAAAACGTACGGCGTAGCCAGATACGCGGATGGTCAGCTGCGGATATTTTTCCGGGTTTTCCATCGCGTCGAGCAGCATTTCGCGGTTCATGACGTTCACGTTCAGGTGCTGGCCACCTTCGATGGACGCTTCGTGGTGGAAGTAACCATCCATCAGACCGGCCAGGTTGGTCTTACGAACTTCGTCATCTTTACCCAGCGCGTTCGGCACGATAGAGAAGGTGTAAGAGATACCATCTTTCGCGTAAGCAAACGGCAGTTTAGCAACGGAAGTCAGTGAGGCAACAGCACCTTTCTGGTCACGACCGTGCATCGGGTTAGCACCTGGTCCGAACGGCGCGCCAGCGCGACGACCGTCTGGGGTGTTACCGGTTTTCTTACCATATACCACGTTAGAGGTGATGGTCAGAACAGACTGAGTCGGGATAGCGTTGCGGTAGGTGTGCAGTTTCTGAATTTTCTTCATGAAACGTTCAACCAGGTCAACGGCCATGTCATCGACGCGAGCATCGTTGTTACCAAACTGCGGGTATTCGCCTTCGATTTCGAAGTCGATAGCCAGACCGTCTTCGTCACGAATCGGTTTAACTTTCGCATATTTGATAGCAGACAGGGAGTCAGCAGCAACGGACAGACCAGCGATACCACACGCCATGGTGCGGATAACGTCACGGTCGTGCAGCGCCATCAGAGAGGCTTCGTAGCTGTACTTGTCGTGCATGTAGTGGATGATGTTCAGCGCGGTGACATACTGTTTCGCCAGCCAGTCCATGAAGTGATCCATGCGATCCATGACTTCGTCGAAGTTCAGGACGTCGCCTTTGATCGGTTCAGATTTCGGACCTACCTGCATTTTCAGTTTTTCATCCACGCCGCCGTTGATAGCGTACAGCATGGTTTTCGCGAGGTTAGCACGAGCACCGAAGAACTGCATTTGCTTACCAACAACCATCGGGCTTACGCAGCATGCGATAGCGTAGTCGTCGTTGTTGAAGTCCGGACGCATCAGGTCATCGTTCTCATACTGCAGAGAAGAGGTATCGATGGACACTTTAGCCGCGAATTTCTTGAAGCTCAGTGGCAGTTTTTCAGACCACAGGATAGTAATGTTCGGCTCCGGAGACGGCCCCATGGTGTACAGGGTGTTCAGGAAGCGGAAGCTGTTTTTGGTGACCAGAGTACGGCCGTCAACACCCATACCGCCGATGGATTCTGTTGCCCAAATCGGGTCGCCGGAGAACAGTTCATCATATTCCGGGGTACGCAGGAAGCGAACCATACGCAGTTTCATGACCAGGTGGTCAACCATTTCCTGCGCGTCTTGCTCGGTGATTTTACCGGCCTGCAGGTCACGTTCGATGTAGATATCCAGGAAGCTGGAGGTACGACCGAAGGACATTGCTGCGCCGTTCTGAGATTTCACGGCAGCCAGGTAACCGAAGTAGGTCCACTGGATAGCTTCCTGAGCAGTCGTTGCCGGACCGGAGATGTCGTAGCCATATTTAGCCGCCATCTCTTTGATCTGACCCAGTGCACGGTGTTGTTCAGAGATCTCTTCACGCAGACGGATGGTCGCTTCCAGATCTTCGCCGCTTTCCAGTTTTTCTTGCAGAGACTGGAACTGAGCGTATTTGTCTTTCATCAGGAAGTCGATACCGTACAGCGCAACGCGACGGTAGTCACCGATGATACGACCGCGGCCGTAAGCATCCGGCAGACCGGTCAGCACGCCGGATTTACGGCAGTTCAGGATGTCTTTGGTGTAAACATCAAATACGCCCTGGTTGTGGGTTTTACGGTACTCGGTAAAGATTTTTTTCAGCATCGGATCCAGCTCGCGATTGTACGCTTTGCAGGAACCTTCAACCATTTTAATACCACCGAACGGGATGATCGCACGTTTCAGCGGCGCTTCGGTCTGCAGACCAACGATTTTTTCCAGACCTTTCTCGATATAGCCAGCGTCGTGAGAGGTGATGGTGGAAGCCAGGGCAGTGTCAAAATCAACAGGCGCGTGAGTGCGGTTTTCCTGTTTTACACCTTCCATTACGGTGTCCCACAGCTTGGTGGTCGCTTCAGTTGCGCCAGCCAGGAAGGATTCGTCGCCTTCATATGGGGTGTAGTTTTTCTGAATAAAGTCACGGACGTTGACTTCATTCTGCCAGTCACCTTTCGCAAAACCTTCCCAGGCTGTGGCTAACTTTTCATTAAGCTCGGACATGTAACACCTACCTTCTTAAGTGGATTTTTTATTTACTGCCTGAAACAACCCTTAGTGATGGTCGTTGCCACGCAGGTAAATGACCCAGTATGTCAACCCGACCAGCAAACCTCCGCCGATAATGTTTCCGATAGTCACCGGAATCAGGTTATCAGTGATGAAGTTCATAACGGTCAAGTGTGAGAAACTTTCCGGAGTTGAACCGATAGCGGTCCAGAATTCCGGGCTCGCAAAATTGCGGATTACGATACCCATCGGGATCATAAACATGTTGGCGATGCTGTGCTCAAAGCCGCTGGCAACAAACATCGCTACCGGCAGGACCATGATCATCGCTTTATCCATCAGGCTACGACCGGAATAGCTCATCCATACGGCGAGACAAACCATCAGGTTAGCGAGGATACCCAGGCTCACGGCCTCCACAAAAGTATGGTGCAATTTGTGGTCAGCGGTCTGCAGGACGTTTAGCCCCCAACCGCCGTTGGCAGTCATATATTCGCCTGATAACCACATCAGCAGCACAAACAGCAGTGCGCCCACCAGGTTACCAAAATAGACGTTGAGCCAGTTTTTTGCCAGTTGCCCCCAGGTGATTCGACCGCTGGCTTTCGCCACCACGATCAGCACAGTAGAGGTAAAGAGGTCAGCGCCGCAGATAACGCACAGAATCAGACCCAGGGAAAAACAGACCCCACCGATAAGCTTGGCAATCCCAAAAGGCATCGCGGCAGTGCCGGTGGTCGCGGTGATATAGAATACGAAAGCGATGGAGATGAAAACGCCAGCGGTGATCGCCAGATAAAAGGTCTTCATCGGATGCTTCGTTGCTTTATAGACACCTGCTTCTTCGGCGACTTTCGCCATCGCGGCAGGGAGCAAAAGATCAAAAGGGTTGTCAGCTTTCACACTAACTCTCTCTTTATATAAGTTGGCGGTGAGATACTAACAAAGCATTATAGAAGGGAAATTGATATAGATCATATCTCACCGGAACTATATGCCTTTTTAGTGTGTGGTTTTTGCTTGTTTGATGCTTAACTATTTGAATTTTTTATGGAAAATAAATTTTAAAATTTATAAGTTATGTTGAATTTTTTCGTTTTTGCCCCAGTATTTGAGTTAATTAAAATGGAGTATTTTATTTTAAATTAACAATTGGTAAATGATATAAGTGCGATATTTACTATTAATTAACTTTACAACTACAAACTATAGTGGCTCCCTCGCCAGGTTAAAATAACGGAGCCGCATCGGGCTCCGTTGTTGGCAAGCATGTTGGCGTATGGGGGCTTATTTTGCCCAGAACGCCGCTTTCGCCCGCTGCAGCTTTTCATACGCTTTCAGCAGCGACTGATGAGCCGGGAAGGCTTGCAGATCGCTGTCGACAGCCTGAAGGCCATAGAACGGGGCTTCGCCGCTCAGCGCAGCGCTGGCGGCTTCGACCGCATCGGCGCCATACATACGGATGAAGGCGTTCAGATACTGCAGCGGCTGACGCTCCTCTTCCTGGCTCAGCAGCAGCAGGGTCTGCAGGCAGCGATAGTAGTTTGCGCGCTCAGGGCTGAAGACAGAGGCATTGAATTCCATGGTCCATTCGGTCCAGATCAGCGCCTGTTCCAGATCGCCGCCAGCCAGGGCCAGCATCGCTTTCAGCTCGCCGACGCGCAGGGTATACCAGCCGTTGTCTTTCCCGGTGGCAAGGCCCAGCAGTTCGCGAACGCGGGTGAAATCATCCAGGCCTTCGTCATCCATTTGTTCGATGAGCGCCAGATAATCTTCTTTTTCCCACTCGCTGCCCGGCAGAGACAGAATGGTGTCCCGCAGATGGGCGCCCATGCTGTTGTTTGCCAGCCACAGGTCTTCTGCCGGATAAATATCCGACATGCCCGGAACGATGATACGGCAGGCGTAAACGCCCAGATGCTCGTAGTCGGCAATGTACACTTCTTTATCTTCGGCCTTGAAGATGGCCATCAGGGTGGCGAACTCTTCTTCGGTGGTGCCGGAGAAACTCCAGTCAACGAACGGATAGTCGGCATCCTGCTTGAACATATCCCAGGAGATCAGGCCGCTGGAGTCGATGAAGTGGGTTTCGAGGTTCGCGTGCTCGGCGACTTCTTCGTCATCAAAGGTCGGCGGCGTAAAGACATCAAGGTCTTTCAGGCTGCGACCCTGCAGCAGTTCTGTGACGGTACGCTCCAGCGCCACGCCGAAGTCCGGGTGGGCGCCAAAGGAAGCGAAGCAGGTGCCGTTAGTCGGGTTAAACAGCACGACGCAGATAACCGGGTATTTGCCGCCCAGCGAACCATCGTAGGCGAAAATCGGGAAGCCTTCGGCTTCAAGTTTTGCGATCGACTCCACGACGCCAGGATAGCGCGCCATGACTTCCGCCGGGATCTCCGGCAGGCTGATGCTCTCTGCGATGATGCGGTTTTTTATGTGACGTTCAAAGACCTCTGACAGGCCCTGCACACGTGCTTCATTCGGGGTATTCCCTGCAGACATACCGTTGGATACGTACAAGTTGCCAACGATATTCATCGGAATATAGACGGTTTCGCCGTCGGACTGGCGGGTAAAGGGCAGGCCGCATACGCCGCGCTCATCGTTCCCCGACTGCAGATCCACCAGCATGCTGGCGGTCAGCTGATCGTCCGGATCGTAGAACGCGAGCAGACGGGCATCCAGCAGACCTTCCGGGACATCGTCGTTTTCGGTCAGCGGGAACCACTTTTCGTTCGGGTAGTGAACAAACGGGCCATTAGCGATAGTGTCGCCTAACCAGAAGTCGGCGAAGAAATAGTTGGTGGACAGGCGCTCGAAATATTCGCCCAGCGCGGAGGCCAGGGCTGCCTTTTTGGTGGCGCCTTTACCATTGGTAAAGCACAGCGCGCATTCTTTATCGCGAATGTGAACGGACCACACGTGCGGCACCGGGTTCAGCCACGAGGCCTCTTCGATATCAAATCCGAGGTCGAGCAATTTCTGCTGGAAGCGAGCGATGGAATCTTCCAGGGCGGCATCTTTGCCGGGAATAAACGTTTGGGTCATGGCGATCACTTTTGTCGTACGGAAAGCGCGCAATGATACGGCTTTTATCTGACAGGTGCTATCTCCATCATCTGGCTATGCTTAGAGGCAACTTATGACCCACAGGGAGATGATAGATGAAAGCCTTTGACTGGCAGCGGATGGCGCTCGATAAAGTGCCGGTGGAGTTTCTTGCCGAGGTGGCGTTGCGCAGCCTCTATACCTTCGTTCTGGTCTTTATTTTCCTCAAGATTACCGGACGGCGCGGCGTGCGGCAGATGTCGCTGTTCGAGGTGTTGATTATTCTGACCCTCGGTTCGGCGGCAGGGGACGTGGCGTTTTATGACGATGTACCGCTACTGCCGGTGCTGGTGGTCTTCATCACGCTGGCGCTGCTGTATCGCGGCATCATGTGGCTGATGGGGCACAGCGAAAAGCTGGAGGATCTCCTGGAAGGTAAACCTATCGTGGTGGTCGAGGAGGGGCAGTTGGCGTGGGAGAAGCTGCATGCGGAAAACATGACCGAATTCGAATTCTTTATGGAGCTGCGGGTCAACAGCGTCGAGCAGCTTGGCCAGGTCCGGCTGGCGATCCTTGAAACCAACGGGCAGATCAGCGTGTTTTATTATCCGGATGAAGAGGTCAGAGCGGGGTTGTCTATCCTGCCTACCCACTGTACTGCGCGTTACACCACGATTCCGCAGGAGGGGATCTATGCCTGCGTACGCTGCAGCATCGTGATGGCGATGCAGGCGGGAGAAAAGCGAATATGTTCCCGCTGCGCAAATGCAGAATGGTCGAAGGCCAGCCGAGCGAAACGACTCACCTGACAGCAAATATGTCGGTTTTATTACGTCAAGCCGATAGATTCTGTTGTGTGACGGTGGCCGCGTTTTACCGTCGGCGAGTTTTAGCCATTGCGGACCGTGTCACTGAATGATAAAACCGATAGCCACAGGAATAACTTATGCCCGCGGCGGTTCGCGGGCAAAACAACATAGCAACGTGGTGAGGGGAAATGGCTCAGGTCTATAACTTCAGTTCGGGCCCGGCAATGCTGCCGGCGGAAGTACTCAAACTGGCTCAGCAAGAACTGTGCGACTGGCACGGTCTGGGTACGTCGGTCATGGAGATCAGTCACCGTGGTAAGGAGTTTATCCAGGTGGCAGAAGAGGCAGAACAGGACTTCCGCTCTCTGCTGAATATCCCTTCCAACTATAAAGTTTTGTTCTGCCACGGCGGCGGCCGCGGCCAGTTCGCGGGGATCCCGCTGAACATCCTCGGCGATAAAAACGTCTCTGACTATGTGGACGCCGGCTACTGGGCCGCCAGCGCGGTCAAAGAGGCGAAGAAATACTGCGCGCCTAACGTCATCGACGCGAAAATCACTGTCGATGGCAAGCGAGCTGTTACGCCGATGAGCGAGTGGCAGCTGACGCCGGGCGCGGCCTATCTGCATTACTGCCCGAACGAAACCATTGACGGTATCGCGATTGATGATACGCCGAATTTCGGCGACGACGTCATCGTCGCTGCTGATTTCTCCTCCACCATTCTGTCCCGCGAAATTGACGTCAACCGCTTCGGTGTAATCTACGCCGGCGCGCAGAAAAATATTGGCCCGGCAGGGCTGACGCTGGTCATCGTGCGTGAAGATCTGCTGGGCAAAGCCAGCGTGGCCTGTCCGTCGATCCTCGACTACACCGTGTTAAGCGAGAACGACTCGATGTTTAACACGCCGCCGACGTTCGCCTGGTATCTGGCTGGTCTGGTGTTTAAGTGGCTGAAACAGCAGGGCGGCGTCGCTGCGATGGATAAAATCAACCAGCAGAAAGCCGAACTGCTTTATGGCGTTATCGATAACAGCGGGTTCTACCGTAACGATGTGGCGCAAGCCAACCGCTCACGCATGAACGTGCCGTTCCAGCTGGCGGACAGCGCACTGGACAAACTGTTCCTCGAAGAGTCGTTTGCCGCCGGGCTGCACGCGCTGAAGGGCCACCGCGTGGTGGGCGGCATGCGCGCCTCCATCTACAATGCGATGCCGCTGGACGGCGTGAAGGCGTTAACCGACTTTATGCTGGACTTCGAACGCCGCCACGGTTAATCGCCTGTTTCTTTCTTCCTCCCCGCGGCCTGTCTGCGGGGTTTTTATTCTGTTTGTTTGAGAGTGAAGTTTGATGGAATCCCTGACGTTACAACCCATCGCACGCGTAGAGGGCACCGTGAACCTGCCAGGTTCGAAAAGCGTCTCCAACCGCGCGCTGCTGCTGGCCGCTCTGGCCCGCGGCACGACGGTGCTGACCAACCTGCTGGACAGCGACGATGTGCGCCATATGCTGAATGCCCTGAGTGCGCTGGGGGTTCAATATACCCTGTCTGCCGACCGCACCCGCTGCGAAGTGACCGGCAACGGCGGCCCGCTGCGCGCTGCTGCGGCGCTGGAGCTGTTCCTCGGCAACGCCGGAACCGCGATGCGTCCGCTGGCGGCGGCCCTGTGCCTTGGCAGCAACGATATTGTGCTGACCGGCGAACCGCGGATGAAAGAGCGCCCGATCGGCCATCTGGTGGATGCCCTGCGTCAGGGCGGCGCTCAGATCGACTATCTTGAGCAGGAAAATTATCCACCGCTACGCCTGCGCGGCGGTTTTCAGGGCGGGAACGTCGAGGTTGACGGCAGCGTCTCCAGTCAGTTCCTGACCGCGCTGCTGATGACCGCGCCGCTGGCGCCGCAGGATACCGTGATCGCCATTAAGGGCGATCTGGTGTCGAAACCCTATATCGACATTACGCTGCACCTGATGAAAACCTTCGGCGTTGAGGTGGACAATCAGTCTTATCAGCGTTTTGTGGTGCGCGGCAAGCAGCAGTATCAGTCGCCAGGGGATTACCTGGTGGAAGGCGATGCTTCCTCGGCCTCGTATTTCCTCGCCGCTGGCGCCATTAAGGGCGGCACGGTAAAAGTCACCGGTATCGGCCGCGGCAGTGTGCAGGGCGATATCCGTTTCGCCGACGTCCTGGAGAAAATGGGCGCTACCGTGACCTGGGGCGACGATTTTATCGCCTGCACCCGCGGCGAGCTCAAGGCTATCGATATGGATATGAACCATATCCCGGACGCGGCGATGACCATCGCCACCGCCGCGCTGTTCGCGCAAGGGACCACTACGCTGCGCAATATCTACAACTGGCGGGTCAAAGAGACGGACCGTCTGTTCGCCATGGCGACCGAGTTGCGTAAAGTAGGCGCCGAGGTGGAAGAGGGTGAAGATTATATTCGCATCACCCCGCCGGCAAAGTTGAAATATGCTGAAATCGGCACCTATAACGACCACCGGATGGCGATGTGCTTCTCGCTGGTGGCGCTGTCTGATACGCCGGTGATCATCCTTGATCCCAAATGTACGGCCAAAACGTTCCCGGACTATTTTGAGCAACTGGCGCGGATCAGTACCCTCGCCTGAGTAAAACTTTGTCATCCCGCGGGCTGATGTCCTGTCAGCCCGCTATAATTGCGCAAAACTTCTGCTTTTCATTTCCTGTAGTCCGTAATTTACAAGCAATGCTCACTTTCCGGCGTATTGATGCGTATAATGCGCGGCGTTTATATTCCATGCGCCTTGCTGAAGGAGAAAAAGATGACGGCGAATATTCCGGTAATCACCATTGATGGGCCTGGCGGTGCGGGTAAAGGTACGTTGTGCAAGGCAATGGCGGAAGCGCTGGGCTGGCATCTGTTAGATTCAGGCGCGATCTACCGCGTTCTGGCGCTGGCGGCGCTGCATCATCATGTTGACGTAGAGTCCGAAGAGGCGCTGGTGCCCCTGGCGGCCCATCTTGACGTGCGCTTTATTTCTACTGACGGCACCCTGGAAGTGGTGCTGGAAGGGGAAGATGTCAGCGGCGAAATTCGCACTCAGGAGGTCGCCAATGCCGCCTCGAAAGTGGCCGCTTTCCCCCGCGTTCGCGAAGCGCTGCTGCGCCGCCAGCGTGCTTTCCGTGAACTGCCGGGGCTCATCGCCGACGGGCGCGATATGGGCACGGTGGTTTTCCCGGACGCGCCGGTGAAAATTTTCCTCGATGCCTCGGCCGATGAGCGGGCGCATCGCCGCATGCGGCAGTTGCAGGAAAAGGGCTTTGATGTTAACTTTGAACGTCTTTTGTCCGAGATAAAAGAGCGTGACGATCGCGACCGAAATCGCGCCGTGGCGCCGCTTGTCCCGGCTGCCGATGCATTAGTTCTCGATTCAACAGAACTAAACATTGAGCAAGTGATTGAAAAAGCGCTACAATATGCGCGCGAAAAATTGGCCGTTGCGTGAGCCTTAACCGGTAGCGCGCCGAAGCCTCCGAATTATAGCAGTACCCCGCGGCAATGGATGGTCAGCGGGTATGTGAAACAACCCCATCCGGCACGGAGCCAGGTGGACGTTAATATTAACCTGAAGATTAAACATGACTGAATCTTTTGCTCAACTGTTTGAAGAATCCTTAAAAGAAATCGAAACCCGCCCGGGTTCCATCGTTCGTGGTGTTGTTGTTGCTATCGACAAAGACGTAGTACTGGTTGACGCCGGTCTGAAATCTGAGTCCGCCATCCCGGCTGAGCAGTTCAAAAACGCCCAGGGCGAGCTGGAAATCCAGGTTGGTGACGAAGTTGACGTTGCTCTGGATGCAGTAGAAGACGGCTTCGGTGAAACTCTGCTGTCCCGTGAGAAAGCTAAACGTCACGAAGCTTGGATCACGCTGGAAAAAGCTTACGAAGACGCTGAAACTGTTACCGGTGTTATCAACGGCAAAGTTAAAGGTGGCTTCACTGTTGAGCTGAACGGTATTCGTGCGTTCCTGCCGGGTTCCCTGGTAGACGTTCGTCCGGTGCGCGACACGCTGCACCTGGAAGGCAAAGAGCTTGAGTTCAAAGTCATCAAGCTGGACCAGAAGCGTAACAACGTTGTTGTTTCTCGTCGTGCCGTTATCGAATCCGAAAACAGCGCAGAGCGCGATCAGCTGCTGGAAAACCTGCAGGAAGGCATGGAAGTCAAAGGTATCGTTAAGAACCTCACTGACTACGGTGCATTCGTTGATCTGGGCGGCGTTGACGGCCTGCTGCACATCACCGATATGGCCTGGAAACGCGTTAAGCATCCGAGCGAAATCGTAAACGTTGGCGACGAAATCACTGTTAAAGTGCTGAAGTTCGACCGCGAGCGTACCCGTGTATCCCTGGGCCTGAAACAGCTGGGCGAAGATCCGTGGGTAGCTATCGCTAAACGTTATCCGGAAGGTACCAAACTGACCGGTCGCGTGACCAACCTGACCGACTACGGCTGCTTCGTTGAAATCGAAGAAGGCGTTGAAGGCCTGGTTCACGTTTCCGAAATGGATTGGACCAACAAAAACATCCACCCGTCCAAAGTTGTTAACGTTGGCGATGTTGTGGAAGTGATGGTTCTGGATATCGACGAAGAGCGTCGTCGTATCTCCCTGGGTCTGAAGCAGTGCAAATCTAACCCATGGCAGCAGTTCGCGGAAACCCACAACAAGGGCGACCGTGTTGAAGGTAAAATCAAGTCTATCACTGACTTCGGTATCTTCATCGGCCTGGACGGCGGCATCGACGGCCTGGTTCACCTGTCTGACATCTCCTGGAACGTTGCAGGCGAAGAAGCAGTTCGTGAATACAAAAAAGGCGACGAAATCGCAGCAGTTGTTCTGCAGGTTGACGCAGAGCGTGAGCGTATCTCCCTGGGCGTTAAACAGCTCGCGGAAGATCCGTTCAACAACTACGTTGCTCTGAACAAGAAAGGCGCTATCGTTGTTGGTAAAGTCACTGCAGTTGACGCTAAAGGCGCAACCGTAGAACTGGCTGACGGCGTAGAAGGTTACCTGCGTGCTTCTGAAGCATCCCGTGACCGCGTTGAAGACGCAACTCTGGTTCTGAGCGTTGGCGACGAAGTTGAAGCGAAATTCACCGGCGTGGATCGTAAGAACCGCGTAGTGAGCCTGTCTGTACGTGCGAAAGACGAAGCGGAAGAAAAAGACGCTATCGCTACCGTGAACAAGCAGGAAGACGCGAACTTCTCCAACAACGCTATGGCTGAAGCGTTCAAAGCAGCGAAAGGCGAGTAATCTTTGTCATTCAGGCAATAACAACCTGAATAGTGACGAGTTTACTTGACAGATTGCAGGATTCGTCCTGTAATCAAGCACAAAGGGCGGCTACGGCCGCCCTTGTTTAAGCTGTTAGCTAATTTTTGCCTTGAAGGAAACCGGAGGAATAATGACCAAGTCAGAATTGATTGAAAGACTTGCCAGCCAGCAATCTCACATTCCGGCGAAAGCGGTGGAAGATGCTGTTAAAGAAATGCTGGAACATATGGCCTCAACGCTTGCTCAAGGTGAGCGCATTGAAATCCGCGGTTTCGGCAGCTTCTCTCTGCACTATCGAGCACCTCGCACCGGACGTAACCCGAAAACTGGTGATAAAGTCGAACTGGAAGGTAAGTACGTTCCGCACTTTAAGCCCGGGAAAGAATTACGTGACCGCGCCAATATTTATGAAGAGTAAGTTGCACGACGTGCAACCTGCCTGATGATAAAAAAAGCACCTGCGGGTGCTTTTTTTGTGTCCGCGATTTACCTCCAGCTTCGCAAAAAAACCGTGCCTGACTGCAACAGATACGATTGTCTGGAAGGCGCTACGCACGCCTGAATTCAGCGGCGGGACGCCACCGTCGCTTTGCGTAACACTGCCTGCTCACAGGGAGGTGTTTATGCGTCTACCATGGCTTGCCGGATGCGCCAGCATCGCGATGCTGCCGCTACTCTGGCTACCCGTCTTGCCGGGCCCGCACGTTCTGGCGAGCGCGTGCCTTGCGGCGCTGTTGCTGACCCGCCTGCGCGGAACGGCCATGGCTTGTGTGGCGATGACGCTTCTGCTGATGATCTGGGGAGTATTGAGCGCGCATCAGGCGCTGTGGCCGACCCGGCACCTTACCGGCGCCATCCGGCAGGCGGAAGTGATCCTCAGCGAGACGGATGGCCAGGCCCTGCACCGTGGTCAGATTGTGCGCCTGGCGGGCCGCTACCTGTTTCCCCCGGTGGGCGTGACGCTGTACGGGGAACTTACACCTGCGCCCGCCTGTGCGGGTCAGCACTGGTTGATGACGCTGCGCCTGCGCCCGGTGCACGGGCAGCTCAACGACGGGGGCTTCGACAGCCAGCGTTATGCGCTGGCGCAGCACCGGCCGCTGAGCGGGGGGATTGTCGCAGCTTCCGCGCTGGATCCCCGCTGCAGCCTGCGCGCCCGCTACCTGGTGTCGTTGACCCGGCGTCTGGAGCCTTATCCCTGGCGTGCGGTGATGCTGGGATTAGGGATGGGGGAGCGACTGACCCTGCCGACGGCGATTAAGGTCCTGATGCAGAACACGGGCACCTCCCATCTGATGGCCATCTCTGGTCTCCATATCGCCCTCGCGGCTTCCCTTATCGTGCTCCTGCTGCGCGGCGTGCAGTATATTCTACCGGGCCGCTGGATCGGCTGGCGGTTGCCGCTGCTGGCCGGGCTGGTCGGCGCCGTCGGCTATGCCTGGCTGACCGGCATGCAGCCGCCGGCGCTGCGCACCTGCGTAGGGTTGGGCGTGTGCTGCGCCTTACGCTTGTCGGGCCAGCGCTGGACGGCGTGGCAGGTGTGGCTCTGCTGTCTGGGGGCGATACTCGTTACCGACCCGCTGGCGGTGCTGTCGCAAAGCCTGTGGCTATCCGCTTTCGCCGTGGCGGGGCTGATCTTCTGGTTTCAGTGGGTACCGTTTCCTGTTGGCCACAGGCGTTGGCCATGGAAGGCACTGTTCGCCCTCGTTCATTTGCAGGCTGGCGTGACGCTGCTGCTGGTGCCTCTCCAGCTCCTGCTCTTCCATGGCGTCAGCCTGACGTCCATGGCCGCCAATTTGCTGGCGGTACCCCTGGTGACCCTGCTGGCGGTGCCGCTTATTCTCGGCGCGATGCTGCTGCATCTCACGGGGCCGGGGATGGTGGAGTCGCTGCTCTGGCTGGCGGCCGATCGCGTGCTGGCGCTGCTGTTCTGGGGATTACGACATTTACCGGACGGCTGGCTACCGCTGGACGCCCGCTGGCTCTGGATCAGTAGCCTGCCTTGGCTGCTGGTGATGGGCTGGCGTTTTCAGAGCTGGCGGCATTTCACGGCCCTGTGTCTGAGCGTGCTGCTCCTGCTGATGCGGCCCTTCTGGAGGCCGTTTCCCGCGGACGAATGGCGGGTGACGATGCTGGATGTCGGGCAGGGGCTGGCGATGGTTATCGAACGTCACGGCAAGGCGCTCCTCTATGATACCGGGCCAGCATGGCCGCAGGGCGACAGCGGTCAGCAGGTGATTATCCCGTGGCTGCGCTGGCATCATCTGCAGCTGCAGGGCATTGTGCTAAGCCACGAGCATCTGGATCATCGCGGCGGCCTTAATTCAGTGCGGCAGGCATGGCCGCAGGCGTGGGTGCGCAGCCCTTTAGGCTGGACGCGTCATCTGCCGTGCCATCGCGGCGAGCGCTGGCAATGGCAGGGACTCAACTTCCAGGCCCTGTGGCCGCTGCCGGGCAGCACGGCAAAGGGTAATAATCACTCCTGCGTGGTGCGCATCGATGATGGTCGCTCCAGCATCCTGCTCACCGGCGATATAGAACGTCAGGCGGAGCAAGCGATGATCAGCCGTTACTGGCAGCATCTGACGTCTACACTTATCCAGGTTCCCCACCACGGTAGCAACACCTCCTCCAGCGAATTGCTGGTCCGCCGGGTAGAGGGTGCGGCCGCGCTGGCATCCGCTTCGCGCTACAATGCGTGGCGGATGCCCTCGTACAAGGTGGTTCAGCGCTATCGCCAGCGGGGGTATCGCTGGTTCGCCACGCCGCAGCAGGGACAGATAACGGTGGTTTTTTCCGCAGAAGGGTGGCAAATCCATAGCTTACGGGATCAAGTTTTACCACGTTGGTATCATCAGTGGTTTGGCGCGCCCGCCGATAACGGGTAGAATATGCGGCTATTTCAACACAAGCTGGTTTATTGAATGCAGAACGATAAAGATCTCTCCACGTGGCAGACCTTCCGCCGACTTTGGCCGATTATTGCACCGTTTAAAGCCGGGCTAATCGTCGCGGCGGTGGCGTTAGTGCTTAACGCGGGCAGTGACACCTTCATGTTATCGCTTCTTAAACCGTTATTGGATGATGGTTTTGGTAAAACGGATCGCTCAGTGCTGCTATGGATGCCGCTGGTGGTTATCGGGCTGATGGTGCTGCGTGGGATCACCAGCTACATCTCGAGCTATTGTATCTCCTGGGTTTCCGGCAAAGTCGTGATGACCATGCGTCGTCGCCTGTTCGGCCACATGATGGGCATGCCGGTGGCCTTCTTTGACAAGCAGTCTACCGGGACGCTGCTGTCACGCATTACCTATGATTCTGAGCAGGTCGCCTCATCTTCCTCCAGCGCGCTGATCACCGTGGTCCGCGAAGGGGCATCGATTATCGGCCTGTTCGTGATGATGTTCTATTACAGCTGGCAGCTGTCGCTGATCCTGATCGTACTGGCGCCGATCGTGTCGGTAGCAATCCGCGTGGTCTCCAAGCGTTTTCGTAATATCAGTAAGAATATGCAGAACACGATGGGGCAGGTCACCACCAGCGCTGAGCAGATGCTGAAAGGGCATAAAGAGGTGCTGATGTTTGGTGGCCAGGAGGTGGAAACCAAACGTTTTGATAAGGTCAGCAATAAAATGCGTCTGCAGGGGATGAAGATGGTTTCTGCCTCGTCTATCTCCGACCCGATCATTCAGCTTATCGCGTCGCTGGCGCTGGCCTTTGTCCTGTATGCCGCCAGCTTCCCGAGCGTAATGGACACCCTGACCGCCGGGACCATTACCGTGGTCTTCTCCTCAATGATTGCGCTGATGCGCCCGCTGAAGTCGCTGACCAACGTCAATGCCCAGTTCCAGCGTGGGATGGCGGCGTGCCAGACGCTGTTTGCGATCCTCGATTCCGAGCAGGAAAAAGACGAAGGTACGCGGGTCATTGAGCGGGCCAAAGGCAATCTCAAGTTTGAGAACGTCACGTTCACCTATCCGGGGCGCGAAGTGGCCGCGCTGCGCAATATCAATCTCGATATCCCGGAAGGGAAAACCGTCGCGCTGGTGGGGCGCTCAGGGTCGGGTAAATCGACCATTGCCAGCCTGATCACCCGCTTCTACGATGTTGACGACGGCCAGATCCTGCTGGATGGTCACGACCTGCGCGAGTACAAGCTGAGCTCGCTGCGCGACCAGGTGGCACTCGTTTCACAGAACGTGCATCTGTTCAACGATACTGTCGCCAACAACATCGCCTATGCCCGTACCGAAGAGTACAGCCGCGAGCAGATTGAAGAGGCCGCGCGAATGGCCTACGCCATGGATTTCATCAACAAGATGGACAATGGTCTGGATACGATCATTGGTGAAAATGGCGTAATGCTGTCCGGTGGCCAGCGCCAGCGTATTGCTATCGCCCGTGCGCTGCTGCGTAACAGCCCGATCCTGATCCTTGATGAAGCCACCTCGGCGCTGGATACTGAGTCCGAGCGAGCCATTCAGGCGGCGCTGGATGAGCTGCAGAAAAACCGCACCTCGCTGGTTATCGCCCACCGTCTGTCGACCATTGAGCAGGCTGATGAAATTGTGGTGGTTGAAGATGGGCGGATCGTGGAACGCGGAACGCACCACGATCTGCTGGAGCATAAGGGCGTGTACGCCCAGCTGCATAAGATGCAATTCGGCGAATGATCGCGCGCATTTGGTCCGGGGAATCGCCGCTGTGGCGCCTGCTGCTGCCGCTCTCCTGGCTGTATGGCCTGGTGAGCGCGGTGATTCGCCTCAGCTATCAGCTGGGGTGGCAAAAAGCCTGGCGCGCGCCGGTGCCGGTGGTGGTGGTCGGTAACCTGACCGCCGGCGGCAATGGTAAAACGCCGGTGGTGATCTGGCTGGTGGAGCAGCTGCAGCAGCGCGGTATTCGCGTGGGGGTGGTCTCTCGCGGCTACGGCGGTAAAGCCGACCGCTACCCACTGGTATTAACTGACCGGACCAGTACGGCGCAGGCGGGTGATGAGCCGGTGTTAATTCATCAGCGTACCGGCGCGCCGGTGGCGGTTTCTCCGCTGCGCAGCGACGCGGTGAAAGCGCTGCTCAGCGCGCACGATCTGCAGATTATCGTGACCGACGACGGGTTGCAGCACTATAAGCTGGCGCGGGACAGAGAAATTGTCGTTATCGACGGCGTACGCCGCTTTGGCAACGGTTGGTGGCTGCCTGCCGGGCCGATGCGCGAGCGGGCGTCGCGCTTGCAAAGCGTTGATGCGGTTATCGTCAACGGCGGCGTGGCGCGTCCGGGGGAGATCCCGATGCAACTGCGTCCAGGGATGGCGGTTAACCTGCTTACCGGCGAACGTCGCGATGTCTCGACTTTCACGAACGTAGTGGCGATGGCCGGCATCGGCCATCCGCCGCGCTTTTTCGCCACCCTTGAAAGCTGTGGCGTCCAGCCGGTCAAAACCGTGGCGCTGGCAGACCATCAGGCGCTGAGCCAGGCCGATGTCGCCGCCCTGGTAACCACCGGGCAGACGCTGCTGATGACCGAGAAAGACGCGGTGAAATGTCGCGATTTCGCCGCCGCAAACTGGTGGTATTTACCGGTCGACGCCATAATGGCCGATGAACGCGCACAGCGGTTGCTTGCGGACTTAGCGACGTTGGCGCAACGTTAACTGACGCGCCGGCTTTGCTCGCCGCTGTGCTGGAATTCCTGACGGAGAACCTGCATGTCGGTATTGCAATTATCGCTTAACGAGGCGCGCCACCTCCATCTCGCGGCGCAGGGGTTGTTAAAGAAGCCCCGACGTCGCGCTCGCCCGAAAGACATTCTTTCCACCATCCAGCAGATGTCGCTGCTGCAAATCGATACCATCAACGTGGTGGCCCGCAGCCCCTATCTGGTGCTGTTCAGCCGCCTCGGCAGCTATCCGCAGCACTGGCTGGATGAGTCGTTGCGCAGCGGCGAGCTAATGGAATACTGGGCGCATGAAGCCTGCTTTCTACCGCGCAGCGATTTCGCCCTGGTGCGCCATCGCATGTTGAATCCCGACAATATGGGCTGGAAATACCATCGCGCGTGGATGGAGGAGCATGCCGGGAGTATTGCAGAGCTGCTGGCGCATATCGGGCAAAACGGCCCGGTTCGCTCGGCGGATTTTACCCACCCGCGCAAAGGCGCCAGCGGCTGGTGGGAGTGGAAACCGCATAAGCGCCATCTGGAAGGGCTGTTTACCGCCGGCGAAGTGATGGTGGTGGAACGACGCAATTTTCACCGCGTGTATGATTTAACCCGGCGGGTGATGCCGGACTGGGATGACGAACGCGACGCGCTGTCCCGCGAAGACGCAGAGGCCATCATGCTGCGCAACAGCGCCCGCAGCCTCGGTATCTTTCGTCCCCAGTGGTTGGCCGATTACTATCGCTTGCGCCAGCCGTCGCTACCGGGTCTGCTGGCTGCCTGGCAGGAAGAGGGCCTGGTGGTGCCGGTTAACGTGGAAGCACTCGGCGAGATGTGGTTGCATCGCGACGCGCTGGCGCAGCTTGAGTCAGCGCCTGGTGGTAAGCTGATCGCCAGCCATAGCGCCGTGCTCTCTCCTTTTGACCCGGTGGTCTGGGATCGGAAACGCGCGGAGCAACTCTTCAACTTCAGCTATCGCCTGGAGTGCTATACCCCAGCGCCGAAGCGGCAGTATGGCTACTTCGTACTGCCCCTGCTGCACCAGGGAAAACTGGTTGGGCGGATGGACAGTAAAATACATCGCAAAAGCCAGGAGCTGGAGATCTGCTCTCTGTGGCTGGAGGAGGGTGTGAAGATCACCCGTGGCCTTGAGCAGGGGCTGCGCCGGGCGATTAACGACTTCGCGCGCTGGCAATCGGCGGAGCGGATCCTGTGCCGAGGCTTGCCGGAAGGGCTGTTTGTCGGCCAGGAGCAGGGGTGGGAAATCAACGCCGATTGATCCCGGCGCCGACCTTCCTGTGATATGCTGCTGTGAAATCTATCCGGTCCATCAGGAGGAAACATGGATCACCGTTTACTTGAAATCATCGCCTGCCCGGTCTGTAACGGTAAGCTGTATTACAGTCAGGATAAGCAAGAACTTATTTGCAAACTTGATAGTCTGGCGTTTCCGCTGCGCGATGGTATTCCTGTGCTGCTGGAGACAGAGGCCCGAGCGCTGACGGTTGAAGAGAGTCACTCATGAGTTTCGTGGTTATTATTCCTGCGCGTTTCGCCTCTACGCGCCTGCCGGGAAAACCACTGCAGGACATTAACGGCAAACCGATGATTGTCCACGTGCTGGAGCGCGCGCGCGAATCCGGCGCGGATCGCATTATTGTCGCCACCGATCATCCGGACGTGGCCAGCGCCGTTGAAGCGGCGGGTGGTGAAGTGTGCATGACCCGCGCCGATCACCAGTCCGGCACTGAACGGCTGGCGGAAGTGGTGGAGAAGTGCGCATTCAGCGATGACACTATCATCGTCAATATTCAGGGCGATGAGCCGATGATCCCCCCGGCGATCGTCCGCCAGGTGGCGGAGAATCTGGCGTCCAGCAGCAGTGGAATGGCGACGCTGGCGGTACCGATCCACGATGCGGAAGAGGCGTTTAATCCAAATGCGGTGAAAGTGGTGATGGATGCGCAAGGTTATGCGCTTTATTTCTCCCGTGCCACCATACCCTGGGATCGCGATCGCTTTGCCCACTCCCGCGAGACCATCGGTGATTCCCTGCTGCGTCACATCGGCATTTATGGCTACCGCGCTGGCTTTATTCGCCGCTATGTCAGCTGGGCGCCGAGCCCGCTGGAGCAGATTGAAATGCTCGAGCAGCTGCGGGTGCTGTGGTATGGCGAGAAAATCCATGTTGCCGTGGCGGCAGAAGTGCCCGGCACCGGTGTGGATACCCCGGAAGATCTGGAGCGTGTCCGCGCTGAACTGCGTTAATCCCCTGTCCCCTCCTTGCAGGGGGGGATATCCCCGCCGGTTTTTCGCTTTTTTTGTCCCTTTTTGATCTTATTCGATGACAACCCAGGTGCGGGCGCTCATTATGAAACCAGTAGTGTTCATAGGGGTAATCGACAATGGAACAGTTGCGAACCGAACTCAGTCACCTGCTTGGCGAAAAGCTGAGCCGGGTGGAGTGTGTCAGTGAAAAACCCGCTACGGCGCTGTGGTCCCTGTACGACGCGCAGGGAAACCCGATGCCGCTGCTGGCGCGCAGTTTCACCACGCCCGGTGTGGCGCGGCAACTGGCATGGAAGATCTCCACCCTCGCGCGCAGTGGTACAGTGCGCATGCCGGTGGTTTACGGCGTGATGACGCATGAAGAGCATCCCGGGCCGGATGTGCTGCTGCTTGAGCGCTTGCGCGGCGTTCCGGTGGAGGCCCCCACGCGCACACCAGCGCGCTGGGAGCAACTGCAGGAGCAAATCGTCGAGGCGCTGCTCGCCTGGCATCGTCAGGACAGCGGCGGCTGCGTAGGAATGGTCGACAATACCCAGGACAATCTGTGGTCGAACTGGTACCGCCAGCGGGTAGAGATGCTGTGGAGCACCCTGAACCTGTATCAGGATACCGGCCTGACGATGCAGGATAAGCGTATTTTGTTCCGCTCCCGCGAGTGCCTTCCGGAGCTGTTTCGCGATTTTAATGACAATGCCGTGCTGGTACACGGTAATTTCACCTTGCGCAGTATGCTGAAAGACCCACGCAGCGATCAGCTGCTGGCGATGGTGGGCCCGGGGATGATGCTGTGGGCGCCACGCGAGTATGAACTGTTCCGCCTTGCAGAAGGCGGCCAGGCGGAACAGTTGCTGTGGCGCTACCTGCAGCAGGCGCCAGTTTCCGAGGCCTTTGTCTGGCGGCGCTGGCTCTATCTGCTGTGGGATGAGGTGGATAATCTGGTCAATACCGGGCGCTTTGACCGCGCCCGTTTCGACCTCGCGACAAAATCACTCCTGCCCTGGCTCGCCTGAGCCACCTTTCAGCCATTGCCAGACACGACCGAGGGTTTCATAGCCGACCCGGTCGCTGTGCATCAGCCATACCGGGGAGGGGATGGCTCGTTCCCACGGATTAAGCGGCGAGGTCACCGCTAACTGATTTGCCGGCGCGGGCAGGGGATCCAGACCGGCATGACGAAAGAAAATCATCGCCCGTGGCAGGTGGGACGCCGAAGTGACCAGCAGGAAGGGCGCATCGCCGATGGCGCGCTTCACCGCCTGCGCTTCCTCTTCTGTATCTTTCGGCCGATCGAGCACGATGATATCGCTGCGTGGTACGCCGAGGCTCTCCGCGACTCTCGCCCCGGCCTCCGCCGTGCTGACGGGGTTGGTTTTTGCCGCCGCGCCGGTAAAGATCATTTTCGATCCGGGATTCGCCTGCCATAGGCGAATGCCCTCCGTCAGGCGCGGCAGGCTGTTATTGATAAGATTAGAGCTTGGCGCCCACTCCGGATTCCAGGTATAGCCACCGCCCAACACCACCACGTAGCTCACCGGCTGCTCGCCGCGCCAGGTGGGGTAGCTATCTTCAATCGGTTTCAACAGGCTGTCGGCCACCGGTTGCAGGCTCAGCAGCGCCAGCAGCAGCCAGCCGAGGCTCACGCATAGCTTGCCGGTACGTTGAAAGCGGCTGAACCATAACAGCGCGATCCCGATCCCGATCAGCAACAGCAGGGCGGGAAGCGGCAACAGCAGACCGCCGACGATCTTTTTTAGCGTGAAAAGCATGCCAGATGGTTCCTTTTTTAACCATATAACCAAAGTTATGTTCGGATCTTATAACAGATCGCTTCATTCTCGGCGTGGGTATGACAAAATAGCGGTTTTGTGTTGGCTTGTGGAGTCGCCCGTGCAGGATCGCAATTTCGATGACATTGCTGAAAAGTTTTCGCGCAATATTTACGGCACCACAAAAGGTCAGCTGCGCCAGGCGATCCTCTGGCAGGATCTGGAACCGCTGCTGGCGCAGCTGGGGCCGGGACCGCTGAGGGTGCTGGATGCCGGCGGCGGCGAAGGGCAAACGGCCATTAAAGTGGCGCAACTGGGCCATCAGGTGACGCTGTGCGATCTCTCCGCTGAAATGGTGGCGCGCGCCCGCCAGGCGGCCGTCGATAAAGGTGTGATCGACAACATGCATTTTGTACAATGCGCGGCTCAGGATATTGCGCAGCATTTGGAAAGCCCGGTTGATCTGGTACTGTTTCATGCGGTGCTGGAGTGGGTGGCGGAGCCCCAGGAGGTGCTGCGTACGCTGTGGTCGACGCTGCGTCCTGGCGGTGGGCTGTCGTTGATGTTCTACAATGCTAACGGCTTGCTGATGCACAATATGGTGGCCGGTAATTTCGATTACGTACAATTGGGCATGCCAAAAAAGAAAAAACGCACGCTGTCGCCGGATTATCCGCGTGAGCCGCAGCAGGTTTATCACTGGCTGGAAGAGATTGGCTGGCAGATTGTCAGCAAAACCGGCGTGCGGGTGTTTCATGATTATCTGCGTGAAAAACGCCAACAGCATGACAGCTATGCGGCGCTGCTGGAGCTGGAAACGCGCTACTGTCGTCAGGAGCCGTATCTCAGCCTGGGCCGTTATATTCATGTCACCGCGCTTAAGAGCCAGGCTCATAGCCGCAGATGCAAGGATAAAGTATGAGTGAATTTTCCCAGACAGTCCCCGAACTGGTTGCCTGGGCCAGGAAAAATGATTTTTCTATCTCGCTGCCGGTCGACAGACTCTCTTTTCTGCTGGCGGTCGCCACGCTGAACGGCGAACGGCTGGAAGGGGAAATGAGCGAGGGAGAACTGGTGGATGCGTTCCGCCACGTCAGTGATGCGTTTGAGCAGACCAGCGAAACCATCAGCCAGCGCGCCAATAATGCGATCAACGATTTGGTGCGCCAGCGTCTGCTGAACCGCTTTACCAGCGAAATTACCGAAGGCAATGCGATCTATCGCCTGACGCCGTTGGGGATCGGGATCACCGATTACTATATCCGTCAGCGTGAATTCTCGACGCTGCGTCTCTCAATGCAGCTGTCGATCGTCGCTGGCGAGCTGAAGCGTGCGGCGGATGCGGCAGAAGAGGGCGGGGATGAGTTCCACTGGCATCGCAATGTTTTCGCTCCGCTGAAATATTCCGTGGCGGAAATTTTCGACAGCATCGACCTGACGCAGCGCATTATGGATGAGCAGCAGCAGCTGGTGAAAGACGATATCGCACAGTTGTTAAATAAAGACTGGCGCGCGGCGATTTCCAGCTGTGAACTGCTGCTGTCGGAAACCTCTGGCACCCTGCGCGAACTGCAGGATACGCTGGATGCGGCGGGGGATAAACTGCAGGCGAATCTGCTGCGCATTCAGGATTCGACCATGGCGCGCGACGATTTGCATTTTGTCGACCGGTTGGTATTCGACCTGCAAAGCAAACTCGACCGCATCGTCAGCTGGGGTCAGCAGGCGATTGACCTGTGGATCGGCTACGACCGCCATGTGCACAAGTTTATCCGTACCGCTATCGATATGGATAAGAACCGCGTCTTCGCCCAGCGTCTGCGCCAGTCGGTACAGACCTATTTTGATGAACCGTGGGCGCTGACTTACGCCAACGCCGACCGTCTGCTGGATATGCGCGATGAAGAGATGGCGCTGCGCGATGAAGAGGTCACCGGCGAACTGCCGGCGGATCTCGAATTTGAAGAGTTTAACGAAATTCGCGAGCAGCTGGCGGCGCTGATCGAAGCGCAGCTGGCGGTCTATAAAGAGAAGGGAATACCGCTGGACCTCGGCCTGGTGGCGCGGGAGTTCCTGGCGCAGTATCCGCGCGGACGTCACTTCGACGTGGCGCGGATCGTCGTGGATCAGGCGGTACAGCTGGGCGTCGCCCAGGCAGATTTCACCGGACTGCCGGCAAAATGGCAGCCGATTAATGATTACGGAGCCAAGGTACAGGCGCATGTCATTGACAAATATTGAACAAGTGATGCCGGTTAAGCTGGCGCAGGCGTTGGCCAATCCGTTATTTCCGGCGCTGGACAGCGCCCTGCGCGCGGGCCGTCATATCGGTCTCGACGAGCTGGATAATCACGCATTTTTGATGGATTTCCAGGATTACCTGGAAGAATTTTACGCTCGCTATAACGTCGAGTTGATCCGCGCACCGGAAGGGTTCTTCTATCTGCGCCCGCGCTCCACCACGCTGATTTCGCGCTCGGTGCTGTCGGAGCTGGATATGATGGTGGGCAAAATTCTTTGCTATCTCTATCTCAGCCCGGAGCGCCTGGCAAACGAAGGGATTTTCACCCAGCAGGAGCTCTATGACGAGCTGCTGACCCTGGCGGATGAATCCAGGCTGCTGAAGCTGGTGAACAATCGTTCCACCGGTTCGGATCTGGACCGCCAGAAGCTGCAGGAAAAAATGCGCGCGTCGCTTAACCGCCTGCGCCGTCTGGGGATGGTGTGGTTTATGGGCCATGACAGCAGCAAGTTTCGCATTACCGAATCGGTATTCCGCTTTGGCGCCGATGTGCGCGCCGGCGACGACCCGCGCGAGGCGCAGCGCCGCCTGATCCGCGACGGGGAAGCGATGGCTCTGGAAAATCACCTGCAGCTCAATGATGAGAATGAAGAAAACCAGCCGGATAGCGGGGAGGAAGAGTAATGATTGAACGCGGTAAGTTTCGCTCGCTAACGCTGGTTAACTGGAACGGTTTCTTTGCCCGGACCTTTGATCTTGATGAACTGGTGACCACCCTCTCCGGGGGGAACGGCGCGGGTAAGTCCACGACCATGGCGGCTTTCGTCACGGCGCTGATCCCGGATTTAACCCTGCTGCACTTCCGTAACACCACCGAAGCGGGGGCCACCAGCGGCTCACGCGATAAAGGCCTGCACGGTAAGCTGCGCGCCGGGGTGTGTTACTCGGTACTCGATGTGATCAACTCCCGCCACCAGCGCGTGGTGGTCGGCGTGCGCCTGCAGCAGGTTGCCGGGCGCGATCGTAAAGTCGATATTAAACCGTTCGCCATTCAGGGACTGCCGACCTCTATCCTGCCGACCCAGCTGTTGACCGAAACGCTGAACGATCGTCAGGCGCGCGTGGTCAGTCTCAATGAGCTGAAAGACAAACTCGAGGCGATGGAAGGCGTCCAGTTTAAACAGTTCAACTCGATCACCGAATATCACTCGCTAATGTTCGATCTGGGCGTGGTGGCGCGTCGTCTGCGTTCCGCCTCCGATCGTAGCAAATACTACCGCCTGATTGAGGCCTCGCTGTACGGCGGGATCTCCAGCACCATTACCCGCTCGCTGCGCGACTACCTGCTGCCGGAAAACAGCGGCGTGCGTAAAGCGTTCCAGGATATGGAAGCGGCGCTGCGGGAAAACCGCATGACGCTGGAAGCCATTCGCGTAACCCAGTCTGACCGCGATCTGTTTAAACACCTGATCAGCGAAGCCACCAACTACGTGGCGGCGGACTATATGCGTCACGCCAACGAGCGGCGCATTCACCTGGATAAGGCGCTGGAGTATCGTCGCGATCTCTTTACCTCGCGTTCGCAGTTGGCGGCCGAGCAGTATAAGCACGTCGAGATGGCGCGCGAGCTGCAGGAGCACAACGGCGCGGAGGGCGATCTGGAAGCCGATTACCAGGCCGCCAGCGATCACCTGAACCTGGTGCAGACCGCCCTGCGTCAGCAGGAAAAAATTGAGCGCTACGAAGCGGATCTCGATGAGCTGCAGATCCGTCTGGAAGAGCAGAATGAAGTGGTGGCGGAAGCCACCGACCAGCAGGAAGAGAACGAAGCCCGCGCCGAAGCCGCAGAACTGGAAGTGGATGAGCTGAAAAACCAGCTCGCCGACTATCAGCAGGCGCTCGACGTCCAGCAGACCCGCGCCATTCAGTATAACCAGGCGCTGCAGGCGCTGGAGCGCGCGAAGGCGCTGTGCCATCTGCCGGATCTGACGCCTGAGAGCGCCGACGAGTGGCTGGAAACCTTCCAGGCGAAAGAGCAGGAAGCGACGGAGAAAATGCTGTCGCTGGAACAGAAAATGAGCGTGGCGCAAACCGCGCACAGCCAGTTCGAACAGGCGTACCAGCTGGTGGCGGCGATTAACGGCCCGCTGGCGCGTAATGAAGCCTGGGACGTGGCGCGCGAATTGCTGCGCGACGGCGTTAACCAGCGCCATCAGGCCGAGCAGGCGCAGGGGCTGCGCAGCCGTCTCAACGAGCTGGAACAGCGTCTGCGCGAGCAGCAGGACGCCGAGCGTCAGCTGGCTGAGTTCTGCAAACGCCAGGGCAAACGCTACGATATCGACGATCTGGAAACGCTGCATCAGGAGCTGGAAGCGCGCATCGCGTCGCTGGCCGACAGCGTCTCTAACGCTCAGGAACAGCGCATGACCTTGCGTCAGGAGCTGGAGCAACTGCAGTCGCGCACCCAGACGCTGATGCGCCGGGCGCCGATCTGGCTGGCGGCGCAAAACAGCCTCAACCAGCTGTGCGAGCAGAGCGGCGAACAGTTTGAGTCCGGCCAGGAGGTCACCGAATACCTGCAGCAGCTGCTGGAGCGCGAGCGCGAGGCTATCGTTGAACGTGACGAGGTCGGCGCCCGCAAGCGTGCCATCGACGAAGAGATCGAGCGACTCAGTCAGCCGGGCGGCTCTGAAGACCCGCGTCTGAACGCGCTGGCGGAGCGCTTTGGCGGCGTCCTGTTGTCGGAAATTTATGACGACGTTAGCCTCGAAGATGCGCCGTACTTCTCCGCGCTGTATGGCCCATCGCGCCATGCGATCGTGGTGCCGGATCTGTCGCAGGTGGCGGAGCAGCTCGAAGGGCTGGAAGATTGTCCGGAAGACCTGTATCTGATCGAAGGCGATCCGCAGTCCTTCGACGACAGCGTGTTCAGCGTTGACGAGCTGGAAAAAGCGGTGGTGGTGAAGATTGCCGACCGCCAGTGGCGTTATTCACGTTTCCCAACGCTGCCGCTGTTTGGTCGCGCGGCGCGCGAAAATCGCATCGAAACACTGCATGCTGAGCGTGAGAGTCTCTCCGAGCGTTTCGCGACCCTGTCGTTCGACGTGCAGAAAACCCAGCGTCTTCACCAGGCTTTCAGCCGCTTCATTGGCAGCCATCTGGCGGTGGCTTTCGAGGACGATCCGGAAGAAGAGATCCGCAAGCTTAACAGCCGCCGCGGCGAGCTGGAGCGTGCGCTGAACGCCCATGAGAGCGATAACCAACAGAACCGCGTGCAGTATGAGCAGGCGAAAGAGGGCGTGTCGGCGCTCAACCGCCTGCTGCCGCGCCTGAACCTGCTGGCGGATGATACGCTGGCTGACCGCGTGGACGAGATCCAGGAACGTCTGGACGAAGCGCAGGAGGCAGTGCGCTTTATTCAGCAGCATGGCAATCAACTGGCGAAGCTGGAGCCGATCGTCTCGGTATTGCAGAGCGATCCGGAGCAGTTTGAGCAGCTGAAAGAAGATTACGCCTATGCGCAGCAAACCCAGCGCGATGCGCGTCAGCAGGCTTTCGCGCTGGCGGAAGTCGTGCAGCGCCGGGCCCACTTCAGCTACTCCGATTCGGCGGAGATGCTCAGTGGCAACAGCGATCTCAACGAGAAGCTGCGCCAGCGTCTGCAACAAGCGGAATCTGAGCGTAGCCGCGCGCGCGAAGCGATGCGTAGCCACGTTGCGCAGTTGAACCAGTACAACCAGGTGCTGGCCTCGCTGAAGAGCTCGTATGACACCAAAAAAGAGCTGCTCAACGATCTGTATAAAGAGCTGCAGGATATCGGCGTGCGCGCCGATGCCGGGGCGGAAGAGCGCGCGCGTCAGCGTCGTGACGAGCTGCACACGCAGCTGAGCAACAACCGCTCCCGTCGCAATCAGCTGGAAAAAGCGTTGACCTTCTGCGAAGCGGAAATGGACAACCTGACCCGTAAACTGCGCAAGCTGGAACGCGATTACTGCGAAATGCGTGAGCAGGTTGTCAGCGCCAAGGCGGGCTGGTGCGCGGTGATGCGTCTGGTGAAAGACAACGGCGTCGAACGTCGTCTGCATCGCCGCGAGCTGGCCTATCTCTCTGCCGACGAACTGCGTTCGATGTCGGATAAGGCGCTCGGTGCGCTGCGTCTGGCGGTCGCCGATAACGAACATCTGCGCGACGTGCTGCGTATATCGGAAGATCCGAAACGTCCGGAGCGCAAAATCCAGTTCTTCGTCGCCGTCTATCAGCATCTGCGTGAGCGTATCCGTCAGGATATTATTCGTACCGATGACCCGGTGGAAGCGATCGAGCAGATGGAGATCGAGCTCAGTCGTCTGACCGAAGAGCTGACCAACCGCGAACAGAAGCTGGCGATCAGTTCCCGCAGCGTGGCGAACATTATTCGCAAAACCATTCAGCGTGAGCAGAACCGTATCCGGATGCTCAACCAGGGGCTGCAGAGCGTCTCGTTCGGCCAGGTCAACAGCGTGCGTCTGAACGTCAACGTGCGCGAGACCCACTCGACGCTGCTGGATGTCCTGTCTGAACAGCATGAGCAACATCAGGATCTGTTTAACAGCAATCGCCTGACCTTCTCGGAAGCGCTGGCCAAGCTGTATCAGCGCCTCAACCCGCAGATCGACATGGGGCAGCGCACGCCGCAAACCATCGGCGAAGAGCTACTCGACTACCGCAACTATCTGGAGATGGAAGTGGAAGTTAACCGCGGCTCCGACGGCTGGCTGCGCGCGGAGTCCGGCGCGCTGTCGACCGGGGAAGCGATCGGTACCGGGATGTCGATTCTGGTAATGGTGGTGCAGAGCTGGGAAGATGAGTCTCGTCGCCTGCGCGGCAAGGATATCTCGCCTTGCCGTCTGCTGTTCCTCGATGAAGCGGCGCGTCTCGACGCCCGCTCCATCGCCACGTTGTTCGAGCTGTGCGAACGTCTGGAGATGCAGCTGATTATCGCGGCGCCGGAAAATATCAGCCCGGAAAAAGGCACGACCTATAAACTGGTGCGTAAAGTGTTTAATAATCACGAACACGTACACGTTGTCGGCCTGCGCGGTTTTGCCGCACCGGTACCGGAAGCACTGCCGGGTACGGCCGACGCCTCCTGAGGCTGCGGCTAAATTCTGGCGGCTAAGCGCTGAAAAGGGCAACGTTAAGTTGCCCTTTTTGCTATCCAGCCTGGTATGTCTGGGTGGTATAATCTTTAAGCTTCTTTACATTAGGTAAGGCAAAAGCCTTTTCGTCTTTATATACTGTGATAAAGCCCACTAATTTGTGGGCGGCAATGTGTGACAACAGGGGGCAAGGGATGTTGCTAAAGAAACGGTATGGTCGTCCATTGTCAGCGCTCAGCCTGAGCCTGGCACTGGCATTTGCTCCGCTGTTCAATGTCCAGGCCGCAGAGCCTGAAGTCGTACCTGGTGATAGCTCCGCTACGCCTGGAGAGCTTTCCGTCGCGCTGACGCAAAGCGATGGGCAATCGCCGGCGGTCGCGAAGCTGGCCGGTGAGCAGCCGCTGTCGATGGAGGCGGCCGCAAACAGTCGCGCCCAGATCGAGGCGCTGTTGCCGGCAGGGTACAAACCTGTCTTTATCAATCCGCTGGTGTCGCTGTACGCCGCCAGGGATATGAAACCGATGTGGGAGAACCGCGAGGCGGTGCAGGCGTTCCAGCAGCAGCTGGCGGAGATCGCCATCGCCGGTTTTCAGCCGCAGTTTACCACCTGGGTCAGCCTGCTGACCGATCCCGCCGTCAGCGGCATGGCGCGCGATGTGGTGTTGTCGGATGCCATGATGGGCTATTTGCACTTTATCAGCGGCATCCCCACCCAGGGGACCCGCTGGCTATATAGCTCGACGCCGTACAAGATGGCGACCCCGCCGCTATCGGTGATTAACCAGTGGCAGCTGGCGCTGGACAATGGCTCCCTGCCAGCGTTTATCGCTGGCCTGGCGCCGCATCATCCGCAGTATGAGGCCATGCACCAGTCGTTGTTGGCGCTGGTGGCTGATTCTCGCCCGTGGCCGCAGATGACCGGTAGCGGCTCGCTGCGCCCCGGCGAATGGAGCAATGATATCGGTGCCCTGCGCGAGATCCTCCAGCGTACCGGGATGCTGGACAATACCGCCAATATCGTTCTGCCCGGCGATGTGGTGAGCCCGTCGGCGAAGAAAAAGAGCAAACCCGCGGCGCGCGGCGTGTACGATCGCCAGCTGGTGGAGGGGGTTAAGCGCTTTCAGGCCATGCAGGGGCTGGGTGCGGATGGCGTCATTGGCCAGTCCACCCGCGACTGGCTCAACGTCTCTTCCGCGCAGCGTGCGGGGGTGCTGGCCTTGAATATTCAGCGTTTACGCCTGCTACCGGGCAAACTGTCGACCGGCATTATGGTGAATATTCCCGCTTTCTCGCTGGTCTATTACCAGGATGGCAGCCAGGTGCTGGCCTCGCGGGTGATCGTCGGGCGTCCGGACCGCAAAACGCCAATGATGAGCAGCGCGCTGAACAACGTGGTGGTCAATCCACCGTGGAACGTGCCGCCGACGCTGGCGCGCAAAGATATCCTGCCGAAGGTGCGTAACAATCCAGGCTATCTGGAGCAGCATGGCTACACCGTGATGCGCGGCTGGAACAGTAAAGAGACCATCGATCCTTATCGGGTCGACTGGTCGACCATCACCGAGAATAATTTACCGTTCCGTTTTCAGCAGGCGCCTGGAGCGCGTAACTCACTGGGCCGCTACAAGTTTAATATGCCGAGTTCAGATGCTATTTATCTGCACGATACGCCGAACCATAATCTGTTCCAGAAAGATGTTCGCGCGCTCAGCTCCGGCTGCGTACGCGTCAATAAGGCCTCGGAGCTGGCCAATATGTTGCTGCAGGACGCGGGCTGGAACGACACGCGTATTTCCGATGCCCTGAAGCAAGGGGACACGCGCTATGTCAATATTCGGCAAAATATACCGGTGAATTTATATTACTTAACGGCTTTTGTGGACGCTGATGGACGTACACAATATCGAACAGATATTTACAATTACGATCTCACCGCGCGATCCAGTGCACAAATTCTGACGAAAGCTGAACAATTAATCAGGTAAATGAAGTAGTTCAATGGATTTTGTTGTCCTAGCACTGGGTAAAAAAGGGCGCTGCTCCTCTGCAGCGCCCGATTTTCCTGGGGTGAGGCTGCCTTGACGTTGGCAATAATGCCCGGTAAGGTGCCTTTCGTGCGCCAGAAGTGCATATACATATCATTCCGCTCAATGCGTAGCGCAGTCAGCGCGAACGCTCTCCTTTGCCGGACAGCATCACGGCTGTGGCGAGCGATGGCGAGCTGGCGGTTAGCCTCGCGCGATGCGGAAAAAGTATATAACGATTCATTGACTGTAGACCTGATTATCATGGACAAATTTGACGCTAATCGCCGCAGATTGCTGGCGTTGGGTGGTGCTGCGCTGGGTGCTGCCGCCATTCTCCCTGCGCCGGCATTTGCCACCCTCTCGACCCCCCGTCCGCGTATTTTGACGCTGAATAACCTGCATACCGGTGAATCGCTCAAGGCGGAGTTTTTCGATGGCAGAGGCTATATTCAGGATGAATTAGCAAGACTTAATCATTTTTTCCGTGATTACCGCGCGAATAAAATTAAGTCCATCGATCCAAATCTGTTCGATCATCTTTATCGGTTGCAGGGATTGCTTGGCACCAACAAACCTGTCCAGCTTATTTCTGGTTATCGTTCCCTCGATACCAATGATGAGCTTCGCGCACGAAGCCGTGGTGTGGCAAAACACAGCTATCACACCAAGGGGCAGGCAATGGATTTCCATATTGAAGGTATTTCGTTAAGCAATATTCGCAAAGCGGCGTTATCTATGCGCGCAGGTGGTGTAGGATATTACCCACGTAGTAACTTTGTGCATATTGATACCGGTCCCGTAAGGCACTGGTAACGAAAGGAGCGTCATGAACTATCGTATTATTCCGGTTACCGCGTTCGCGCAGAACTGTTCTCTCATCTGGTGCGAACAAACCCGCCTGGCGGCGCTGGTCGATCCTGGCGGCGATGCTGAACGTATCAAAGCGGTGGTGGCGGAGGCGGGCGTCACGCTGATGCAGATCCTGCTGACGCATGGCCATCTCGATCACGTCGGCGCCGCTGCGGAACTGGCGCAGCATTATGGCGTACCGGTTATTGGTCCGGAAAAAGAAGATGAGTTCTGGCTGGAAGGATTGCCGGCGCAAAGCCGGATGTTCGGCCTGGAGGATTGCCAGCCGCTGCGTCCGGATCGCTGGCTCAATGAAGGCGATGTGGTCAATGTAGGGAATGTGGCGCTGCAGGTACTGCACTGTCCGGGCCATACGCCGGGTCACGTTGTCTTCTTTGATGACGCTTCCCGATTGCTCATTTCCGGAGACGTGATTTTTAAAGGCGGGGTGGGGCGCAGCGATTTTCCACGCGGCGACCATGGACAGTTGATTGCGGCCATTAAGGATAAGCTGTTGCCGCTGGGCGATGACGTGACCTTTATTCCCGGCCATGGTCCGCTGTCGACGCTGGGTGAGGAACGTCGTAACAACCCGTTCCTGCAGGATGAGATGCCGGTCTGGTAACAGACATGACGCGAACACATAAAAAAGGCCGCATTCGCGGCCTTTTTCTTTTATCTCGCTTAGAGCACGCTGTCGCTTACAGTACTGCGACGATGGCTTCGCACAGCGGCGCCATATTGTCAGGCGTCATCCCGGCCACGTTGATACGTCCGGAAGCAACCGCATAGATGGCGAACTCTTCACGCAGGCGCAGCACCTGCTCTTTAGTCAGGCCGCTGAATGAGAACATGCCGTTCTGCTGGCTGATAAAGCTGAAGTCGCGGCTCGCGCCTTTCTCCTGCAGGGTGTTGACGAACAGCAGGCGCATACGCTGGATGCGCTGGCGCATATCGGTCAGCTCCTGCTCCCAGATCGCACGCAGCGCATCGTTGCTCAGAATGGTGGCGACCACGGAGGCGCCATGCGCAGGCGGGTTGGAGTAGTTGGCGCGGATCACCGATTTCATCTGACTGAATGCGCGGTCCACGGCCTCCTGATCGGTGGCGACCAGCGTGCAGGCGCCGACGCGCTCATTGTACAGGCCAAAGTTTTTCGAGTAGGAGCTGGCGACCAGCAGCTCTTTGTGCAGCGCAGCAAAGGCGCGCAGACCTTCAGCATCTTCTTCCAGACCGCGGGCGAAGCCCTGGTAGGCGAAATCAAACAGCGGGAGCCAGCCTTTTTCCACTGACAGCTGAGCCAGCTGCTGCCACTGGTCGAGCGTCGGATCGATACCGGTCGGGTTGTGGCAGCAGCCGTGGAACAGCACCACGTCGCCGGCCTGGGCTTCGGTCAGGCTGGCCAGCAGACCCTCAAAGTCCAGCGCATGGTTAGCGGCGTCGTAGTAGGTATATTCGCGCACTTCCAGCCCGGCAGAGGTAAACACGCTCTTGTGGTTCGGCCAGCTTGGGTTGCTCACCCACACGCGTTTCACGTCGGTGTTTTTGGCGAGGAAGTCAGCCGCGACACGCAGAGCGCCAGTACCGCCTGGGGTCTGCGCAGTACGGGCGCGTTTATCAGCGATAATCGCATTGCCTTTACCGAACAGCAGCTCCTGGGTGCAGCGACCAAATTCAGGAATACCATCGATGCCCAGATAGTTTTTAGTCGTTTCATTTTCCAGCAGGTACTGCTCTGCTTTCTTGACGCTGGTCAGAACGGGTGTTTTACCGGTTTCATCCTTGTAAACACCAATTCCGAGGTTAATTTTTTCAGGGCGGTCATCGGCACGAAACAGATCGGCCAGACCTAAAATCGGGTCGGCTGGGGCGGCGGTAATGTTCTCAAACATGACGAGGTTCCATTGTGATTACTGAAGGGAAATCCGCTATCAGGTTAACGGGAGAATAACGAATTGCCAACCGTTTGCGATAAAAAGCGAGAAGGTTTTCGAAAGATACGATCTTTGCCTCACGAAAACAGAAAAGCAGGACCGAAGTCCTGCTTTGAAGGCATATCACGAAGGGGTGTACTGCAGATTAGAACTGGTAAACGATACCCACGGCCGCCTGGTCGTCGGTGGCTACGCCAGCCGCTTTGGTGTAATCGTTGTCGTCCAGCTGGTTGAATTTATACGCAGCGTAGACGTTCATGTTCTTGTTGAAGTAGTACCAGGTACCCACTTCGATGTATTTAACCAGATCCGCATCGCCGCCGGAGAAGCCAGCACGTGACTGCAGGTCTTTACCTTTGGTCTGCACGTAACCGATGGACGGACGCAGGCCGAAGTCGAACTGATACTGTACGACAGCTTCAAAGTTCTGGGTTTTGCCCGCGAAGTGGTTATCTTCTTCCGGAGTCATGTTGTAGGTCTGAGAGTACATGACCGCTGCATAGACGTTGTTGGCGTCATATTTTGCAGAGGTTGCCCAGGCTTCGGCTTTGTCGCCATTGCCGTCAGCTTTCTGATCGACGCTACGGTTGGAGCCGGAGTAGCCTGCAGACAGCGCGATACCGTTGTCGAACGCGTAGGTGGCTGCGGTGCTGAAGCCGTCGCCATTCTGCTTGCGAACCGCACGGTCGTGGTCGTTTTTACCCTGGTACTGCAGCGCGAAGCTCAGGCCGTCAACCAGACCAAAGAAGTCAGAGTTACGGTAGGTTGCCACGCCGTTGGTACGGCCGGTCATGTAGTTGTCGGTGTAGTTCCAGCCGTCGCCGCCCCATTCAACCAGCATATCGGTTGCTGCTTCGACATCGTAGATCGCGCCGTAGTTACGGCCGTAGTCGAATGAACCGTATTCGCCCGCTTTCAGACCCGCGAACGCCAGACGGGTTTTCGTCGGTTGGGAACCTTCAACGTTGGACGCATCCATGTTGTATTCCCACTGGCCGTAACCGGTCAGCTGATCGTTGATCTGAGTTTCGCCTTTCAGGCCGATACGGGCATAGGTGGTATCGTCGCTGCTGGTGTCGCCATTGGTGGTCCAGACGTGCTCGCCGACCATTTTCCCGTAGAAGTCCAGTTTGTTGCCGTTTTTGTTATAGATTTCTGCAGCGTTGGCTGCACCGGCTACCAGCAGGGCAGGGATCACCACTGCCAGAATATTGCGCTTCATCATTATTTATTACCCTCATTAATATTTTTTATATGAACACGTGCCACTGCCGTCAATAAGTTCTGTCAATAAAAACTTACAGAACCATTGATGAGAGTTTGGTGTCTGAAGGCATCTTTCCATCCGCGACAACGTTTCGCTAGCCGGAAAATGCTACGAATATCTCATATGAGTAACAAAACGAAAAATCATGTAACTAAATGTGTATTTTGGGGAACTTTGTGAACTTAATCAAAATTCCGTTCCACCTGATGAGGTAAAACGCCATTGCTTATCTATCTATATGAATTATTTATGATTAATTTGGATAAGCGGCAATTCGTTCATTTTATGTGTTGAATTCGTCTTCTTTTTATTCAGCCTCTGTCTTGGCAAGACGTGCGGCGCATGGTTAAAAAATGAGCAAATTTATCAGGGGTTTTGCTCTGATATGAACATAAAGTGCGATCTGCATCACCGGTGTGCACCGAAACAGTGCGTAACATAAATGTGATTTCCAGGCCTTGATGTTTAAGTTTGTTGAATTTTGCTAACAGTAATTGACATAAAAAAAGGCCAGCTTGCGCTGGCCTTTCAGGTTGATGTCAGAAAAACTTAGAATGTCGCGTTGCGCGGGGTACGCGGGAACGGAATGACATCGCGGACGTTCTGCACGCCGGTGACGTAAGCGATGAGGCGTTCGAAGCCCAGACCGAAGCCGGAGTGCGGTACGGTGCCGTAGCGGCGCAGGTCGCGATACCACCAATAGTCTTCTTTGTTGAGCCCCATCTCTGCCATACGTGCGTCCAGCACGTCGAGACGCTCTTCACGCTGGGAACCACCGATGATCTCGCCGATACCCGGCGCCAGGACATCCATTGCCGCGACGGTTTTACCGTCTTCGTTAAGGCGCATGTAGAACGCCTTAATGTCTTTCGGGTAGTTTTTCACCACCACCGGCGCTTTGAAGTGTTCTTCAGCCAGATAACGCTCGTGCTCGGAGGAGAGATCCACGCCCCAGTAAACCGGGTTCTCAAACTGCTTACCGCAGTTTTCCAGGATAGTGACGGCATCGGTGTAATCCACCTGAGCAAAATCAGCGGAGACGAAACGCTGCAGACGGTCGATAGCGTCTTTGTCTACGCGCTCGGCGAAGAACTGCATGTCATCCGCACGCTCTTCCAGTACCGCCTTAAAGACGTACTTGAGCATCGCTTCCGCCAGACCAGCAACATCGTTGAGGCTCGCGAAGGCGACTTCCGGCTCCAGCATCCAGAACTCCGCCAGGTGGCGGCTGGTGTTGGAGTTTTCGGCGCGGAAGGTTGGGCCGAAGGTGTAGATTTTCGACAGTGCGCAGGCATAGGTCTCGCCGTTCAGCTGGCCGGATACGGTCAGGAACGACTCTTTACCAAAGAAGTCTTTATCGAAGTCGACTTTGCCCTGATCGTTACGCGGCAGGTTTTCCAGATCCAGCGTCGACACGCGGAACATTTCGCCGGCGCCTTCGGTATCGGAAGCGGTGATCAGCGGGGTGGAAACCCAGAAGAAGCCCTGTTCGTCGAAGAAACGGTGCAGCGCCTGCGCCAGGGTATGACGCACGCGAGCTACCGCGCCAATCAGGTTGGTGCGCGGACGCAGGTGCGCTACTTCACGCAGATACTCGATGCTGTGGCGCTTGGCCGCCATCGGGTAGGTGTCCGGGTCTTCCACCCAGCCGGTGACTTCCACGCTGGTCGCCTGGATCTCAAAGCTTTGACCCTGGCCCTGGGAAGCCACGACTTTACCGGTGACAATCACCGAGCAACCGGTGGTCAGACGCAGCACTTCCTGATTGTAATTGGGCAGAGAATTATTAATAACGGCCTGTACAGGATCAAAGCAGGAACCGTCATAGACGGCGAGGAATGAAAAGCCAGCTTTAGAATCTCGGCGGGTACGCACCCATCCGCGGACCGTGACTTCGCTGTCAACGGCAACGCGGCCCTGGAGTACGTCGGCTACAGGCACAACGCTCATAATAATCTCTCTATGTAGTCCAATAAAAAAGTCTCTTCCCCCAACAGCGGGGGGATATCTATGTTACCTGTCATCTTCCATCAGACAAGTAGATTTCGCACAGGGAAGGGTGGATTTCGGAAATAAATACACCTCCGGGGCGTTCTTTGGCTCCCCATGTCGACTTTTACACGACTTACTCGATAATGACCGTCATTTCCTGCTTCGCATTTTGCATCGACACGATGGTCCGGAAAGACTTGATATTTCCCGAGGCAAAAAAGAGTTCACGGGTTAGCGCTTCGTATTCCGCCATATCACGGACGTTGATCACGAGCAGAAAATCGAAGTCGCCAGTGACATAGTAGACCTGCTGCACTTGCGGACAGGTTACGAAACGCTGTTTATCCTCCTCAAGCAGATCGAGACGTTCATTCTCAATGGTCACCTGCACCATAATGGTGATCGGTCTTCCCACTTTACTGGCGTCCACTAAGCTAACACTGCCTTTAATCACTCCTGCATCCTCCAGTGCAGCGATACGCCGATTGACTGCCGAAGGAGACAGGCTGATCCGATCGGCGATCTCCCGTTGCGACAAGCGATTATTACGCTGCAAGAGCGTAAGAATTTTTTTATCCCATGCGTCAAGTTTCATCATATATCTCGTCCTGCAAGCCTGTGATCAACCTCACTAATGCAACGTTGTTGCGTGAGAATGATAAAACAGAGTGAAAATTGCGGCGCGATGGGCAACTTTGCGCCAATTAACCGCCGGGCGCAGTGTACCATCACAGGCAGTGGGAAAGCGGTATATCGCGACAAAAAGCCTCTCACATTCTGACTTAACCAATTTAAAGCGACCGTCCTGTCTCAGGCCGCACGGATCCGTGCACCCGTCGTTTAGGCGGAATGGTCGCAAATAACGTTATCGTCGCAGGACGATATGAAAATAGAGGTGCCTGAATAGTGGACACAATTAAATTTCAACTTAACGCCCGGCGGCAGCCCTATGGCCAGGGAGCAGACTTGAGTCTGCTGAATGAAAGCGTGGGGAACGAAGTGCTGGCATTCCATCAAAAATTTCCTGATTACCGGGTCACGCCGCTGCGTAAGCTGGAATTTTTAAGCCAGCGGCTGGGGCTGGGATCGATCCATATAAAAGATGAAGCGCAGCGATTCGGTTTGAATGCGTTTAAAGGACTCGGCGGGTCCTATGCGATGGGGAAATATCTCGCCGCTCTGCTTGAGCGAGATATTAATACGTTGAGCTTTGCCGAGCTTAATTCACCAGTGATTAAGGCGCGTATCAAGGACATCGTATTTGTGACTGCTACCGACGGTAACCACGGACGTGGCGTGGCGTGGGCGGCTGAGCAGCTTGGGCTGCGTGCGGTGGTGTATATGCCAAAGGGCTCGTCGCCGGTACGCGCGCAGAATATTCGCCGGCATGGCGCCGAATGCACGATTACTGAACTGAACTACGACGACACAGTTCGGCTGGCGGCCAAAACCGCGCGCGAGCAGGGATGGGTTCTACTCCAGGATACCGCCTGGCAGGGCTACGAGCAGATCCCCACATGGATCATGCAAGGCTATATGACCCTCGCTGTTGAAATCTGGCAGCAGCTGGCAGAAAGCGGAGCGCCGATGCCGACGCATCTGTTTTTACAAGCCGGGGTCGGGTCGTTTGCCGGTAGCATCATGGGATATTTCATCGAAAAGATGCAGCAGCAGGCTCCCACCATCATCATCGTTGAGCCGCACAAGGCGAACTGCCTGTATCGCTCGGCAACCATTAATGACGGACTGCCGCACAGCGTCGGCGGGGATATGTCAACTCTGATGGCCGGGCTTGCCTGTGGTGAACCTAACATCACCAGCTGGCCAATGCTCCGCGACCATGCCACCTGTTTTATTTCCGCCGACGATTGTCTGGCGGCCAACGGCATGCGCCTGTTGGCCGCTCCGCGACCAGGTACTGACGAACCTTTTGTCTCCGGGGAATCCGGCGCTATTGGCACAGGAGTGCTTTATGCGCTGATGACTCAACCGGCGTATCGCGAGCTTGCCGAATCGCTGCGCCTGAATGCCGATGCACAGGTTCTGTTAATCAGCACGGAAGGAGATACATCACCCGATGTCTATGAAGACATCGTCTGGTTTGGCCGTAATGGTTGAGCGCTATCGACAATAACAAGGGGGCCATCTTACCTACCCTACAAGCCCTCGGTATGACAAGCGTTCTGACTCATAACGAAAACATACGCGCTTTCGCGTCATGCATAGAGAGAACCTGACCGATGAATACTGAAAATATAATTATCAATAAAGGATATTCCGATCCCGCAAAGTGGCATAGCGAAGATACCGTTTGGGTCCTTGGCCTGTTCGGTACCGCCATTGGCGCCGGGGTGCTGTTTCTGCCGATTAATGCCGGAATTGGCGGCTTCTGGCCGCTTCTGATTGTTTTTGTCCTCGCTTTTCCTATTACTTATCTGGCTCACCGCGGTCTGGCGAGATTCATTTACTCTTCCAATACGCCGGAAAGCAGTATTACCGATGTTATTGGCGAGCATTTTGGCGCGCTGGCGGGAAAAGTATTTACCGTCATCTATTTCTTCGCCGTCTATACCATTCTGATTATGTATGCGGTGGCTATCACCAACACCGCGCAGAGCTTTATCACCCACCAGTTGGCAATGGCCGAGCCTCCCCGGTCGCTGGTGGCCATCGTTCTGATCCTCGGGCTGATGTTTATCGTCCGTTTCGGACAGCGTTTGATAATGCGGGTGATGAGCACCCTGGTTTATCCCTTCATCATCTCGCTTATTTTTATGGCACTTTTTCTGATTCCGCACTGGAACGGCGCAATTTTGCAAACCGTAAGCTTCAGCGCCACGGGCGATGGGCAGGGGATCATGTTATCCCTGTGGATGACCTTCCCGGTACTGGTGATGTCGTTTAACCACTATCCCATCATTTCGCCGATGGTGGTGCGCCAGAAGCAGCGTTACGGTCTGGCGCTCGCTGAGGGTAAATGTGCGCAGATCCAGCGCTACGGTATCCTGCTCATGACGGTGGTGGTGCTGTTTTTTGTTCTCAGCTGCGTGTTAAGCCTGTCGCCGCAGCAACTGGCGGAAGCCAAAGCCCAGAATCTGTCGATTTTGTCCTATCTGGCCAATCAGTACGATACACCGATTATTGCCTGGCTATCGCCGATTATCGCCTTTGTCGCTATTACTAAATCATTTCTTGGCCACTACATCGGCGCCTATGAATCGCTGCGCGACCTGATTCTGGAGGCCGCCGCGGCACGCGGTAAAAAACCTGGTATTCGCCTCGTCGACGCGGTCATCCTGGTGTTTATGGTGCTTACCTGCTGGTTCGCCGCGTACAAGAACCCCAGTATCCTCGGTATTATCGAATGCATCAGCGGTCCCACCGGGGCGGCAATTCTGCTGCTGTTGCCTATGTACGCCATTCATAAATTACCGGTGCTTGCCCCCTGGCGCGGTAAAGCGAGCAACGTTTTCGTCACCCTGATTGGGCTTATCACCGTATCTGCCATTTTTTACGGCATGTTCCAATAACCACCATTATTAGCGAGATGTTTTATGAGTCATTATCTGCAGATTAACGGCCAACGGCTTATCGATTCCCTGTATGCACTTGGCGAACATGGTGCGCTGCCAGGCGGCGGCGTATGCCGCCTGGCAGCGACTGCCGAAGATAAAGCCGGCAGGGACTTTGTTGTAGCCCGCATGAAGGCGCTGGGCCTGAGCGTGTCAATTGATGCTATCGGTAATGTCACCGGCGTTTATCACGGCGAGGAGACGTTGCCGATGGTGATGATGGGGTCACATATCGATACCGTCGCCACCGGTGGGTTATACGATGGCAACTACGGCGTTATGGCCGGCCTTGAGGTGATTGCCACCCTCCAGGATGCCGGGATCCGCACCCGACGACCGTTGGCGGTAACCTTCTTTACTAACGAGGAGGGGGTGCGATTTCAGCCCGATATGATGGGCAGCGTGGTGTTTGCCGGCGAGTATCCGTTGGCGCAGGCGCTCGCGGCAAAAGATCTCGACGGTATCACGCTCGATGAAGCGCTGCGTAACATTGGTTATAAAGGCGAACGTCAGCCGGGAGATATGGCGGTAGATAGCTACGTTGAGCTGCATATCGAACAGGGACCAATTCTTGATAAAGAGCAGATTGATATTGGCGTGGTTACCGGCGTACAGGGTATTTCGTGGCAGGAATTTACCCTAAGAGGCGTATCGAATCATGCGGGTACTACCCCAATGTCCATGAGACGTGATGCCGGGCTGGCGGCTGCGAAAATCGCTGTTTTTGCCCGTGAGCTGGCGCTAAGCCTTGGTGGTGATCAAGTAGCTACCGTTGGACATTTCAGCGTGAAGCCTAATCTAATCAACGTCATTCCCAACCATGTCGTCATGTCAGTGGATCTCCGCAATACCGATAATGCGATCTTATGTCTGGCGGAGCAGCAATTGGCCGAATTTGTCGCGAAAACGTCGCAGGAAGAGGGCGTGGAGATAACCAGCCGCTCACTGGTGCGCTTTAATCCGGTCATTTTTGCCGATGAGATCGTCAATGCGGTGGAAGCCGAGGCGGAGCGTCAGGCGCTCAGTTACCGACGTTTGCCAAGCGGCGCCGGACACGATGCACAATTTATGGCGTCGGTATGTCCCGCCGGGATGATTTTTGTCCCCTGCGTCGATGGCATTAGCCATAACGTCAAAGAACATAGCGCAGCCAAAGATCTGATTGCTGGCGCCAATGTGCTGCTGCAGGTGGTTTTACAGCGCGCCCAGCGTATGGACTAATGTTTACAGGAGCAGAGAATGAATCAGCGACAGTTAAAGCAGCAGCTTATCGCCTGGCGTCACTATTTGCATGCCCATCCGGAAAGCGCCTTCGAGGAGCAGAATACTTCACGGTTTATTGCCGAAAAGCTCGAAGCTATGGGCATTGAGGTGCACCGCGATATTGGCAAAACCGGGGTGGTGGGGAGATTGAAATGCGGCGACGGGAAGGGCGTTATTGCTATTCGTGCCGATATCGATGCCATTCAATTGACCGAACAGGGAGACTGGTCTTACCGCTCCATGACCGCCGAGCGGATGCACGGCTGCGGACATGATGGTCATACCTGCATTGCGCTGGGCGCGGCGCAGTTGCTATTGCAGCGGCAGAATTTTAACGGCACGGTCTGCTTTGTTTTTCAGCCTGCTGAGGAGCCTGGCTATGGCGCCAGAGCGATGATGGACGATGGCGTTATTGAACGCTTTGGCATAGAGGAAATCTACGGTCTGCATAATATGCCGGGTATGAAAGCCGGGACTATCGCCACGCGAGTCGGCGGCATTATGGCCAGTGAAGATAACTTTATTATTCATATTAAAGGGCAGGGAGCGCATGCGGCGCGGCCGCATATGGCGAAAGATCCGCTGGTCATTGCGGCGGAAATCATCCTGGCTTTGCAGACAATTGTTTCGCGAAATGTTGATCCGAACGTGCCAGCGGTCATTTCCTGTACTGAACTGCACACCGATGGCATCCGCAATGCGATTCCGACGCACGTCGAAATCAAAGGGGATACGCGCAGCTTTGCACCGGAGGTGCAGATGCAGCTCGAAGAACGAATGCGTACCATTAGCGAAGCGATTTGCGCGATGCACGGTGCGACGTGCCAGTTCAGCTATACCCATGAATTTGCGCCAACGGTGAACTGGCAGCAATGCGTTGATGTGGCGGTCACCGCTGCGATTAACGTGGTAGGGGCTGAGAAGGTGGACGGCAACGTCGCACAGATGATGATTTCGGAGGATTTTGGCGCTTTTCTGCAAAAAATCCCCGGCTGTTTCATCTTTTTAGGCAACGGCGATAGTTCAGATGCTCAGGGCAATACACCGTTGCATAATGCCTGCTACGACTTTAATGATGAGATATTGCTAACTGGCGCGGAGTATTTTGCCGAGGTCGTCAGAACCCGTCTGCCGCAGGAGTGATATTGATTGGCCCGATAGCAGAATGCCGTCGGGCCATGTTTTTTAGCTTGCCTTTTTAATCGGCGGCAGGTCGAACGCCTCGCGCAGGGCGCGGACGAAGGCCTTATCGTGGCAGATGGTTTTCCCCGGGCTGTCGGAGAGTTTCGCCACCGGTTTGCCGTTACATTCCACCAGCTTAATCACGATATTGAGCGGTTTAACCTGCGGCAGATCGCAGGTTAAACGGGTGCCGATACCAAAGCTCAATTTCACCCGCGAGGCGAAGTGGCGATACAAATCGACCGCTTTGGCGAGATCGAGATTATCGGAGAAGACCAGCACTTTGCTCAGCGGATCGATGCCCAGCTTCTGATAATGGGCGATGGCTTTTTCACCCCATTCCACCGGGTCGCCGGAGTCATGGCGCAAACCCTGATAGCGGGTAGCGAATTCCGGACCAAAATCGCGCAGGAACGCATCCATGGTGATGCAGTCGGTCAGCGCGATGCCCAGCTGGTCGGGATACTCTTCCAGCCAGGCGGCAAGGGCCGCCCGCTGGCTGCTGGCGAGGTTCGGGCTGATCTGCTGGTGGGCCTGGAACCATTCGTGCGCCTGGGTGCCCATCGGGGCTAAATGTAAACGACGAGCCAGATCGTAATTGCTGGTGCCGACAAACCACGGCTCCTGCTGCAGACGTTGCACAATGGCCTCTTGCACTTCGCGTGAAAAACGACGGCGGGTGCCGAAGTCCATCAGGCGGAAGGCGCGCATATCGAGGCCAGCGGTCATGCTGGCGAAGTCGCCTAGCTTATGTTCCAGCGTGTTCAGCGCCTGATCGACGCCCATTTCTGGTGAACGATAGCGATGGACCAGCTCGCTTATCACCGCCAGCAGCGGGACTTCCCACATGATGGCTTCACGCCACGGGCCGGTAAGGCGAATGTTCAGCTTGCCGTTGTCATTGCTGACCGTGACCTGGCGCGGGTCATAGCGAAAATCGCGCAGCCAGTCGAGATAATCCTGGCGGAAAAAGGGAAGGGTGGACAACCAGTGATATTCATCATCCCGCAGTCTCAGGTCGCGCATGGACTCCACCTGCTCGCGGATCGCGTCGGCATAAATGCCGAGAAGGTCGTCTCCGCGGCAGCGAAACTCCGCCGCCACATGCACATCGCCGTAGCGGTGGAAGACAGCCTGCTGCATGTGCAGCTTGTAGGCATCCGTATCAAGCAGCGAGTGCAGTACAGGAGAAGTGAATTGTGTCATGGTGCGCAGTAGCATCCTCTCACTGGAGCGTTCCATCCAAACCAACGCGAAAAAAGGAGGCGGAGTATACCTTTATTACCCGGCTCTGTCCCGCGATGGCGAGCGATGGCGACGCTGACGGTCATTTGCGAGGCCTAGTTTAATATATTGAACATGGATCACACCACAAGCTTTGCGTCGGGTCGAGGGCATTTCGTGCCGCGCGTGTTAACAAAATGTAGCGGTTTTCGTGTTTCACATTGAAAAGATGAAGATTCTGCATAGCGCGATTGACACAACGGGAATAGACTGGGACGACACTTTACCCAAGATGCGAAAGGTTTTTTATGACACAACAGCCCCAAGCCAAATACCGCCACGACTATCGTGCGCCGGAGTATCTGATTAGCGATATCGATTTGACCTTTGACCTGGATGCCGCATAAACCGTCGTTACGGCCGAGAGCAAGGTCTCCCGCCACGCGGCTGCGTCTGATGTGCCATTGCGCCTCGACGGCGAAGATCTGACCCTGATCGCGCTGCAAGTGAACGGCCAGCCGTGGAGTGACTATAAAGAAGAAAACAATCAGCTGGTGATCGGCGGTCTGCCGGAGCATTTCACCCTGACCATCGTCAATGAGATCAGCCCGGCGGCGAACACCGCGCTGGAAGGCCTGTATCAGTCAGGCGAAGCGCTGTGTACTCAGTGCGAAGCGGAAGGTTTCCGCCATATTACCTGGTACCTGGACCGCCCGGACGTGCTGGCGCGGTTTACCACCAAAATCATCGCCGACAAAGCGAAATACCCGTTCCTGCTCTCCAACGGCAACCGCATGGCGCAGGGAGAGCTGGAGAATGGCCGTCACTGGGTACAGTGGCAGGATCCGTTCCCGAAACCGTGCTACCTGTTTGCGCTGGTGGCCGGTGATTTTGACGTCCTGCGTGACACCTTTACCACTCGCTCCGGTCGTGAAGTGGCGCTGGAGCTGTACGTCGATCGCGGCAATCTCGACCGCGCGCCGTGGGCAATGACCTCGCTGAAAAATTCCATGAAATGGGATGAGGAGCGCTTTGGGCTCGAGTACGACCTCGACATCTATATGATTGTCGCCGTCGACTTCTTTAATATGGGCGCGATGGAGAACAAAGGACTCAACGTCTTTAACTCCAAATATGTCCTGGCCCGTACCGATACCGCCACCGATAAAGACTATCTTGATATCGAGCGGGTGATTGGTCATGAGTATTTCCATAACTGGACCGGCAACCGCGTCACCTGCCGCGACTGGTTCCAGCTCAGCCTGAAAGAAGGGCTGACCGTGTTCCGCGATCAGGAGTTCAGCTCCGACCTCGGCTCACGGGCGGTGAACCGCATCAACAATGTGCGCACCATGCGCGGGTTGCAGTTTGCCGAAGACGCCAGCCCGATGGCGCACCCGATCCGCCCGGATATGGTTATCGAAATGAACAACTTCTACACCCTGACGGTTTATGAAAAGGGTGCCGAAGTGATCCGCATGCTGCACACCCTGCTGGGTGAAGAAAACTTCCAGAAAGGGATGCAGCTGTACTTTGAACGCCATGACGGCAGCGCCGCGACCTGCGATGATTTCGTCCAGGCGATGGAGGATGCCTCTAACGTCGATCTGTCACACTTCCGCCGCTGGTACAGCCAGTCCGGTACGCCAATCGTCACCGTGCATGACGACTACAACCCGGAAACCGAGCAGTACACGCTGACCATCAGCCAGCGTACGCCGCCGACCGCTGAGCAGGCCGAGAAACAGCCGTTGCATATCCCGTTTGCCATTGAGCTGTACGATAACGAAGGCAAGGTGATCCCCCTGCAGAAGGGCGGCCATCCGCTGCACCCGGTGCTCAATGTAACTCAGGCCGAGCAGACTTTCGTCTTCGATAACGTCTATTTCCAGCCGGTGCCGGCGCTGCTGTGCGAATTTTCAGCACCAGTGAAACTGGAATATAAGTGGAGCGATCAGCAGCTCACCTTCCTGATGCGCCATGCGCGGAATGATTTCTCGCGCTGGGATGCGGCGCAGAGCCTGCTCGCGACCTACATCAAGCTGAACGTCAACCGTCATCAGCAGGGACAGCCGCTGTCGCTGCCGGTACACGTGGCGGACGCCTTCCGCGCCATCCTGCTGGACGAGAAGATTGACCCGGCGCTGGCCGCCGAGATCTTAACCCTGCCGTCGGCCAACGAAATCGCCGAGATGTTCGCCATTATCGATCCGATCGCCATCGCCACCGTGCGCGAAGCGCTCACCCGCACTCTGGCGAACGAACTGGCGGACGAATTCCTCGCGGTTTATCACGCCAATAAACTCGACAGCTACCGGGTGGAGCACGCCGATATTGGTAAGCGTGCCCTGCGCAATACCTGCCTGCGCTATCTGGCGTTTGCGGAGCCAACGCTGGGCGATAAGCTGGTGTCGGCGCAGTATCACCAGGCGGATAACATGACCGACGCGCTGGCCGCCCTGTCGGCAGCGGTTGCCGCCGAGCTGCCGAGCCGCGATGCGCTGATGCAGGAGTATGACGATAAATGGCATCAGGACGGTCTGGTGATGGATAAGTGGTTTATCCTGCAGTCCACCAGCCCGGCGGCCAATGTGGTGGAAACAGTGCGTGGTCTGCTGAATCACCGTTCATTCAGCATGAGCAACCCGAACCGTGTGCGTTCGTTAATCGGCGCTTTCGCCAGCAGCAACCCGGCGGCGTTCCATGCTGAAGACGGCAGCGGCTACCAGTTCCTGGTGGAGATGCTGACCGAACTTAACCAGCGCAACCCGCAGGTGGCGTCGCGTCTTATTGAGCCGTTGATTCGTCTGAAGCGTTATGATGAGAAGCGACAGGCGCTGATGCGCGCTGCGCTGGAGCAGTTGAAAGGGCTGGAGAATCTCTCCGGCGATCTGTTCGAGAAAATCAGTAAGGCGCTGGCGTAACGGTGGCAAAATCCCCGGTTGCGCTCTCGCTTACCGGGGCTACAGCGCTGTGCGATTTGGTAGCCCGGCCGAGCGAAGCGCGGGCCGGGGACGTTAGTTAGCCATGACTAAACAAACGCGGCGCACGCTCGCTGTCGCCGCGTTTCATCACCCGATCCAGCACCTCTGCCTCCAGCTCGGCCAGCTTCGCCGACCCGGTGCGCCGCGGTCGCGCAATATCCACGTTCAAATCGAGGCCAATTTTCTTCTCTTCAATTAACAGCACCCGGTCGGCCATGGCCACCGCTTCACTGACGTCGTGCGTCACCAGCAGGACCGTAAAACCATGCTCCTGCCACAGGGAGACGATCAGCTCCTGCATCTCCAGACGGGTGAGGGCGTCCAGCGCTCCCAGCGGCTCGTCCAGCAGCAGCAGGCGCGGGCGATGGATCAGCGCGCGGGCCAGCGCAACGCGCTGCTTTTGCCCACCTGACAGCGCCGCCGGCCACTCCTGCGCACGGCTCTCGAGTCCGACGCTGGCCAATGCCTGTAGGGCGGCGTCGCGCCAGGCGCCTTTTAACCCCAGCCCGACGTTATCAATCACCGTTTTCCACGGCAGCAGGCGCGCATCCTGAAACATCATCCGGGTGTCGTCCTGGATCGCCGCCAGGGGTGTCGCGCCCGCCAGCAGCTCGCCAGCGTTCGGTTTTTCCAGACCCGCCAGCAGGCGCAGCAGGGTACTCTTGCCGCCGCCGCTGCGGCCCACCACCGCCACAAACTGGCCGCTGGGAATATGCAGATCCAGCTCGTTAAGAATAGTGTTATCGCCATAGCGTTTCGTCACCCCGTTCAGCAGCAGCGGGATACCTGGGGTCAGACGGGCAGTGTTCATGCGTTAGCCTCCTGAAGATGATACGCCGGATTCCAGCGCAGCCAGAGCCGTTCCAGCAGCTGGGCGCAGACATCGGCCAGTTTGCCAAGGATGGCGTAAAGAATGATGGCGACCACCACCACGTCGGTTTGTAGAAATTCACGCGCATTCATCGCCAGATAACCGATACCGGCATTCGCCGAGATGGTTTCAGCGACAATAAGCGTCAGCCACATCAGGCCAAGAGCGAAACGCACGCCGACCATAATTGAGGGCAGGGCGCCGGGTAAAATCACGTGACGGAACAGCGCGAAGCCGGATAAACCATAGCTGCGCGCCATCTCTACCAGCCCACGGTCGATATTACGGATCCCATGCCAGGTGTTGATATAGATCGGGAACAGGGTGCCCAGCGACACAAGGAAGATCTTGGCGGTCTCGTCGATGCCGAACCACAGAATTACCAGCGGGATCAGCGCCAGATGCGGGACATTGCGCAGCATCTGGATCGAGGTGTCCAGCAGACGCTCGCCCCAGCGTGACAGGCCGCTGATCAGGCCGAGCACCAGCCCGATGGAGCCGCCGATGGCGAAGCCGACCAGCGCCCGCCACGAGCTGATGGCCAGATGCTGCCACAGCTCACCGCTGGCCGAGAGCGTCCAGAACGCTTTCAATACCCCCTCCGGCGAGGGAAGCACCCGCGTCGAGAGCCAGCCGACGGACGAGGCCAGCTGCCAGACAATGACCGTCCCCACCGGCAGCAGCCAGGGGGCGAGGCGTAACAACAGGGGATGGGTTGATTTTGCCATCAGTGTCTCCTCAGCTTTGCGCCACTTTACGCGGGATAAACTCGTTGGCGACCGCTTCCCCCTGCAGGCGCAGGTTTTGCGGCTGCGGGATAGACGGCACGGCGACGTCGAGCAGGGGGAACAACAGCTCGCCGACCCGATACGCCTCTTCCAGATGCGGATAGCCGGAGAAGATAAAGCTATCAATACCCAGCGCAGCGTATTCATTGATTCGTTCGGCAACGGTGGCGGCATCGCCCACCAGCGCAGTACCGGCGCCGCCGCGCGCTAAGCCGACGCCGGCCCACAGGTTGGGGCTGATCTCGAGCTGATCGCGTCGACCGTTGTGCAGCGCCGCCATTCGCTGTTGACCGACGGAGTCGGTTCTGGCGAAGGCCGCCTGGGCGCGGGCGATCGTTTCATCATCAAGGTGGGAGATAAGGCTGTCCGCCGCCTGCCAGGCTTCCTCGTTGGTTTCCCGCACGATCACGTGCAGACGGATGCCAAAACGCACCCGGCGCCCATGCCGGGCCGCTTTCTCCCGGACCTGAGCAATCTTCTCTGCCACCTGCTTCGGCGGTTCACCCCAGGTGAGATAGAGATCGACCTGCTCGGCGGCCAGATCCTGCGCGACGTCAGACGAGCCGCCGAAATAGAGCGGTGGACGGGGCTGCTGGAGCGGCGGGAACAGCAGCTTAGCGTCGCGAACGCGCTGATGCTTGCCGTTAAAGGTGACGGTTTCTCCCTCCATCAGCTTGCGCCAGATGTGGGTAAATTCAGCTGAGGCCTCATAGCGCTCGGTGTGGTCGAGGAAGACGCCGTCGCCGGCCAGCTCGGCGGGATCGCTGCCGGTGACCAGATTGAACAGCGCCCGGCCGTTTGACAGTCGGTCCAGGGTCGCCGCCTGGCGGGCGGCTACCGTCGGCGACACCACGCTAGGCCTGAGGGCGACAAGAAATTTCAGCCGCTGCGTCACCGGGATCATCGAGGCCGCAACCAGCCAGGCATCTTCACATGAGCGTCCGGTCGGGATCAGCACGCCGGTGAACCCCAGCCGATCCGCCGTCTGCGCGATTTGCTGCAGATAGCCGTAATCGACCGGACGGGCGCCCTCTTCGGTGCCCAGATAACGACCATCACCATGGGTCGGTAAAAACCAGAACATATTCAGACTCATGATTTCGCTCCTTGTGCGGCGGCGGGCTGCCAGATACGGGCCCGGATATCAACTTTTTTCGGCACCAGCTTGTTCTCATAGAACAGGTCGGCCGTCTGCTGCTGGCGAGCGGCGGTTTCGGCGCTCACCGGGGTTACTGAGGTGGGGGGACGATGGTCCAGATAGCTGGCGATCACCGCTTCCGGTAATCCCATCGTTTTCGCCAGCAGCGTAATGCTTTGCGCGCGCTGGCTATGGGTCAGGGCATCGGCCTGAGTAAAGGTATCGAGTACGCCTTCAATGAAAGCGCCATTGCGTTCAGCGTAGGGTCGGGAAGCAAGATAGAACGATCCCGTCTGTTTCAGATCGGTTCCGTCAGTAAGTACCCGTGCGCCGCCCTGCAGCAGCGCGGCGGAGTAGTACGGATCCCAGATGGCCCAGGCGTCGACATTACCCTGCTGGAAGGCGGCGCGCGCATCGGCGGGGGCAAGGTAAACCGGCTGAATATCGCTAAATTTCAGGCCCGCCAGCTGCAGGGCGCGCAGCAGCAGATTGTGGGAGCTGGAACCTTTCTGGAAAGCGACCTTTTTCCCTTTTAATTCGGCAACGTTGTGAATAGGACTGCCTTGCGCCACCAGGATGACTTCCGCTTTGGGCTTGGGCGGCTCCGAACCGATATAGACCAGATCGGCGCCCGCCGCCTGAGCAAAGATAGGCGGAATGTCGCCAGTACTGCCGATGTCAATGCTGCCGACGTTCAGCGCCTCCAGCATCTGCGGACCGGCCGGGAATTCAATCCACGAGATATGGGTGCCCGGATAGCGCTGCTCCAGCAGCTGATGGCTCTTCGCCAGCACCATGCTGACGCTGCCTTTCTGATAACCAATGCGCAGGGCATCGGGCGCCGCCGGGGCGGCGTGGCCCAGCGCGGAGAACAACGGCAGTCCGCCGAGGGTCAGCGCGCGGAGAGGATTAAACATGTTCCACCCCACGCAGAGACGTTAACGACGGGGCGCGGCTGCTGGGACGATGCAGCGCCTGCCAGAAGGTCTCCAGGGACTCATCCAGGCGCCGCTGCAGGTTAGGGGTGAACTGCGGCTTATGCTGGTAATCCGTGACCTGGCTGTCATCGGCGAAGACGCCATGGAGGATCTCCTGGGCCTTCAGGGCATTCAGGACGGGTTTCAGAGCGTAGTCCACCGCCAGCATGTGGGCGATGGTGCCGCCAGTGGCCAGCGGTAGCACGATTTTGCCCTCCAGCGCGCGCTCAGGAAGCAGATCGAGCAGGGTTTTCAGGGCGCCGGAAAACGAGGCTTTATACACCGGCGTGGCGATAATCAGACCGTCGGCCCCGGCCAGTTGCTCATTGAGCGTTTGTAGCGCCGGGTTGTCAAAGCGAGCGTACAGGAGGTCTTCCGGGGCAAAGTTCTGCAGATGCCAGTGGCAGACTTCGATATCGGCGGCGGTGAGCGTCTCTCTGGCATATTCCAGCAGGGCGCTGGAACGGGAAGGGTAACGCGGGCTGCCCGCAAGCGTAATGACGCGCATCTCTCTCTCCTTATAACTAAATGTTTGCATTTATCTATAATTGATAACATTTGCAGTGAGTGTGACAGAGCACCATTATTTCCCTAAATGATTTATCCACCGTTAGATAGCCGAAAAGCGCATAACGGCGCGGGGAGAGGTAATCGTTTGCGCTGATGGGTGATTTTTTGTCGCAGGTCAATTCCCTTTCAGCTGCGGATCGCACATAATACGCCCCCGGTTTGCACACCGGGAATCCAGGAGAGTTCATGTACTACCCCTTCGTTCGTAAAGCCCTTTTTCAGCTCGATCCTGAGCGCGCTCATGAAGTTACCTTTCAACAATTACGCCGTGTCACCGGGACGCCGCTGGAAATGCTGGTTCGCCAGAAGGTACCGGCCAGGCCCGTTACCTGCATGGGGCTGACCTTTAAAAATCCGCTGGGTCTGGCGGCCGGGCTGGATAAAAATGGGGAATGCATTGACGCGCTGGGCGCGATGGGTTTTGGTTCGATTGAGATCGGCACCGTCACCCCGCGTCCGCAGCCGGGCAACGATAAACCGAGGATCTTCCGTCTGGTGGATGCCGAGGGGTTGATCAACCGCATGGGCTTTAATAACCATGGCGTTGATAACCTGGTTGAGAACGTGAAAAAGGCGCATTTTGACGGCGTGCTGGGCATCAATATCGGCAAAAATAAAGATACGCCGGTGGAGCACGGTAAAGATGATTACCTGATTTGTATGGAAAAAGTCTATCCTTACGCCGGGTATATCGCCATTAATATCTCCTCACCGAATACCCCGGGGCTGCGTACGCTGCAATACGGTGAAGCGCTCGATGATTTACTCTCCGGTATTAAAAATAAGCAGCTTGAGCTGCAGCAAAAGCATCAGAAATATGTTCCGGTCGCCGTGAAGATCGCGCCGGATCTTTTACCAGAGGAATTGATCCAGGTTGCCGATAGCCTCGTGCGTCATAATATTGATGGGGTAATTGCAACCAATACCACCCTCGATCGTTCTCTGGTTCAGGGAATGAAACATTGCGATGAGACCGGTGGGCTTAGCGGTCGTCCATTACAATTAAAGAGCACTGAAATTATCCGTATGCTCTCCGCTGAGCTGAATGGTCGTTTGCCTATCATCGGCGTGGGCGGTATTGATTCGGTGATTGCTGCGCGAGAAAAGATAGCCGCCGGAGCATCGCTGGTGCAGATCTATTCCGGATTTATTTTTAAAGGTCCGCCGCTGATTAAAGAAATTGTTACCCACATCTAATCTTTTCCTCCGCTGAAACCCACCCAGGGCTTTATTTCCGGCCCTGGTTGTTTTATATTCCCTCACTGTTGCTTATTTAAACATTTTAGACTTTTCTTAATTTTAGAAAATATTCTGCGGCAAGTCGCAACAACTTTGCAGAGGCGTATGAAAGGGGACAGGGGGAAAAATGCGCATTAAACCTGACGATAACTGGCGTTGGTATTACGATGAAGAGCACGACCGCATGATGCTCGATTTGGCCAATGGCATGTTATTTCGCTCGCGCTTCGCCCGGCGAATGCTGACCCCGGATGCCTTTGCGCCGTCGGGATTCTGCGTCGATGACGCCGCGCTCTATTTCTCCTTTGAAGAAAAATGTCGCGATCTCGAACTGTCGAAAGAACAGCGAGCGGAATTAGTCCTCAATGCGTTAACCGCGATCCGTTTTCTCAAACCGCAGATGCCGAAAAGCTGGCACTTTATCGCTCATCCCCACCAGTGGCAGCCGAGCGGCGGCGACGCCGCCTGCGTCTGGCTGAGCGATACCGGGGAGCAGGTGAATTTGCTGGTGGTGGAGCCGGGAGATAACGCCGCGCTTTGTCTGCTTGCCCAGCCGGGTCTCACCCTTGCCGGGCGCGTGATGCAGTTAGGCGACGTTATTAAAATCATGAACGACAGGCTGCAGCCGGCGCAGAGCGCGGTCAGCTACAGCCTGGGACAGGCGGTTTAAGGCGCCAGGCGCAGCGCCGTTTTCGGTACGCAGCTGCAGGCGAGAATGGTGCCGTCCCCGGCGACCGCATTTTTCTTTAACGCGCTGACTTCGCCCTCTTCCAGCCGAATGCGGCAGCTGCCGCAGATCCCTGCCCGACACGAATAGGGTACGCGAATGCCCTGTTGCTCCAGTTGCTCCAGCAGCACCTGCTGGTTATTCCCGCTAAACTGTTGACCCTGCCATTCGATGGCAACCGTAGCTTGCTGCTGCGCTTCCGGGGCCGGAGTATCGTCGCTCTCGCCGGCGCCGTAGGCTTTCGCCGGGCCGCGGGCGAGGATTTCGACTTCATCACCCACCCGGATCACCCCGCTGTTGCGGGCAATCAGGTTCTGGCCAAAATCGACATCGCTATTGTCCAGCGCAGTACGAAAACGCTTTAAGGTTTCCAGCGGCTCCCCGGTGGGATGCTTCTGCCCGCGCTCTGGACTGACGGTGGTAAAAATGCAGCGGCTGCATGGCTTAGCGACGTCAAACACCACTTCGCCGACGCGGATCACTTTCCAGCTATCTTCATCCCAGGCGGCCGCGCCGGTGACCACGAGGTTAGGACGAAACTGTTCTATGCTTACGCTGGCCGGGCAGCGTTGCTGCAGATCGCGCAGCGAGGCCTCGTTAGCCAGCAGGTACGGGTAGCCGTCGGCGAAGGAGAGCGGTACCGCATCGTGACGCTTCACCCGGCGGGTTAACTGCGGCCCCAGCCAGCGCAGCTGGACATCGCGCTTGAAAAAGCCGCTGAGCCACTGGTTAACGGCGGCGGGCGCGATGAGGGCGGTGAAATGGTTGCCCCAGACTTCGGTGGGCTCGGCCTGCAGGGCGAAATCGCTAAAACGCACCACGGCGCTGCTGCCGTCCGGCGCGGTCAGGTGAAGGCCATCATGCAGCGGCGCCGGAATAAATTTTACCATTTGCGGAAACTGGCGGGCGGTAATAAAGGTCCCGTCGGTTTCGGTGACCATAAACAGGCGATCGAAGGCCAGGCCGCTGATATCAGCAAAGGCGTGGGTCAGGCCCATGCCGCGCATGGATTTAACGGGATGAATAAAAAGTCGCGAGAGCGTTACCATACGCTGCCTCCGGGTTCCAAAAATAAGCCTATAACTTTATGACATAGGGCACATATTGGCTATAATGCGCACCAATTTTCTTTAAGTAAAAGTGACGATATGAATTCTCTGTTTGCCAGTACGGCTCGTGGGCTGGAAGAGCTGTTAAAAACTGAACTGGAAGGACTTGGCGCGACGGACTGCCAGGTCGTCCAGGGCGGGGTCCATTTTCAGGGGGATACGCGCCTGCTGTATCAAAGCCTGATGTGGAGCCGGCTGGCTTCGCGCATCATGCTGCCGCTGGGCGAGTGTCGCGTATACAGCGATCTGGATCTGTACCTCGGCGTACAGGCCATTCCGTGGACGGAGATGTTTAACCCTGGCGCCACCTTCGCGGTACATTTTAGCGGCCTCAATGACGAGATCCGCAACAGCCAGTATGGCGCATTAAAAGTCAAAGACGCCATCGTCGACAGCTTCACGCGTAAAAACCTGCCGCGCCCGAATGTCGATCGTGAGTCGCCCGATCTGCGGATCAACGTCTGGCTGAACAAAGAGACGGCGCATATCTCCCTGGATCTGAGCGGGGAAGGGTTGCATCTGCGCGGCTACCGCGATGGTACCGGTATGGCGCCGATCAAAGAAAACCTCGCGGCGGCGATCGTCATGCGCTCTGGTTGGGTACCGGGTACGCCGCTGCTCGATCCGATGTGCGGCTCCGGTACCCTGCTGATTGAAGCGGCGATGCTGGCGACCGATCGTGCGCCGGGTCTGCACCGCGGCCACTGGGGCTTTGGCGGTTGGGCGCAGCACGATGACGCTATCTGGAAAGAGGTGAAGGCGGAAGCGCAAACCCGCGCCCGCCAGGGGCTGGCGGCCTATGGGTCGCGCTTCTATGGCTCTGACGTCGACGAGCGCGTCATTGAGCGCGCGCGCCGCAACGCCCGCCGGGCCGGCATCGGCGAGCTGATCGATTTTGCAGTCAAAGACGTCGCCCAGCTGAATAACCCGCTGCCGAAAGGCCCGTACGGCACCGTGATCAGCAACCCGCCGTACGGCGAGCGCCTGGAAAGCGAACCGGCGCTGATCGCTCTGCACAGCCTGCTGGGCCGGATCATGAAAAACCAGTTCGGCGGCTGGAACCTGTCGGTGTTCAGCGCCTCGCCGGAACTGCTGAGCTGCCTGCAGCTGCGTGCCGATAAACAGTTCAAAGCCAAGAACGGCCCGCTGGACTGCGTACAGAAAAACTATCACCTGGCGGAAAGCGAAGGCGGCAAGCCGGCGATGCTGGCGGAAGATTTTGCCAACCGTCTGCGTAAGAATCTGAAGAAATTTGAAAAGTGGGCCCGTCAGGAAGGCATTGAATGCTATCGCCTGTACGATGCCGATCTGCCGGAATATAACGTGGCGATCGATCGCTACGGTGACTGGGTGGTGGTCCAGGAGTATGCGCCGCCGAAAACCGTCGATGCGCACAAAGCGCGCCAGCGTCTGTTTGATATTATCGCCGCGACCATCGCCGTGCTGGAAATCGCCCCCAACAAGCTGGTGCTGAAGACCCGCGAGCGGCAAAAGGGTAAAAACCAGTATCAGAAGATGGCGGAGAAGGGCGACTTTATCGAGGTGCAGGAGTACAACGCGCGCCTGTGGGTTAACCTCACCGACTACCTCGATACCGGTCTGTTCCTCGACCACCGTATCGCCCGTCGTATGCTCGGCCAGATGAGCAAGGGTAAGGATTTCCTTAACCTGTTCTCCTATACCGGCAGCGCCAGCGTCCACGCCGGTCTGGGCGGCGCGCGCTCTACGACCACGGTGGATATGTCGCGTACCTATCTGGAGTGGGCGGAGCGCAACCTGCGTCTCAATGGCCTGACCGGTCGTGCGCATCGCCTGATGCAGGCTGACGTGCTGGGCTGGCTGCGGGAAAGCACCGAGCAGTTCGATCTGATCTTTATCGACCCGCCGACTTTCTCTAACTCCAAACGAATGGAAGATGCCTTTGACGTGCAGCGCGATCATATTCGCCTGATGACCGATCTGAAACGTCTGCTGCGTAAAGGCGGCACCATTATGTTCTCGAACAACAAACGCGGTTTCCGTATGGATCATGACGGGCTGGCGGCGCTTGGCCTGAAGGCGCAAGAGATTTCGCAAAAAACGCTGTCGCAGGATTTTGCCCGCAACCGTCAGATCCACAACTGCTGGCTGATTACTGCAGCCTGAAAGGAATAAAGAATGTCACTGATTAGTATGCACGGCGCCTGGCTTTCATTCAGCGATGCGCCGCTGCTGGATAATGCTGAACTGCATATCGAAGATAACGAACGCGTCTGTCTGGTTGGGCGCAACGGCGCCGGTAAATCGACCCTGATGAAGATCCTTAACCGTGAACAGGGGCTGGATGATGGGCGTATTATTTATGAACAGGATCTGATCGTCGCGCGTCTGCAGCAGGATCCGCCGCGCAACGTTGCCGGTACGGTGTACGATTTCGTCGCCGAAGGGATCGCCGAACAGGCCGCTTACCTGAAGGCCTACCATGATGTTTCGCATCAGGTGATGACCGACCCGAGCGACAAAAATTTAAATGAACTGGCCCGTCTGCAGGAACAGCTGGATAACCTGGGCCTGTGGCAGCTGGATAGCCGCATCAATGAAGTGATCGAGCAGCTTGGTCTTAACGCCGACGCGCAGCTGGCTTCGCTTTCCGGCGGCTGGTTGCGTAAAGCGGCGCTGGGCCGTGCCCTGGTCAGCGGGCCGCGCGTGCTGTTGCTGGATGAACCGACGAACCACCTCGATATCGAAACTATCGACTGGCTGGAAGGATTCCTGAAAAGCTTTAAAGGCACCATTATCTTTATTTCGCACGACCGCTCCTTCATCCGCAACATGGCGACGCGCATCGTCGATCTCGATCGCGGCAAGCTCGTGACCTATCCGGGCAATTACGATCAGTATCTGTTGGATAAAGAAGAAGCGCTGCGGGTTGAAGAGCTGCAGAATGCTGAATTCGACCGCAAGCTGGCCCAGGAAGAGGTGTGGATCCGCCAGGGGATTAAAGCGCGTCGTACCCGCAACGAAGGCCGCGTTCGCGCCCTGAAAGCGATGCGTCGCGAGCGCGGCGAGCGCCGGGAAGTGATGGGCAGTGCGAAGATGCAGGTGGAAGAGGCTTCGCGCTCCGGCAAAATCGTTTTCGAAATGGAGAACGTCAACTATCAGGTTGACGGCAAAGTGCTGGTGAAAGATTTCTCCGCGCAAATCCAGCGCGGCGATAAGATTGCCCTGATCGGCCCCAATGGCTGCGGGAAAACCACGCTGCTGAAGCTGATGCTTGGCCAGTTGCAGGCCGACAGCGGGCGGATCCACGTTGGCACCAAGCTGGAAGTCGCCTACTTCGACCAGCACCGTGCAGAGCTGGATCCGGACCGGACGGTGATGGATAACCTCGCCGAAGGTAAGCAAGAGGTGATGGTTAACGGTAAGCCGCGGCACGTGCTGGGCTATCTGCAGGACTTCCTGTTCCATCCGAAACGGGCGATGACGCCAGTCCGCGCGCTGTCCGGCGGGGAGCGTAACCGTCTGCTGCTGGCGCGACTGTTCCTGAAACCCAGTAACTTATTGATTCTCGATGAACCGACAAACGACCTTGATGTCGAAACGCTGGAGCTGCTGGAAGAGCTGATCGATGGCTATCAGGGCACCGTGATGCTGGTCAGCCACGATCGTCAGTTTGTCGACAATACCGTGACCGAGTGCTGGATCTTCGAAGGCGGCGGCCATATTGGTCAGTACGTCGGCGGTTATCACGACGCCCGCGGTCAGCAGGCCCAGTCTTTGGCGCAAAAGCAGACGATCGTTAAAAAAACGACGGAAGTCGCTCAGCCAAAAGCAGAAACTGTCAAACGCGGCGGGAACAAACTAAGCTATAACCTGCAGCGCGAGCTGGAGCAACTGCCGCAGAAGCTGGAAACGCTTGAGGCCGAACTGCAAACGCTGCAGGAGCAGGTAGCCGATCCTGACTTCTTTGGCCAATCGCACGATCGTACGCAGCAAGTGCTGGCGCAGCTGGCCGAAGCGGAGCAGGCGCTGGAAGCCGCCTTTGAACGCTGGGAATATCTCGAAGGATTAAAGAACGGCGCCTGAGCCGAGGAGTTGTCATGTGCGATCACCATCATGCTGCGCGACATATTTTATGTCCCCAATGTGATTTGCTGGTGGCTTTGCCGCAGCTTGAGCATCGCCAGAAAGCCGCCTGCCCGCGCTGCGGTACAACGTTAACCACCACGTGGGACGCGCCTCGCCAGCGTCCCACGGCTTACGCGCTGGTCGCGCTGTTTATGCTGCTGCTGGCCAACCTCTTTCCTTTTATCTATATGAAAGTGGGTGGCATCAGCAGCGAAATAGCGCTGCTGGAAATTCCCAACGTGCTGTTTACCGAGGATTACGCCAGCCTCGGCACCTTCTTTTTACTCTTTGTGCAACTGGTACCGGCCTTTTGTCTGGTCACCATTTTGCTGCTGGTCAATCGGGTCAGGATGCCCGCTGGGCTGAAGGCGTTTCTGGCGCGCATTTTGTTTCACCTCAAGACCTGGGGCATGGCGGAGATCTTTCTTGCCGGCGTGCTGGTGAGCTTCGTCAAACTGACGGCCTACGGCGATATCGGCATCGGCCTGAGCTTTATTCCCTGGTGCATGTTTTGCCTGCTGCAGTTACGCACCTTCCAGTGCGTCGACCGCCGCTGGCTATGGGATGATATTGCCCCTATGCCGGCGATTACCCAGCCGCTGAAGGTCGGGGTAGCCGGGATCCGCCAGGGGCTGCGCTCCTGCGGCGGCTGCACGGCGGTGTTACCGGCCGACCAGACCGTCTGCCCGCGCTGTCACAGCAAAGGGACGGCGCGGCGTAAAAATAGCCTGCAGTGGACGCTGGCGCTGCTGGTGACCTCATTTATTCTCTATCTTCCCGCCAATATTATGCCGATCATGATCACCGATCTGCTGGGCGATAAAATGCCGTCGACCATTATGGCCGGGGTGGTGTTACTGTGGAGCGAGGGCTCCTATCCGGTGGCGCTGGTGATCTTTATCGCCAGTATTATGGTGCCGACGCTGAAGATGATCGCTATCGCCTGGCTGTGCTGGAATGCTAACGGCAACGGCGCGCGCGATTCGGAACGCATGCATCTGATTTATGAAGTGGTGGAATTTGTTGGCCGCTGGTCAATGATTGACGTTTTTGTCATCGCCGTGCTCTCTGCGCTGGTGCGCATGGGAGGGTTGATGAATATCTATCCCGCCATCGGCGCGGTCATGTTTGCGCTGGTGGTGGTGATGACCATGTTTTCAGCGATGACGTTTGATCCCCGTTTACTGTGGGATCGTGAGCCAGATTCAAGCCATGAGGAAATACAACAACATGGAAAATAAGAGCGGAGAAGCGAAAGTGCAGAAGGTGAAGAACTGGTCACCGGTGTGGATCTTCCCTATCGTCACTGCGCTGATCGGAGCGTGGATCCTGTTTTATCATTACAGCCATCAGGGACCAGAGGTCACGCTGATCACCACTAACGCGGAAGGCATTGAAGGGGGAAAAACCCGGATCAAGAGCCGCAGCGTGGATGTTGGGGTGGTAGAGAGCGCGACGCTGACCGACGATTTAACCCACGTGGAAATCAAAGCTCGCCTCAATTCCGGCATGCAGAAATTACTGCATAACGATTCCGTCTTCTGGGTGGTGAAACCGCAGGTAGGGCGCGAGGGGATCAGTGGTCTCGGGACATTATTGTCCGGGGCCTATATTGAACTGCAGCCGGGGTCGAAAGGTTCGGTGCCGGCGCAGTATCCGCTGCTGGATTCTCCGCCGCTGGCCTCGCCGGATGCCAAGGGGATCCGGATTTTGCTGGAAAGCAGCAAGGCAGGCCAGCTGTCGCCAGGCGACCCGGTGCTGTTCCGCGGCTATCGCGTGGGGTCGGTGGAAACCAGCACCTTTGATGCGCAGAAACGTCATATCACTTATCAGCTGTTCATCAATGCGCCTAATGACCGCCTGGTGACCACTAACGTTCGCTTCTGGAAGGACAGCGGGATCGCCGTTGATTTGACCGCGGCGGGGATGCGCGTCGAGATGGGCTCGTTGTCGACGCTGTTTGGCGGCGGGGTGAGCTTTGATATTCCGGAAGGACTGGACCTCGGCGAGCCGGTGGCGAACAAAACGGAATATCACCTGTTTGACGATCAGAAGAGCATCCAGGATTCGGTCTTTACCGAGCATATCGATTACGTGATGTTCTTCAAAGACTCGGTTCGTGGCCTGCAGCCCGGCGCGCCGGTGGAGTTCCGCGGCATCCGTCTGGGAACCGTCGGCAAAGTGCCGTTCTTTATTCCTGGGCTGAAGCAGCGTTTGAACGATGACTATCGCATTCCGGTGGAAGTGCGGGTTGAACCGCAGCGTCTGGTCAATCAGCTCGGCGGCGATCCGAATATTCGCGCTCACATTGACGATCTGATCAACCGCGGACTGCGCGGCTCGCTGAAAACCGGTAACCTGGTGACCGGCGCGCTGTATATCGATCTCGACTTCTATCCGAAAGCGCCGCCGCGTGGGAAAATTCAGGAGTTTAACGGCTATCCGATTATCCCGACCATTAGCGGTGGACTGGCGCAGATCCAGCAGCGTCTGATGGATGCGCTGGATAAAATCAATAACCTGCCGCTCAATCCGCTACTGGAACAGGCAACCAGTACGCTGGCGCAAAGCGAGAAGACCATGCAGCATGTACAGACCACGCTGGATAGTCTGAATAAGATCACCTCCAGTCAGTCGATGCAGCAGCTACCTGCCGATATGCAGACGACGCTGCGCGAGCTGAACCGCAGCATGCAGGGCTTCCAGCCGGGCTCCGCGGCCTACAATAAGATGGTGGCCGATATGCAGCGTCTGGATCAGGTGCTGCGTGAGCTGCAGCCGGTCCTGAAAACGCTCAATGATAAGAGCAATGCGCTGGTATTTGAGGCGAAGGATAAAAAAGACCCACAGCCGAAGGGAGCGAAATAATGAAAAAATGGTTACTGGTGGCAGCCGTTTGCGTGATGACGGCGTGCAGTAGCGGCGGTGAGAGCAAAACATATTACCAGTTGCCGGTGGTGCAGGGCGGCGCGCAGAGCGCCGCCAGCCAGGGGGCACGTCTGCTGTGGGTTGAGCAGGTCAGCATCCCGGATTATCTGGCGGGCAATGGAGTGGTCTATCAAACCACCGATGTGCAGTATGTAATCGCCAATAATAATCTGTGGGCCAGCCCGCTGGACCAGCAGCTGCGTACTACGCTGGTGGCAAACCTCAGCCAGCAGTTGCCGGGCTGGGTAGTGTCGTCCCAACCCTTGGGCAGCGAGCAGGATACGCTCAATGTGGCGGTAAATGGCTTTCACGGGCGCTACGACGGGCGGGTTATCGTCAGCGGCGAGTGGCTATTGAAGCATCAGGGACAGCTGATTAAGCGCCCGTTTAACATCGTGCTCAAGCAGCAGCAGGATGGCTATGACGCGATGGTGAAGACCCTGGCCCAGGCGTGGAGCCAGGAGGCGGTGGCCATTGCCGGCGAGCTTAACCGTCTGCCATAAGTAAATTTCATAAAAGTGATATGCCGCGTGGTTCATCTGAGCCGCGCGGCATTTTTTTTGCCAGGTCAGTTTGTTACCGAGCGCTGCGCCGAATGAACAAAAAATGAACTCTTATATAGGTCACAAATATGACACTGGCGTGAATTTTGCGCATTGACGTTGTCTTCATTTCGCGGTATTCGTAAACCGTGGCTGCACAATTTGCGACCACTGTTTTCTTTTCCACCAGATCAAAGAATGAGGGAAACGAGGCATGAAGAGACAAAAACGAGATCGCCTGGAACGGGCACATCAACGTGGATATCAAGCGGGTATCGCGGGGAGATCGAAAGAAATGTGTCCATACCAGAGCTTGAATCAACGCTCATGGTGGCTGGGAGGCTGGCGAGAAGCCATGGAGGACAGGGTACTAACGGCCTGACACTGTCTCTTTAAAAAAGAAGCCTCCGCATAGCGGGGGCTTCGCCTTTTAATCGCTGCCGATAATTATCAGAAAGCGGAAGTATCCTGGAACAGGCCGACTTTCAGATCGTTCGCGGTATAGATCAGACGATCGTCAACCAGCACTTCGCCATCCGCCAGGCCCATAATCAGACGACGGTTAACAATGCGCTTGAAGTGGATGCGGTAGGTGACTTTTTTCGCGGTCGGCAGAACCTGACCGGTGAATTTCACTTCGCCAACGCCCAGCGCACGGCCTTTGCCTTCGCCGCCGAGCCAGCCAAGATAGAACCCGACCAGCTGCCACATCGCATCCAGGCCCAGGCAGCCCGGCATCACCGGATCGCCGATGAAGTGGCAACCGAAGAACCACAGGTCCGGGTTGATGTCGAGTTCCGCCTCAACATAACCTTTGTCATAGTTACCACCGGTTTCGCTCATTTTGATGACGCGGTCCATCATCAGCATGTTTGGTGCTGGCAACTGCGGGCCTTTCGCGCCGAACAGTTCACCACGACCAGAGGCAAGAAGATCTTCTTTTGTATAGGATTCGCGTTTATCTACCATGTTTTCAGTAAGCCTTATTTTAAGTTCGGGACGCAGGATAGCTAACACGTGTAAGCTGAACAAGTCCGATCAGTTAGAACTTGTCCCACCTAACCAGCGTAGCGGCCACGGAAAACGATGGCGAGTCTCTTGCTGGGTCGCCTGCGCTATCCGCTCCTGAATGGTTTGTCGCAGCGTCTGCCCTTCACCGTCCCACATCAGTTGGGTCAGCATCGGCAGCGCTTCGGTAATATCGTCAATGGCCCAGATGGCAAACTGGTTTTCGGCAACGGCCTGACGGAGCTCATGGCTAAGACTGAGATGACGAACGTTGGCCGCAGGGATAATGACGCCCTGTTTACCGGTTAGCCCGCGCTGTTGACAGATAGTGAAGAAACCTTCAATTTTTTCGTTCAGACCGCCGACCGGCTGCACGCGACCAAACTGGTCAACGGAACCGGTAATCGCAATGCTCTGATTAATCGGCACATTGGCCAGCGCGCTGATTAAGGCGCAGAGTTCAGCCATGGAGGCGCTGTCGCCGTCCACTTCACTGTAGGACTGTTCGAAGGTCAGCGAAGCGGAGAACGGAAGCTGCTGCTCCAGCTCCAGCTCGGACATCAGAAAAGCCTGCATGATCATCATGCCTTTCGCATGAATATTGCCGCCGAGCTCGGCTTTGCGTTCGACATCAATAAACTCGCCATCACCAATGTGCACGACGCAGCTGATGCGCGAAGGTTCACCGAATGCGCGCGGATGGCCGGGGAATTCAATCACCGACAGGGCGTTGATCTGCCCGACGCATTCGCCTTCGGTTTCAATCAGGATCTGTTCCTGCAGGATTTCATCCTGCATTCGTTCTGCGAGGTAGCCTTCACGCCACTCCCGGCGTGCCAGCATCGTCTGCATTTCTTCGCCAGTAATCTCCTCGCCTTCGCAGAAGGCGGCGGCCTCCCGCAGCTGGCGGGCTATCCATAGCGGACTGAGCGGCAGGGTCTCCTGATCGCCGGTGTAGCGCGTCCCCTCATCGATCAGCAGTGGCCAGGCATCGGCCGCCGGACCTGGCAGCACCAGCTGCTGGGCATTTTGCCATACCCACTGGCACCAGGCTTTCAGCGTCTCGGCGTCAGCAAACTGCAAAGTGTCTTCATACTCACTGTAGATCGCCTGAGCACAAAGCTCCGGTTCCATTTCCTGGAAATCTGCCAGCGATTCGCGTTCGCCGACCAGCATGACTTTCAGGCTCAGCGGCATGGAGGGGATGCTGACCGGCAGCGGGCGTGACTCATCGATGGAGAGCCAGTCAAACCGCTGACGGGTCACCATATTTTTCAGGCGCACCCACAGCAGCGGTTGTGCCAGCAGTGTGCGAAGCGAGATTACCAGCACGCCACCATTAGCCTGATGGACCAGGCCTGGCTGGAGGGTGATGCCGCCGTTAAACTGGCGTACGCAGCCAAACAGCTGTTCCGCCTCTACCCAATCGGCCGCGACGACCGGGGCGGTGCTGGCAAAATTATCCTCAGCCCGTTGCGCCGGGGAGAGCGTCACGCGAGCGCCGTCAACGTCATAGCGGACCCCGTAGAGCGGGGCGGTAGGTTCATGCAGCGTACGGGTTTCTGCCGTCAGCCATTGCAGATACTCCGGTTCTTCGGGGGCTTTCACCAGCATGAAGGAGGAGACTGCCGGCGTGCACAGCAATTGCTCAAGCGCGTAGAACAGACGCGGCTGCAGATCGCCCGAGAGAGAGGGGGCCGGTTGAGAGAGATCAGCTTGGGCAAACAGCGCCTGATAAGGTTCCATATCGGGCGCAAGGTCGGTTCGGGTCAGTTTCGTAATGGTCAAAGTCGCTGTTTTTTAGTTAGATGTAAAGCGCGCAATTATACCTGATGCCGCGACTGAGCACACGGAGGATTATGATTACCCCGATGATTCCCCGGCCATACACATCACGAATAATGATTTATATTCAGCACATCAGGAAAAAACTGATATCCTGAAATGAGTTACACGGTCACATTGAGATCGCAATGAAATATCAACAACTGGAAAATCTTGAAAGCGGCTGGAAATGGAAATATCTGGTAAAGAAGCACCGGGAAGGTGAGCTGATTACCCGCTACATTGAGGCCAGCGCTGCGCAAGCTGCGGTAGATGACTTGCTGACGATCGAGAATGAACCTGTGCTGGTGCATGCCTGGATTGAGCAGCATATGAATCCGGCGCTGATGAACCGCATGAAGCAGACCATCCGCGCGCGACGAAAACGGCATTTTAACGCGGAGCATCAGCACACGCGTAAGAAGTCTATCGATCTGGAGTTTGTCGTCTGGCAGCGTCTTGCCGGCCTGGCGCAGCGGCGGGGTAAAACCTTGTCCGAAACCATCGTGCAGCTGATTGAGGATGCTGAGCATAAAGAGAAGTACGCCAGCAAAATGTCGAGCCTGAAACACGATCTGCAGGAACTGTTAGGCAAAGAGTAGTCTTTACGGCGGCCTGTCAGAGGCTACTCTGATATGGGGCCCACCACCGCAAAAGCGGGAGAGAAGGCATAAAAAAACCCGCCGAGGCGGGTTTTTTCATCAGTTATAACTTAAGCCGCTGGCTGAGTTACAACTTCTTTGTAGCCTTTAACTTCGATCTCTACACGACGATCCGGGGCCAGGCAGTCGATCAGTGCAGCGCGAGCTTTCACGTTGTCACAGGTGTTGCCAGTAACCGGGTTGGATTTACCCATACCGCGTGCGGAGATTTTGCCAGCCGGGATGCCTTTAGCAACCAGGTAGTCAACAACGGACTGAGCACGTTTCTCAGACAGCTGCTGGTTGTAAGCTTCGGAACCGATACGGTCGGTGAAGCCCATAACAACTGCAGAACCGTCTTTCGGATCCATGTTGCTCAGCTGGGTGTACAGCTGATCCAGAGCCTGCTGACCTTCCGGTTTCAGGGTTGCTTTGTTGAAGTTGAACAGAACGTCAGACTTCAGGGTGAAGTGCTTGGTAGTCACTTCCGGAGCCGGAGCCGGAGCCGGAGCTACAACCGGTGCAGCATCTTCCTGACCGAAACGGTAGGAAACACCCACGCTCAGCATGCCGTTGTCCGGACGAACGCCAACGGTGCCCGCGTCGCCGATGTTGTTAACCCACTGGTATTCCAGACGGGTAGCGATGTCACGAGTCACAGCCCACTCTACGCCGCCAGCAAATACCGGAGATACGCCAGTGTCGTGGTTGTCGCCAGCGATGCTGTTGCTGGAGTCTGCGCGCCATACCATGCCGCCCAGACGGGTGTAGATGTCCAGATCGTCAGTGATCGGGTAACCCAGTTTAGCGGTCAGCTGAACGCCCTGAGCTTTGAATGCGCCATTAACCTGGTCGCCTTTATACGGCATACGGCCCAGCCAGTCGTAACCCATTTCGAAACCGAGGTACGGGTTAACCTGGTAACCACCGAACGCACCAGCGCCCAGCTGGCTTTCGTGGGTCGGGCCATTGTTGTTCAGAGAGCTGTTGTACCAGCCAGTGTCATGGAACTGGGACCAACCCAGTTTACCACCTGCATACCAGGTGTTATCTTTCGGAGCGGCCTGCGCTACGGTAGCGAAGCCAGCCAGTGCCACTGCAATCGCGATAGCTGTCTTTTTCATTTTTTGCGCCTCATTATCATCCAAAATTCGCCATGAAGTTACAAAAGACCTCACGGTTAAATCCTTCACCCGGGGCGTGACTTGTTGTTAACTATGCTGATACATGCAGCGTAAGCCGATCACCCCTGGCGATGTAAAGTCTACAACTTAGTTCGAAACTTACAAGTGTGAACTCTGTCAGGCATATGAAAAAAAAGGGTTGTGTACACAATATTTAACAAATATGGTTGATTTTCGTACGCAGAAAAAAGGCAGAAATCCCCGTGTGACAGGCATTGCGCGAAAAAGTCCCTGAAAAACGCTGTGTCTTTACCATCGGTAAAAAAAATTCCAGGAATAATCCTAATTTCACTCAATGATACAAATTTGAGTGAATTTTTAGCCCGCTGAGTTGTCTGCCGAGCGTGCCTTGATTTCTCACCGGGCGCATGATGAATCCCATCGCGCAACCTTCCTGGGCGGCATTGACCAGACGCTCATGCTCTTCCGCGGTTAGCTCCTCCGTTAGCCAGCAGATAACCACACTATAATTACCGGTGCGCAGCGCGCGGATCATTGAGTCTACGGTATGGCAGGGTGACAGCTGGCTAATTTGCATGACTTTAGACAGCGGCAGACCGGCAGACTGGACCCACTCACGGCTAAGCTTTTGTTGCGGCGTGAGCCACAGCTGCCAGCGAGACTGTTGACCCAGCTGCTGTAATAAAGGTAGCAGCAGTAACTGTGTCATCATGGGTTGATCTTCACGATAGACAATTTCACTGATCAGCCCATTGGCGGTCTGTTCGCCAGAACGATGAGCGTAGTGGCCTGCAGAAGCAGAAGCCTGTGCTGAACGATTTGCGTGAGCTGAAGTAAACATAGTCTATCCCGCCTGTAGTTACTGTATGCATATACAGTATATCTACCTGGGGAAAAGATCAACCGCAATTTGCCATTTTGCTGGCTGAAATTTAATCATTTCCCGCCGCGTCTGATTTATAGCGATGCGCACCTCTCCTCAACGATATCCTTAATGCCGGCTAATGATTTCTTTCCACCCTGTTGATTGCAGCAACGTCAGTGATTTTCTGAAAGCGTCTCGCAAAACCGCATTCTGGTGGAAAAGTCGGCGAAAATCATCTTGCTGCTGTTCGGGAAGTCCCTTATGTTTTCTCTTAGCGGATCCGTTAACAACTTAAGTTTAATTACATGATTAACAAAGGAATGATCATGAGAAAACTAGTATGTCCGCGGTTCCCGCAATTTCAGGCCTGCGTCTCGCCGCTGGGTCAGTTACATTCTCGTCCGCTTTTTGGCGGCTATAGCCTGGCCATTGATGATACGGTGTTTGCGATGGTGGCAGAGGGCGATATTTACCTGAGGGCCTGCGAGCAGAGCGCCGCGTATCGGGTTGAACATCGCAATCCTTTATTAACGCTGCGCCGACATGGGCGCATCGTGCCGATGAAGTATTATCAAATTGACGACGCATTGTGGCGCGATGAGACTCAGCTTTTTCGGCTGTCGCTGTTGTCGTGGCAGAGTGCGCAGCGTGAAAAGAACCACCGACGGGCGTCGGGCCGTCTGAAGGATTTACCCAATATCAGCTTTCATATGGAATTGCAGCTGATCCACGCGGGCATACCGGATGTCAGGACGCTTCGGGAGGTAGGCGCTCAGCAGGCCTGGCAACGGCTACGAGAAAACAACGCCTCTCTGTCGCTCAATGTCTTGCTGGCGCTGGAGGGGGCGATTGTCGGCGTTCACGCCGCCGCGCTCCCGACGCTGCGGCGTCAGGAGCTGCTCGAATGGGCTGGAGCCCGCTAGCGGACAGCCGCCGTTATTCTGTCTGAGCGTGAACGCGTTGTTGCAGGCGGCAAATTTCAGGCAGCAGCGCGAGCAACAAGCCAATCTGCTGTAATACCAGCGGCTCTTTACTGTCCGCGCGCGGTTCCAGATGCTGGATCCGGCTTTGCAGGCTGGTCAAAGACTTCTGCACCCGATGTTCATCGGCGGGGGTATGGTGCAGGGCGTCATCAACATAACAAACAGCATCATCCAGCAGGGCAAGAATATCGGGGGTGGACAGTTTTTCCCGATGCGCACCGAGAGCGGAGATGTAGCTGGTGAAGGTATGGTTGAGACACAGCAAGCGAAAAGCGGTCTCGCGCTGGGCGCCATCCGCGCGCGGTTCAGTCGACAAATTCGAGACCACGGAGGCCAGTTCGGCATCACGGTTGTAGGCATCACGGCGGGCGACACGATAGGCCAGACGGTTGTCGCGGCCCTGGTGATACTGCTCCAGAATGGCATCCAGATAACGGCAGTTTGCGTTCATCGCCCGGTCCAGGACGCGCGGCAGATTGCGAAATTTCCAGTCCGGCCAGATGAAGCTGACCGCCGCCCAGGCGATGGCGCAGCCGATCAGGGTATCAATAATGCGCGGTAGCGCGACCTCAAAACCTTCGCCAAGCAGGTTAAAGCACAGCAGCACCAGCAGCGTAATAAACATGGTAGCATGGGCGTACTGCACGTTACGAAAGGCAAAGAACAGCACGCCGGTGAGCACGATCAACACCAGTTGCCCTTCAATCGAAGGCACCAGCAGCAGGACGGGCAGGCCGATCGCCACCCCCACCAGCGTGCCGATGATCCTCAGCGCCAGTCGGTGGCGGGTGGCGTTATAGTTCGGCTGACAGACAAACAGGCTGGTCAGCAGGATCCAGTAGCCATGCTGGAGCCCGGTAAACTGGATAAAGGCATAGCCGGCGCAGAGCACCAGCGACATACGTACCGCGTGGCGAAAGAGAGCGGACTCCGGCGACATGTTGCGCCGCAGACGCAGCCAGATGTCGTTCAGCCCGCCGAGTCTGTCGTCGGCCAACAGCGTCTCGGTGTTGCTCCCGGCAGGCGCGGTCGTTTGCACCGATTCAATCGTGGCCAGCTGCGCATCGATAGCGCGCAGGTTATTGAGTAAAAACCCAAGGGCATTGATCTGCTCGTCAGACGCGCCGCTGGCGCGCACACGGTCAAGCGCCGCGTCGAGATGCATAAACGCGCGTTCAAAATGGGCGTCATGTTGGTAGGGTTCGCGCAGTAAAATCGCCCGCGAGAGCTTCTGGCAGGCCTGGGCCTGCATCGAGAGCATGCGCTGGAAACGGAACATCACGTCGCTGTAGCGGAATTGATCGCGCAGAGTCTGGTACTGAATATGCGATGAGCTGGCGCGTTCGTGAATATCCTGGGCCACGAAGTAGTACTGCAGCGTACGGCGGGTGCCGCGCTGACCCCGGTCGCCTCGCAGCCGGGTCAACAGTGAGACTTTGGTTTGATTGAGCGTGGCCACCAGCTGGCCGTTGGCGAGGGCCAGATCGTACAGCGGCGCCTGGCTCTCATCCTCCAGGTCAGGATCAAACAGCCGGGATTTGAGCTCCAGATAGCGAGCCAGTTGCTCATAGCTACGCGCCAGGTTGTCCTGCAATGGACGAATCGGAAAAATCAGGTGCCCGGACAGCGTCAGCAGGTTGTACCACACGGCCCCCGCCAGCAGGAACAACGGCTGTAGATACCAGTGATCGTACAGTGTGACGCCGAGCATGGTGTAGATGGCGATGAGCAGAGCGCCGAAGGCGATGGTGGCATAGCGCTGGCCGAGGCCGCCGAGCAAAATAAAGCCGATGGTAGACACGGTCAGGCCGAGGGCAAACAGCGGCGGCCACGGAAACAGCAGTTCCACGGAGGCGGAGGCGATAAAAAAACAGACCAGGGTAATGGCGAGGTTGCGCAGACGACCGGTCAGCCGGTCGTCGAGGTCGGTCAGGGCCGCGGCAACAACGCCAAGGGTGAGAGGGATGGTCAGTTTGACTTCGCCGATCCACCAGGGAAACAGCGTTGTGCCGCAGAGCGCGATAAAGATCCGTACGTTATAAAGCCAGGCACTGTTCCAGGTATAGCGGCGTAGCAGGGGGCTAATCATGTCCGTGTTCCGTTCGGTTACTGAAAGCGACGACGCGCATTGGCTTCACGTGCGGCACGCGCGGTTTCCACAGAGACGACCCGGCGCCCTACCGGCCAAAGGGCAATGGCAGCAATTTTAAAGTTCGCGATCCCCACCGGGATGCCAATAATGGTCAGACATTGAGCTATGCCGCTGAAAATATGCATCAGGCACAACCACCAGCCGAAAAAAATGAACCACAGAATATTCAGCACGGTGCCGCCGGCGTTGAGGAGGCCATTTTTACGGCCCGGCTCCAGCTCATCCACATGAATCGCCTCGTTACCGTATGGGAATAAGGAGAGTCGGGTGATTTCCCAGCAGGAGCGGGTCAGCGGCAGCGTGACGACCAGAATGATGCTAACCAGCGTGGCGAGCAGCCAGCCTAGAGTGGTGGCGAAACCGCCAAGGATAAAGTTCAAAATATTCAGAATGGTACGCATAAAGCCTCGGTTTTGCCCTGTGGATAATAAGACCTGACAATTGTAACGTTTTTTTGCGCTGGAGCACCTGGTCCCGGGCGGTTAAACTGAAAAACAATCCACCCTGATTGAAAATCGACATTATATGGAACTTAAAGCGACAACATTGGGCAAACGCATGGCTCAGCACCCTTATGATCGGGTGCAATTACTGAACGCCGGCGTAAAGGTTTCCGGCGACCGTCACGAGTATCTTATCCCTTTCAATCAGTTATTGTCAGTGCATTGTAAGCGCGGTCTGGTCTGGGGCGAACTGGAGTTTGTGTTGCCTGACAGCAAAGTCGTGCGTTTGCACGGTACCGAGTGGAGCGAAACGCAGCGCTTCTATCACCATTTACAAACGCTCTGGGAGCAGTGGAGCGCGGAAATGAGCGACATCGCCGCTGGCGTACTGAAGCGGCAGCTGGCGACGATCGAGCGCACCCGTGCGGAAGGCAAATGGTTGACGCGTCAGCAGGTGGCGGATGTGCAGGATAACATTCGCCAGGCGTTGACTGGTTTGCCGATGCCCTCCAGCCGGCTTGAGGCCTTTGACAACTGTCGGGAGCTGTGGCGGGAGTGTCAGCGCTGGTTAGGGGATATTGAAGCGACACGCCTGGCCCATAACCAGGCCTTCACCGAGGCGATGCTTGAGCAGTATCGCGGCTTTTTTGACGGCGTTGAGTCGTCCCCTCTTAATGCCTCACAGGCACGGGCGGTGGTGAACGGCGAGCGTTCCCTGCTGGTGCTGGCGGGCGCGGGCAGCGGCAAAACCTCGGTGCTGGTGGCGCGGGCAGGCTGGCTGCTGGCGCGGGGAGAAGCGGCAGCAGAGCAAATTTTGTTACTGGCATTCGGCCGCCAGGCGGCGCAAGAGATGGATGCGCGGATCCGCGAGCGTCTTGCATCCGACGATATCACCGCGCGTACCTTCCACTCGCTGGCGCTACATATTATTCAGCAGGGCAGCAAAAAAGTCCCCACCATCAGTAAACTGGAAAGCGATAGCGCAGCTCGTCAGGCGCTGCTCGTGAAAAGCTGGCAGCAGCAGTGTCAGGAGAAAAAAGCGCAGGCGAAAGGCTGGCGCCTGTGGCTGGAAGAGGAGATGGGCTGGCAACTGCCGGAAGGCGATTTCTGGCAGGACAAGAAGGTGCAGCGGCGTATGGCCAGCCGGCTCGACCGCTGGGTCAGCCTGATGCGTATGCACGGCGGCTCCCAGGCAGAGATGATTGCCGGGGCGCCGGAGGCGGTACGCGATCAGTTCAGTAAACGGGTGAAACTGATGTCGCCTCTGATGAAAGAGTGGAAGGCGGCGCTGAAGGCCGAGAATGCGGTCGATTTTTCCGGCCTGATCCATCAGGCGGTCAATATTCTCGATAAAGGCCGCTTCGTCAGCCCCTGGAAACACATTCTGGTGGATGAATTTCAGGATATCTCGCCGCAGCGGGCCTCGCTGTTGGCTGCATTACGCCGGCAGAACAGCCAAACCACGCTCTTTGCCGTCGGGGATGACTGGCAGGCGATTTACCGGTTCAGTGGGGCCCAGCTTTCCCTGACCACCGCGTTCAATCATTACTTTGGCGAAGGGGATAGCTGCGCGCTGGATACCACCTATCGCTTTAACGGCCGCATTGGCGAAATCGCCAATGGCTTTATCCAGCAGAATCCGCATCAGTTAAGTAAGCCGCTGAACAGCCTGACGGCGGGCGATAAAAAGGCCGTCACGCTGTTAGCCGACGATAAGCTGGATGATTTACTGGATAAACTGAGCGGCTACGTTAAGCCCGAGCAGCGGATCCTACTGCTTGCCCGTTACCATCATCTGAAGCCCGACGCGCTCAACAAGGCGGCGACGCGCTGGCCGCATCTGCAGCTTGATTTTATGACTATTCATGCCAGCAAGGGCCAGCAGGCGGACTATGTGATTGTGCTGGGACTGCAGGAGGGAGAGGATGCGTTTCCCGCGCCGGCGCGCGAGTCGATCATGGAGCAGGCGCTCCTGCCGCAGCCGGAAGATTTTCCTGATGCGGAGGAGCGTCGACTACTGTACGTGGCGATAACCCGCGCACGTCATCGGGTGTGGTTGTTGTTTAACAAAGCGCAACCTTCGCCGTTTGTCGACATCCTGCAGGCCCTGGATGTGCCGGTGGCCAGGAAACCCTAATCACGTGTGGGTTATTTCAGGCGCTCGGCAAGATAACGCGGATAATCCGGGATCAGAATATCGAGCGGCTGATTAAAGTGCGGTGACTGGATGATAAAGTCAGCGGTGGAGACGTTAGTGGCGACCGGAATGTTCCAGACGGTGGCCAGGCGCAGCAACGCTTTGACGTCCGGGTCGTGAGGCACGGCGTTCAGCGGATCCCAGAAGAAGATCAGCACGTCGATTTTGCCTTCTGAAATAAGCGCGCCAACCTGCTGGTCACCGCCCATCGGGCCGCTCAGCATGGCATTGACCTCCAGTCCGGTAGCCCGCGAGACCAGGTTACCGGTGGTGCCGGTGGCATACAAAACGTGTTGCGCCAGCAACGCCTGATGGCGAGCGACCCATTTCATCAGCATATCTTTACAGTGATCGTGAGCCACCAGCGCGATATGTTTTTGCGCGGACAGGGTACGAGTTGTCAGTTCCATATTTTCATTCCACATTTTGACCTGCAGACAGATTACTGAATGTGGCTGCCGCTGCAAGCATCGGGGTGAAAATTTTGTCGAATCTGTGGGTTAGCCTGGATGGCCGCCTGCTGCGGATTAGCATACACTTAGGTGAAATAGCAGGAGGAACCCATGAAAGAGAACGATATTGCCGGCATCCTGACGTCGACACGGACGATTGCGCTGGTTGGCGCCAGCGATAAACCTGACCGCCCGAGCTACCGGGTCATGAAGTATCTGTTGGATCAGGGGTATCACGTTATCCCGGTTTCGCCGAAGGTGGCGGGCAAGACGCTGCTGGGACAGCAAGGGTATGCGACGCTCGCCGACGTTCCGGAAAAGGTCGACATGGTTGATGTCTTCCGTAATTCAGAAGCGGCGTGGGGCGTGGCGCAGGAGGCGATAGCCATCGGCGCGAAAACGCTGTGGCTGCAGCTGGGGGTGATCAATGAGCAGGCCGCGGTGCTGGCCAGAGAAGCCGGATTGAACGTGGTGATGGATCGTTGCCCGGCCATTGAGCTACCGCGACTGGGATTAGCAAAATAACAAAAAACCCCGCCTGGCGGGGTTTTGTTTTAGTTGCGAAGGCGCGGAGCCTGCAGCTGCTGACGAATCGTTTTGGCCAGTTCGTCGAGGGACGGCTGTTCCGGGTGTTCGTCGCGGGTTTCGCTGCTCAGCTGCGCTTCTGCCAGATAGGTGTGGATCGGCTGACCATCATCATCTTCCATCACCACATGGTACCAGGGCGCCGCACGCAGTTCGTCATTGGCGGCAATCTCATCCTCTTCCGGTTCCGCGAGTGAATACTCGGGATCGACATCGACGATGACACCCAGGTAGCCCAAGAGCGTATGGCGGACCTGTTGGCCGATACCGAATTTGCTGGCTATCATAGGCACCTCCTGGGAAACATGAATACTCCCTATATGAGGCTCATGTTTCGTTTTTCAAGTTACATGACGCGACAGGCAAACCCCTTCAGATACAGCCCTTCCGGGTAGGTTGCGATCACCGGGTGGTCGGCAGCCTGACGGAACTGTTCTATAAATTGTACATCACGCCCGGCATCAATTGCGGCATCGGCGATGATTTTCTGAAATAAATCGGTGGTCATCAGCCCGGAGCAGGAGAAAGTCAGCAGCACGCCGCCGGGGTTCAGCAGCTGGATCGCCAGCATATTGATATCTTTATAACCGCGGCAGGCGCCCATCAGCTGGCTTTTGTTTTCCACGAATTTCGGCGGATCCATCACGATCACGTCGAATTTCTCTCCCTGATCGCGGTATTTACGCAGCAGTTTGAACACGTCGTCGCGCACAAATTCCGCTTTGGACAGATCCAGTCCGTTGAGCTCGACGTTCTGTCGGGCGACGTCCAGCGCTTCCTGAGAGGTATCCACGCTGGTGACCTGGCGGCAGCCGCCCATCAGCGCTGACACCGCAAAGCCGCCAGTATAAGAGAAGCAGTTCAGCACCCGCTTATCCGCGACATAGCGGCGAGTGGCCAGGCGACTGTCGCGCTGGTCGAGGTAGTAGCCGGTTTTGTGCCCGCCCTGGATATCAACCAATAGCTTCATGCCGTGCTCGGTGATCGGCAGCAGCGCCGGGGGCAGCTCGCCCACCACCGGCCCCTGGGCCAGCTCCAGTCCCTCTTTTTTACGCACGGCGACATCGCTGCGATCGTAAATGGCGCAGTCCGGGAACAGGTTCTGCAGGGCGCTGATGATGGCGGCCCGCTGGTATTCGGCGCCTGCGCTGAGCAACTGCAGCACGAAAAAGTTGCCAAAGCGGTCGATAGTGACGCCCGGCAGCCCATCGGACTCGCCGGCGATCAGACGGTAGCTGTCGAGACCATCGCGCTCGGCCAGCCATGCCCGCCAGGTTTGCGCTTGCTGCAGGCGGCGTTCAAAGAAGGCGCTATCGATGGCTTCATTGCGGTCGAAGGTCCACACGCGGGCGCGGATCTGCGACGACGGCGAGTAAGCGCCGCGGGCCAGCCATTTTCCCTGATGGTCAACAATATCGATGGTTTCACCGCTGCGGGCTTTACCCTCCATGCGGGCGACGCCGCCTGAGAAAATCCACGGATGGCGACGCAGCAGGGATTTCTCGCGTCCTTTGGCTAACACTAAGCGGGGGAATAGGGAATCTGTCATGGAGCTACCTTTAAGCAACGGGAATGTCGGCACCGAAAAATGGCGCGTAGAGTAGCACACCTGGCGCACGCAAGCATCTTTCGCCCGGCAGGCACAGGTGAGCGTTTCGGCACAAAATGCAGGCGCTTCGGCACATTCAGCTTGTGCGGACTCTCATACCCTGTTTTCTCACCCCAACGAGGAGCAGACGATGAAAACAGGTATCCGCATGGCCGTGGCGATGGTCGCGATTGTGAGCAGTGGCGCGATGGCTGCGCCGTTTAGCGTGAGCAGCGAGGATATGCATGACGGGCAGGCGCTGGCCCGGAAGCACTGGTTTGCCGGTTTCGGCTGTACCGGAGGCAATGTCTCTCCGCAGCTGGCATGGAAAAATGCCCCGGCGGGGACGCGAAGCTTCGCGGTCACTGTCAGAGATCCCGATGCGCCTACCGGCAGCGGCTGGTGGCACTGGACGGTGGTCAATATCGCCAGCAGCGTCTTTTCGCTGCCCGCTGGCGCGGGAGATAAAAACAGCGCTACACTGCCGGGCGGAGCGGTACAGGGCCGCAACGATTTTGGCTATGCCGGTTTCGGCGGCGCCTGTCCGCCGGCGGGAGATAAACCGCATCGCTACCGCTTTACGGTATGGGCGCTGGATGTCCCTACGCTGCCGGTGGATGCCGGGGCCAGCGGGGCGCTGGTCGGCTATCTGTTACACAGCCATGCTCTCGCCAGCGTACAGTTGACGGCGATGGCCGGGCGCTAAAATAAAGGGTCGATCCGATGGAGAGTATCCACTTTCAGCATAACGCCTTAACCGCGGCAGAGGTCACCACCCGACGGCTGTGCAGACTGCATCGGGTGCGGCTGTTCTCCCCGGCGCTCTGTCGGGTGAAACGCGGCAGCAAAGTGATTGTGCAAGGGGAGAGCCGGGTGCTGGCGACGCCGCAACAGCTGATTGTGTTGCCGGCTGACGTTGAGCTGGAGGTGATTAACCAGCCGGAGAACGGCCTCTTTTGCTCCGATCTGCTGTCGCTGACCCCCGAGCTGCTGACGACGTTTAAGACCCGTTATCTCAGCGAACCCCCCCCAGGGCGTCTGACCTCGCTCTGCGCCCCGGTGACGACAGAGCTGGCGTTTATGTGGCAAAGCGTTCTGCAGGCGGTGCGGGAGGGATTATCCACCTCTCTACAGCTCCACCAGACTATGGGCCTGCTGCTGGCCCTGCACGAGGCGGGCTATGCGGGCCCGCTGCTCGTCGAGCGGCAGCAGGATCTGTCGGCGCAGGTTCGACAACTGGTCATGCTGTCGCCGGCGCAGGCATGGAGCGTGTCGCGGGTGGCGAAAATGCTCTTTCTCGGCGAGTCCACGCTGCGCCGTCGGCTGCAGCAGGAATCGCAGAGTTTTCGCCAGATCGTCGAGGAGGTGCGGATGGCTCACGCCCTGGGGCAGCTGCAGACCACCTCGCGGCCAATAGGCGAAATCGCGCAGAACAGCGGATATCAGTCGGGATCACGCTTTACCGCGCGCTTCCGTCAGCATTATGGTTTACTGCCGAAGCACGTACGCTGAGCGAATTTGCTATTCTCAGCGTAAAGTGTGAGCGAAAAGGAGATGATAATGGCCAGTATCTGCACGATGGCATGGGTTTACGGTTCGGTTCAGGGCGTGGGATTTCGCTATTCAACACAGCGGGAAGCGCTGCAACTGGGGTTGACCGGCTATGCCCGTAATCTGGACGACGGCGGGGTGGAAGTGCTTGCCTGCGGCGAGGCAGAGCAGGTGGAGAAACTCATCGCCTGGCTGAAAGCCGGGGGGCCGCGCAGCGCGCGGGTTGACCGGGTGTTAACCGAACCCCATCAACCCACCCGCAGCTGGGAAAAATTCGCGATTCTCTATTAGATGCACTTCACCGGCTTCGGCAGCCCGGCGATTTTGGTCGCCTGTTTGGCGGGGCCTTTCGGGAACAGGCGATAGAGATAGCGGCTGTTGCCTTTCTCTTCGCCAAACTTGTTGGACATCGCCTTCACCAGCATGCGGATCGCCGGAGAGGTGTTGAACTCAAGGTAAAACTCGCGCACAAAGCGCACCACTTCCCAGTGTTCAACGGCGAGCGTTATCCCTTCCTGCGCGGCAATGACTTCCGCCATCGCCTCGCTCCACTGGGTGGTATCTTTCAGATAGCCTTCGCTATCCGTTTCAATTTCGTTGCCTTCAAAAATAAACATGATTTTTCACATACCGCCTGAAACTGGCCGCAGTGTAGCAAAAAAAAAGGCCCCGCATAAGCGAGGCCTCGGTGAAGCAGGGGAGCGGTTAGTCCCGGCTGGCGAAGCCCAGGATGCTCAGCAGGCTGACAAAGATGTTGTACAGCGAGACATACAGGCTGACCGTGGCGCGGATGTAGTTGGTTTCACCGCCGCGGATGATGTTGCTGGTCTCGAACAGGATGGCACCCGAAGAGATCAGGATGAACACCGCGCTAATCGCCAGATGAAGCGCCGGCAGCTGCAGGAACAGGTTAGCGACCATACCAATCAGGACGACCACCACGCCCGCCATCAGCATTCCGCCGAGGAATGACATATCTTTGCGCGTCGTCAGCACGTAGGCCGAGCAGCAGAAGAAGACCAGTGCGGTGCCGCCCAGCGCCAGGCCGATCAAATCGCCCATGCCGGCAGAAAGGTACGCGTTCAGCATCGGCCCAAGGATATAGCCGAGGAACCCGGTGAAAGCGAAGGCGGAAATAATCCCGGTGGGTTTATTCGCCGTTTTGTAGGTCAGGAACATCAGACCGTACATCCCCACGAGGGTTAAAATCAGCCCCGGGGAAGGGAGCATCAGCACCGTGCTGGCGGTGGCGGTGATAGCGGAAAACGCCAGCGTCAGGCTGAGCAGGAAGTAGGTGTTACGCAGAACCTTGTGCGTGCTGAGCAGCGAGGAACGGTCACGCGATGATGTAATTATGCGATCCATGAGTCACTCTCTTATGACAGATGTAATTAGGGATAAAGAATAAGAAAAACAAGCGTGAAGCCCTAATGCTTTTACCCATCTTTACTTAGCTTTTGCCGCTTTTGTCCAGCATAAAATTCTACATGGATTGGGAAAAGCGATATGTTTTCGCGTTTCGCTTCGGTGAGCCGATCGAAATCTTATAGGTTGCTGAAATATATTGCTTTATTGAAATTCTGCGACTAAGTGTGGAAGGGGGAATAACTCCGTACGTTAAAGGCAAAGGGAAATGACATTACACAAAAACAACCACATCACGCGAACGCTCCTGGCAATGAGTCTGATGGTCATAACCGGCGGGGTGCTGGCGGCGCAGGTGCCGCCGGGCACCCAGCTGGCGGAAAAGCAGGAGCTGGTCAGAAATAACGGCAGTGAACCTGCCTCACTCGATCCGCATAAAGTCGAGAGCGACATTGAATTCAACATCATTAGCGATCTCTTTGAAGGACTGGTCAGCGTGACGCCTGCGGGGGCGATCCAGCCCCGACTGGCGGAGCGCTGGGAAAACAAGGACAACCTGTTATGGACCTTCCATTTACGCCCCGGTCTGACCTGGTCCGACGGCACGGCCATCACGGCGCAGGATATCGTCTGGAGCTGGCAACGGCTGGTCTCGCCGGCCACCGCCTCCCCCTATGCGAGCTATCCCGGCAATATGCATATCGCCAACGCCCGCGAAATTGCCCTGGGGCAAAAGGGCCCCGAGACGCTGGGGGTGAAGGCGCTGAACGACACCACGCTGCAGGTCACCCTGAGCCAGCCGAATGCCGCTTTCCTGGCGATGCTGGCGCACCCTTCGCTGGTACCGATCGACAAAGTGCTGGTGGAGCGTTTTGCCGATAAATGGACCCGACCAGAGCATATCGTCACCAGCGGGCCCTATAAGCTGACCCAATGGGTGGTGAATGAGCGGTTGGTGGCTGAACGTAATGCGAAGTACTGGGATAATGCGCACACCGTTATTAATAAAGTGACTTACCTGCCCATCTCTTCGGAGGCTGCCGATGTCAACCGCTACAAAGCGGGGGAGATCGATATTGTTTATACGGTGCCGATCAATCAGTTTGCGCAGTTGCAGAAAACCATGGGCGATCAGCTGGACGTTTCGCCGCAGCTGGCGACCTATTACTACGAATTCAATACTACCCGGCCGCCGTTTAACGACGCCCGCGTGCGGCGCGCGCTGAATATGGCGCTTGATAAAGATATCATTGCCGGAAAAGTGCTTGGCCAGGGGCAGCGACCGGCCTGGGTGATCAGCCAGCCGGATATCGGCGGCGTGACGCTGCGCAACCCGGACTACGCCAGCTGGCCGCGCGAGAAGCGGATTGCTGAGGCGAAAAAACTGCTGGCGCAGGCGGGGTATGATGACAGTCACCCATTGGTCTTTACCCTGCTGTATAACACCTATGAGTCGCACCAGCGTATCGCCATCGCCGCCAGCTCTATGTGGAAGAAAAACCTCGGCGTCGAGGTGAAGCTGCAGAACCAGGAGTGGAAGACGATGCTGGATACCATGCATACGCATAACTTTGACGCCGTCCGCTATGCCTGGATCGCCGATTACGACGATGCCGCCACTTTCCTCAATACGTTCCGTACCGGTGATAGCGAGAACACCAGTCAGTACAGCAACCCGGCTTACGATGAGGCCCTGCGCAATGCGGCGAAAGCCTCCGACGTAGCGACCCGGGGCAAATACTATCAGCAGGCGGAAGATCTGCTGGCGCAGGATGTTCCCGCCATTCCGGTCTATCACTATGTGCGTACCCATTTAGTGAAACCCAGGGTGGGCGGTTTCACGCCGGATAAGCTGGGGTATTACTACACCAAAGACATGTACATTAAAAAATAGTCCTCTGGATAGCGGTCATGGGCGCTGATTTTCTGTGCGAACTGCCTGAAATTCAGACGAATAACACAAAATTGTTTGTTTTTAAGGCAGTTGAACAAAATGGTGCTTTACAGCATCCGCCGAGGTGTTTATAGTGCGCCTCACACCGGAAGTGTGGCCGAGCGGTTGAAGGCACCGGTCTTGAAAACCGGCGACCCGAAAGGGTTCCAGAGTTCGAATCTCTGCGCTTCCGCCATATAAAAGAAGGGGTTACCGAAAGGTAACCCCTTTTTGCTTTTACCTGTAGCCGTCCTGACTGCACTTCACCTTCACCTCCCGACTCCGCAAACCCGCCATGTCTGTAGCGTTATCGCTGGCGAAAAGGTGACGATCAATCCATTGCAAATGGTTGTTATTTTAATTATTCAGCCTCTTGTTATAAACGGCAATGGTGCTGAGGAATAAAAACCATTCGGCAAAATATCTTCGTCTATACTTGGAAAAATGATGATTTACCTGCCATGGTTTTTACGCAGATACAGAGACCAGAGAGGTCAGCATGCCTGACATTAACCCGCAAAATATCAAAGAATTACGGGCGTTGGTTGAACAGCAATTACAGTACACATTGTGTGTTAGCTTAAATAAAGCTACGCATGGCGATATTTTTAACGCGGTGGCGCTGGCCATTCGTCATTTTCAACAGGACCATTTTTTGTTGAGCCAGACGCGGCAACGTGAAGAACGTAAAAAGCGCGTTTACTATCTGTCGATGGAGTTTTTACTGGGACAGTCGCTGCGTAATAACCTTTTGAATATGAATTTACTGGCGGAGATGCACCAGGTGGTGAATGACCTGGGGTTTGATCTTGACCACCTTCTTGACGAAGAGCCCGACGCCGCGCTGGGTAACGGAGGGTTAGGGCGCTTAGCCGCCTGTTTTATCGATTCGATGGCCACCCTTGATATTGCCGCATCCGGGCATGGCATCAAATACGAATATGGTCTTTTTCGCCAATCCTTTCAAAATGACCAGCAGATCGAGCATCCGGATGACTGGCATTCCATGCACTCCCCGTGGTTGGTCGAACATCATGCTCAGCAAATCCTGATCCCGCTGGGAGGTTATATTGAACACAGCGAAGATGTTGATGGCAATTACAATCCAATGTGGCTGGGCTGGAAAACGATTATCGGTATACCCCATGACTATTTCGTTTCCGGTTACCGGGATACGACGACCAACAAGCTGCGGCTTTATAGCGCGGTGGCCTCTGACTCCTTTAATATCCATATTTTCAATCGCGGTGATTATATCAAGGCGGTGAGTGATAAAATCGCGTCGGAGAATATTTCAAAAATACTCTATCCATCCGATGAGGTGCTGACCGGAAAAGAGCTGCGGCTGACGCAAGAGTATTTTCTGGTGGCCTGTACGCTGCGGGATATATTTCGCGACTATGCCGAGGTTAATGACGATATTACTTTCCTGCCGCAGCATGTGGCGATTCAGCTGAATGACACCCATCCGGCATTAGCGGTGGTGGAGCTGATGCGTATCCTCGTCGATGAACACCGGCTGCCCTGGGAGCAGGCGTGGGAGATAACGCAAAACACCTGTGCCTACACGAATCATACGTTGATGCCGGAAGCGCTGGAGACCTGGCCGGTGACGCTGTTTGAAAAACTGCTGCCGCGTCATTTGCAAATTATATTTGAGATCAACCATCGCTTCCTTGAAGAGGTAGCCCGGCGCTGGCCGGATAAAAATCATCTGTTATCCTCGCTGTCTTTAATCGACGAACATCACGATAAGCAAATCCGTATGGCCAATCTGGCGATTGTCGGTAGCCATCGCGTGAACGGGGTAGCATGGCTGCATTCGGAACTGGTCAAGAAACAACTGGTGCCCGACTTCTATTTTATGACCCCGGAGAAATTCATTAATCAGACCAATGGCGTCACGCCGCGACGCTGGGTGCAGCAGGCTAACCCCGGCCTGGCAGCATTTTTGCACCAACAGCTGGGGGAAGGGTGGCCAACCGATTTACCCTTGCTGTCCAGTCTGGAAAGCCTGGACGATGATACTGCTGTTATTGATAATATCCGGGCCATTAAATTTGCCAACAAAACCGCGCTCAGCCAGCTGGTCGCTCAACGCTATGGCATCGCCCTCGATCCGCTGGCGATGTTTGATTGTCAGGTCAAACGTATTCATGAATATAAGCGTCAGTTGCTCAATATTCTTCACGTGATCGCGCTTTATCTGGATATCAAAGAGACAGGGAAAACTATCGCGCCTAAGGTGCATTTGTTTGCGGGTAAAGCGGCGCCGGGCTATCGGATGGCGAAGCTGATTATTCAGTTGATTAATACCGTCGCCCGGAAAATTAACCGCGACCCGCAGGTTGCCGGGCAGCTTAAAGTGGTTTTCCTCGAAGATTATAAAGTTTCGCTGGCGGAAAAAATCATTCCGGCCACAGATCTCTCCGAGCAAATTTCCACCGCCGGGACCGAGGCGTCCGGCACCAGCAATATGAAGTTTGCCATGAACGGCGCGTTAACCATCGGCACCTATGATGGGGCGAATATCGAAATCCGCGAGGCCGTGGGGATCGATAATTTTTATCTGTTTGGCGCCGTGGCGGAAGAGATTGAAGAGAGCCGGCGCCTTGGGCATCACCATAATTTCTATCATCAGAACCCGGCTATGGCGCGTGTTGTCGATACCCTCGTGTCTGGGTTGTTCACCAGCGATCGTGAGCTGTTTGCACCACTTCACCACATGTTGACTGAGGGCGATCATTACTGTCATTTACTGGATTTCGACAGTTATTGTCAGGCCCAGCGGCAGGCGATGGCCGATTTTGAACTGCCGGAACAATGGCACCGTCGGGCCTTACTCAATATTTGTCGGATGGGAGAATTTTCCAGCGACAGAACCATACGTGGCTACGCCCGGGATATTTGGGGTATCACCTGCTAAAGAGAGAACACGCCGGCCGAAAAAGGGACTCGTCGACGGATATCAGTCACTATTGAGGATGAGCATGAACGTTGAATTACATACCGAGCAGGGCGTAAAAATTATTGTACCTCTTGTGCGCCGACTGGATGCTTCCGTCGTGCAGGCGTTTAAGCAGCAGGTTCTGGAGGCTATCGACCCGGATACCAAAAACGTGCTGCTGGATCTGAGCCACGTCGATTTCATCGACAGTAGTTGTCTTGGCGCGCTGGTATCCATTCTGAAAAGCGTCAACGGTCAGGGCGAGTTGGCGCTGTGTTCACTCAATGACACGATTAAAAACCTGTTTAAGCTCACCCGCATGGATCGCATCTTTTCCATTAAGGAGACTCGACAGGATGCGCTGAACACGTTCACTCAGTGATGACGTTGGTGCAGGCCCGCGGGTTATGGAGCGCCCGCTCATTCTTCGACAATCCGCGCCTTCGGTTTGCTCAGCAGGAGCATCACCAGCGCGACGTAGGGCATCGGCTTCCAGAAATAGTAGCCCTGCAGCAGATGAATATTCTGGCGATTGAGATACTCCAGCTGGACCTGGGTTTCGACACCCTCGGCAATGATGCGCAGTGACAGCGTCCGGGCCATCTCTATCACGCAGTCCAGCAGCTTGCTTGACGGCGCCTCCCCGGTTACCCGGCCGACAAAACTCTGATCGATTTTGATATAGTCGAAAATCAGCTCGTGGAGACAGGAAAGCCCGGAATAGCCGGTGCCAAAGTCGTCCAGCGCGATGGAAAACCCGCGGGAGTGTAACGTATTGAGCTTGTCCACGACCGCGTCGTTGAGCAACAGCGGCTCCTGCTCCGTGATCTCCAGCATCAGCTTCACCGCTTTCCCCTCAAAGCCGCGCTGATAGTGCAGGCAGTCATCGATAAACGACGGGGCGTTAATGTGTGACACGCTGATATTCAGGCCAATATGAAACCCATCCGGCAGCTTACTGAAGATGGGATTCATCTGGGCGGCGACCTGCGCCATCAGGCTGCGGGTCAGCGGGATAATTAAGCCGGTACGTTCGGCCAGTGGAATAAATTCCGCGGGCGAACGCCGCTGCGTGGTAGCATTTTTCCAGCGGGCGAGAATTTCCACACCGTATATCTCCCGTTTTCCCATTCACGACGGGCTGGTAGAAGGGAACGATATACCCCTGGGCGATGGCGTAGCGCAGGTTTTCTTCTTCAGAGGTATAGACATTCAGGTATTTGCGCAGCAGGAAATAAAATAATAGCGAGACAGAGAAAATGAAAATCAGCAGACCGAAGCCATTTTGAAATAAGCGACTGGGGCTAAAAAAAGGCGACTCGGGATAGATAATGCGAAACGGGTAGTCCGGTGAGCTAAATATATCCTGATGCGGGCTGGCTTTCAGCGGCCCCACATCGCCATATCTGGCGATCATCTGATGGTTGACCGAGAGCGCCAGTCCGGCGTTATCCTCATCGCTATACAAGGCATCGCGCAAATGGATGTCGCTGATACTGACAATGACTCTCACCTGCGCTGAACGCGTATGATAGATCAGCACCGGCCGCTTGTTAACCATCATCCTGGCGGGCAGCAGCTGCAGCTTCTCATCAGGCAAGGATTCCGGATGGAGCGTCAGGACTCGGTTGCCGGGGAGTGATGAGCACCACACCTGGCCATCTTTTATCAGCAGAATAGTGCGCAGATGAGGCTGCAGGGCGGCCTCCGTTCCGAGCTGAAATTGACCCTGACCAGAGCAACCGCTGCGGCTAACGTTCAGCGCCGTGGCCGTCGCCGCATGGGCCTCATCCAGAATGGCTGCGATCTTTTTCGCCGCCTGACGGGCGGCCGCGACATGAGTCGCCTGGTCCGAATGCCACAGTTGCCAGTTAATGACGAACACGCCAGCAAGAAACACCACCAGCGCCAGGGAAAAGGCAATCCATGCGTTTCGCCGCTTTATCTCTTTCATTTATCGTGCGTGCCAGGGTGAGTGTGCATAAAGTTAATCATCCCTCTGACGGTAAAGGCTTTTTAATGATCGTAGAAGGGGGATATCTTTCGTGATGACGGCGCATATTAAAAACATGATCAGTATCACAATACCCGCCAGCAAAGACCTCAGATAACGTGCAGAGGCGGCTGTTCTGTCACGAAGGTAATAAAAAAATCGCAGCTTAATGTTTTCTTAATCTAAATTTCGGGAGTGGATGGTTTTAAGCATTTTCTAATCCCTAATAACCGACCGGCGCTATTTTTTGCTTTTTTAAGTTTATGATAATTGTTTTCATTATCATTCTTTTTTTGCTGTGATTTAATCCTCTCCGCTCAGGCTATTTACCGTTTATTGCCCTATTTCATTAAGGATGCGTTCATGAAATTTCGCTTATCGCCCCTCCGTACGGCAGCGCTGGTTGCCGCTTCTCTGTTTCTGGCGCCGCAGGGGATGGCGGCTGACGCTCAGAACGGGATTGTGGTTTACAACGCCCAGCACGAAAATCTGGTGAAGTCGTGGGTGGATGGATTCACCAAAGAGACCGGTATTAAGGTCACGCTGCGCAATGGCGATGACAGTGAACTGGGTAATCAGCTGGTTCAGGAAGGCTCCGCGTCGCCGGCCGATGTGTTTCTGACCGAGAACTCGCCGTCGATGGTGCTGGTCGATAATGCCAAACTTTTCGCCCCGCTGGATGCCGCCACCCTGCAGCAGGTTCCGGCGCAGTACCGTCCGCAGCATGGGCGCTGGATCGGCATTGCCGCGCGCAGCACCGTTTTTGTCTACAACCCGGCGAAAATCAGCGAGGCGCAGCTGCCGCATTCCCTGATGGATCTGGCAAAACCGGAGTGGAAAGGGCGCTGGGCGGCTTCGCCATCGGGGGCTGATTTCCAGGCTATCGTCAGCGCGATGCTGGCGCTGAAGGGTGAGCAGGCGACTCTCGACTGGCTGAAGGCGATGAAAACCAACTTTGTCGCCTATAAAGGCAACAGCACGGTGATGAAAGCGGTCAACGCCGGACAGATCGACGGCGGGGTGATCTACCACTACTATCGCTTCGTCGATCAGTCCAAAACCGGCGAGAACAGCAAAAACACCCAACTGTATTACTTCAAACACCAGGATCCGGGCGCCTTCGTCAGCATTTCCGGAGGCGGTGTGCTGGCTTCCAGCAAACATAAGGCGCAGGCGCAGGCCTTTATTAAATGGATCACCGGCAAGCAGGGGCAGGATGCACTGCGCACCAATAACGCCTTCGAGTATGCCGTGGGGGGAGATGCGGCCTCTAACCCGAAACTGACCCCGCTGAAAGATCTGGATGCACCGAAGGTAGATCTTTCCTCGCTGAACAGTAAAAAGGTCATTGAGCTGATGACGCAGGCTGGCCTGCTCTGATCCTGAGGAAGTGATGTTGCTATGTCTGTTCTGAGTTTGTCGCTCGGAAAGAAAACAGGACGCCTGCCCGAGCGCAGGCGTCCTGCATTTCCGATGGTGGCGTTAGCGCTGCTGTTTTCATTGCTGGCGCTGTTGCCGTTAGGGTTTGTGGTGGCGGTTGGGTTCGACACCGGCTGGCCGACCATTAAAGCGCTGGTCTTTCGTCCGCGGGTAGGGGAGCTGCTCAGCAATACCCTGTGGCTGACGGTGCTGGCGGTCCCCATCAGCATTGTGCTCGGCGTGACGCTGGCCTGGCTGACGGAACGTACTGCCCTTGCCGGTCGGCAGCTGTGGTCGGCGCTGGCGGTAGCCCCGCTGGCGATCCCGGCCTTTGTCCAGAGCTACGCCTGGGTCAGTGCCGTGCCTTCGCTGCATGGCCTCTCCGCCGGGGTGTTTCTCTCGGTGCTCGCCTACTATCCGTTTATTTATATGCCGGTGGCGGCCGTGCTGCGCCGCCTCGATCCCACCCTTGAAGATGTCGCCGCGTCGCTGGGCACGCCGCCGTGGAAAGTGTTCTTCCGGGTGGTGCTCCCGCAGCTGCGTCTGGCAATCTGCGGCGGTGCGCTGCTGGTGGCCCTGCATCTGCTGGCGGAATATGGCCTGTATGTGATGATCCGCTTCGATACCTTCACGACCGCTATTTACGATCAGTTCCAGTCGACCTTCAGCGGTCCGGCCGCCAATATGCTGGCAGGCGTGCTGGCCTTGTGCTGCCTGGCGATCCTGCTGCTTGAGAGCGCCTCACGCGGTAAAGCGCGTTACGCGCGTATCGGCGCCGGGGCGGCCCGCGAGCAGAAGCGGCTTGTGCTGGGTAAAGGGGCCGCTTTTGGCGCGCAGCTACTGCTTCTGCTGCTGGTGATGCTGGCGATGGGGGTTCCCTTACTGGTCCTGTGCCGCTGGCTATGGCTGGGCGGCATCGACAACTGGCTGCATGCCGATCTCTGGCATTCTCTGCGCCAGACCCTGCTCCTGGGGGCGGGCGGGGCGCTGCTGACAACGGTTTGCGCGATCCCCATTGCGTGGCTCGGCGTGCGCTATCCGCGCCCGCTGTTCCGCCTGCTGGAGGGGTGTAATTACATCACCAGCTCGCTGCCCGGCATCGTCACCGCGCTGGCGCTGGTGACGGTCACCATCCACTACGCCCGTCCGGTGTACCAGACCGAAGTGACGCTGTTTCTGGCCTATCTGTTGATGTTTATGCCGCGTGCGCTGATTAACCTGCGCGCCGGTATCGCGCAGGCGCCGGTGGAGCTGGAAAACGTTGCCCGTAGTCTCGGACGCAGTCCGGCCCGCGCCCTGTGGAGTATCACTATGCGGCTTGCCGCGCCGGGCGCGGCCGCAGGTGCCGCGCTGGTGTTCCTTGGCGTCAGCAATGAGCTCACCGCCACGCTACTGCTTTCGCCGTTAGGCACCCGCACCTTGTCGACCGGTTTCTGGGCGTTAACCAGTGAGATCGACTACGTAGCGGCGGCACCGTACGCGCTGTTGATGATCGTCATTTCGCTGCCGCTGACCGCGGTTCTTTATATGCAGTCGAAAAAAATGGCAGGGTTGTAACATGCTGGAATTGTCTTCTATTTCGAAATCCTTCGCTGATGCGCTGGTCCTCGATAATCTCAATCTGACCGTAGCGCCGGGGAGCCGGACGGCCATTGTTGGTCCGTCCGGCTCGGGGAAGACCACGTTGCTGCGCATTCTCGCCGGTTTTGAAACGCCCGATCGCGGGCGGATCGTCATGCACGGTAAGTCTCTGTTTGCCGACGGTGTGTTTGTCCCCGCCCACCAGCGACGGATCGGCTATGTTCCGCAGGAAGGGGCGCTGTTTCCTCATCTTAATGTTGCGGACAATATCGCCTGGGGGCTCGACGCCAGCCGTGAGGAGAAGCGTCGCCGCGTGGGGGCGCTAATGGAGATGGTCGCCCTCGACCCTGGTCTGGCGAGTCACTGGCCACACGAAATTTCCGGTGGCCAGCAGCAGCGTGTTGCCCTGGCCCGCGCGCTGGCTCAGCAGCCGGCGCTGATGCTGCTGGATGAGCCGTTTTCTGCACTGGATACCGGGCTGCGCGCCAGCACACGCAAAGCGACGGCGGACCTGCTGGCCGAGACGGGGATCGCCTCGATTCTGGTGACTCATGACCAGAACGAGGCGCTGTCGTTCGCTACGCAGGTGGCGGTAATGCGTCAGGGGCGCTTCGCCCAGGTTGGAACCCCGCTGACGGTTTACTCGCAGCCGGTGGATGAAGAGACGGCGTTATTTCTTGGCGATGCCCTGATCCTCCCCGCACGCCTTAGCCCCGGCCGGGCAAGCTGCGCGCTGGGGGACCTGGCGACGGACGCACTGCATCCTGCTGGCGAAGGTAGGGTGATGCTGCGTCCGGAACAGCTGAGCGTCAGTGTGAGCGGGCCGCAGGAAAGTACCGCCATTATCCGCGATGTCGATTTCTCAGGCCAGCTTTCCACGTTGACGCTGTCGATGGCTGGGCACGAGCGGCCGATTGTCCTGCGAACCGTGAGCCAGCCGGCGTGGCAGCCCGGCGCGATGGTGAGACTGACGGTCAGCGGCAAGGCGCGAGTGTTTAGCGGCTAATCCCTGAGCAGGCGGCGCCGGCTATCGACGGCGCCGCACGGAAAGCTAATTAGATGGCGGATGAAGCCGCTAGTATCCGCGCCACTGACCTCGTCGCCATGGAGTGGTAGTACGTTGGAACAATTCCGCGGGGTCAGTCCAGTTCCCGCCATTTTACCGAACCGTCGCTTTTTCATTCGTCCCGCTACGCTTAACTGTTATCCTGTCTCGCGATCGGCCCTGTTGTTACCATGAGACACCGCTATGCCTGAACTCCATACTCCTGCGAATCGCCCCGGCCCGGCCGCTGTGGCCCGGGTGACGCTCCTGCCTGCGCTGCTGGTTATCGTCGCTGTTGCTGTCGGCTGCGCCCTGGTGTCGCCTCCGGTCGGTACACGACACGAGATCCTGACTAACCCCGGCCTCTATATCGATCTGCTGGCGTTGTTGTTTCTGGTGTTTATGCTGTGGAGCTCGGCGAAGGTGCGGATGAGCCACATTGCCGTCAACTGGGTACGCTATGGGCTGCTGTTGTGGATTGCCGGCGGCACCTTTGACGTGATGGATGAGATCGTGGTTCAGCCGCGCTGGATGGGCTACTACTGCGAAGATCTGCTGCGCCTCTCCGGGATGCTGCTGACCGTGGTGGGGGTCTACAAAATTATTGAGCGAATCAATTTGCTGTACGTCGATGCGCGCTCGCAATCCCTGAAGGATGAACTGACCCAGTTACCCAACCGGCGTTTTTTCATTGATACCATTCGCGAGAAGTCCGGGCATGCGCTGGGACTCATGATTCTGGATATCGATTTTTTTAAGAAAATCAACGATAGCTGGGGCCACCTGGTGGGGGATGAAGTGTTATTTTCGCTGGGGAAACAGCTGGCGAAACTAACCAGCGAGCAGGTCCAGCCGGCGCGGATCGGTGGGGAAGAGTTCGCCATTATCGTCGATGGCCTGTCGGAGCCCGAGCTGCACGCTCTGGCGCAGTCGATCCTTGCTAACGCTCGCACCATCCTGATCAATCATCAGACGCCGCTGTCGATCAGCATTGGCGTCGGAACCTGGCGGCCAGGCGAAGCGCAGGAGACGTTTATCCGTAAAGTCGACGAGGCGCTGTACAAGGCCAAGCATAACGGCCGCGGCCGCGTGGAGTGGGCGCCATCTGCCGGTGCGGCAGGTTAGGCCTGCTGCGCGCTACGGCAGTGTCGCCGATACTCCGATGGCGAGCGTTCTGTGTAGCGTTTAAAAACCCGGCAAAAATAGTTGCTGTCGACAAAGCCGCAATTGTGCGCAATCTCTTTCACCTTCAGGTCATAGCCGCGCAATAGCTGCTTCGCCTTTTCCAGACGGACACGGGTCAGATATTCATTAAATCCCACCGAGCCTGATTTCTGAAAAATATGCGATAGATAGTTGGGCGTGATGTGAAAACGTTTGGCTACCGATTCCCGCGTCAGCGGTAGACTGAGATTTTCCTCGAGGTAGTCCTGGACGGCGAGAAACAGATCCCGGCTGCGGCTGACGCGCATCTCCAGCCCGACCAGCTGTTCACGACAATGACTCAGCAGCGCGGCGATCACCAGTCGCGCGGTCAGCGGATCGGGCTGCAGGCTGACTTCATTCAGGCTCAGCAACAGGTAGGAACCCACGCGCGGCCCAAGCCGGGAAACGCTCTGTTTTTCCGTGTGCAGGCTTTTTCCGTCCCAGCGCTGAATACTGAATCCCAGTTTCTGCCGACCAAACAGAATGCTCAGGGTAGTGGCCGGACCGGTCCACTGCGGCAGCGTCCACTTCCCCGCCTGCACGTACAGTACCTGCAGCGTGGTTAACGTCGAGGCGGCCAGCGGCAGTCCCTGTTCATTCAGTTGGCCCTCCAGCACAATTTCCAGACGCGGAAACGGCACGTTGAAGGCGAGGGCAGGCACGGAGATATCCGGCTCAGGAAATCTCACCTGTAGGTGATCTTTTTGACCGATTAACCGATGCAGTATATCCGGCAGATCTTCAATCATTCTTTGCCCTCAGTATGCGCATTATCCTGTTGATGGTAATCTATTTTTTCCTTCCCGGCAGCGTTAGTTTAGCCATTTTGCGCAGCGGATTGCCGGCCAGCTGTAGCGCATGCATCGCCGGAAAAGAGATTATTGATGTCCATCACACTTTGTGGGCTCGCGTACGTATGTCCAGTTTTTTGTAGCGCTCGCCTCGTGTCATGCCGCGGAGGGACCAGTAGAGTTTGTTTGTGTTATCGGAACGTTAAAAAGGAACGTAAAATGAACTCATCATCGGCTAACTTTCTCGATGCGTTAGGCGCCAGCCAGACGCTCAGCGCGCAAATGAAACACGAGCTCGACACCCTCGGCTACACCGTCGTGCATAACGTCGTTGACGCCCAGTGGCTGAGCGAAATGCGCCTGCTCATTGACACCCTGGTTGAACGCGAAGGCGATAATCTGGCGATGGAGCACCATCAGGAGGCGACGGCGACGCGGATCGCTAACCTGATTAATAAGGGGGTTATCTGGGAGAAAGTCTGGTCACACCCGCTGATCCTCTCCGCTTGTCGCTATATCTTCAACGGGGATTTTAAAGTCTCCAGCCTGAACGCCCGCGAGGCGCTGTATAACGGCGGCCACCAGCCGCTGCACGCCGACTGGAAAAAGCCGCGCCCGGATTTTCCCAAAGTCCACCTGGTGAATACCATCTGGGCGATAGACGATTTGAGCGCCGCCAACGGCGCGCCGCGGATCATTCCTGGTACCCACCTCCGCCCCGAGTTACCAGAGGAGGTGCTGGCCGACCCGGAACAGGCCCATCCCGATGAGATTGTGTTTGCCGCGCCGGCTGGCAGCGTGATGATCTACAACGCCCACGCCTGGCACGGCGGCACCCGTAATCGTGAAGGCAGCAGACGACGCGTACTGCATGGGTTATATATCGATCGTGCGGATACGCCGCAGCAGGACCAGCGGCGCTGGCTCACGCCGGAGACGGCAAGCCGCCTGACGCCGGCGCAAAAATGGCTGCTGGATGTAGAATAAGGCCTGTCGCCGGTCAGGGAAGTTCTACATAGACGACCGGCTTTTTCATGATGCTTTTCACGGCCTCGACGATCTGCTGCGGCTGCAGCAGGAAGCTCTTGATGCTGGTTTTAATCGTCCGCAGGCCGCGAAAGCGCTGGGGGTCGTCGATTTCGATATCCGTCACCAGCAGCACCACTTCGGCGCGGGCGATATCTTCCGCGGTGATCCGATTTTCTACGCCGAGCGCCCCCTGGGTTTCCACCTTCAGGTGCCATTTTTCATGATGACCGACCTTTTCCAGTCGTTCGGCGGCCATGTAGGTATGCGCCACCCCGCTGACGCAGGCGGTGACGGCGACAATATTGAAGTCCATAACATCCTCCTGGCGTTAACCGCCGATAGTGACGTGGAAACCGGCCGCTTCGGCCATCACCCGATATGGTTGAATTTCCGCTTCGTCAGGCGCTTTCACGCTGGCCAGCGTCCAGGGTTTGCCCAGCAGACGGTATTTGGGCTCGCCATATTGATGAAACGGCAACAGGTGCATTTCTTTTAGCGCGAAAGGGGCGAGGAACGCCAGAATTTGGCGAAAATTATCGGTATTCAGTGTGTAGCCCGGGATCAGCGGCACCCGCGGGATCAGGTTGATTTTTCTCGCCGCCAGCTGGCGAAAATTGTCCAGCACCCGTGGCTGATTCATTCGCAGCAGCGACCGCGCCCGCTCAGGTTCCATGATTTTAAAATCAAACAGCACTTCATTGCAGGCTTCGGCCACCGGCAGGAAGCGGTCAAAAGCGCCGTCGCCCGCGGTTTCGATGGCGGTGCGGATCCCCCACTGGCGCAGGCGCTGGAGAAAGCGGGCGGCAAACCCGGCCTGCATGAGCACTTCGCCCCCGGAGAGGGTGACGCCGCCGCCGGAGGCGCGAAAGAAGACCTCATCCTTTAGCACCTCCTGCAACAGGTTATCCAGCGTCACATCGCGGCCAATCTGTTCCCACGCTCCGGACGGACATTCGGCGACGTCCTGCTGGCAGCGGGTGCAGCGCAGGCATTTACTCTCCCGGCGCAGGGTCTGAATCCTGGGTGAAATTGATTCGGGATTGGCGCACCACGGGCAGGTATGAGGGCAGCCTTTAAAAAAGACCACCGTGCGGATCCCCTGGCCATCGTTGAGCGAGTAGCGCTGGAGGTTAAAAATACGCGCCCGATCGGCGCGCGTGTCGATGACCTCACAGCTGATGCGCGGTGCGGCGGATAATGTCATCCTGAATCTCCTTCGACAGCTCAACAAAGAAGGCGCTGTAGCCCGCGACCCGTACCACCAGACCGGCAAAGTCCTGCGGCCGCTGCTGCGCTTCACGCAGGGTGTCGGCATTGACCACGTTGAACTGAATATGCTGCAGCTTGAGCTTGCAGAAGGCCTGTAAAAAATCGGCCAGTTTGTTCAGGCCGCCGTCGCCGGCCAGCGTTGCCGGAGTGAATTTGACGTTCAGCAGCGTACCGTTCGACAGCAGATAGTTATCCAGCTTGCTGACCGATTTCAGCACTGCCGTCGGCCCCTGGGAATCCTGACCGACCATCGGCGACAGGCCGCCGTCCGCCAGCTGTTCGCCGGCCAGTCGCCCGTCCGGGGTGGCGCCCACCACCGAACCCAGCGGCACGTGCGCGGAGACGGTGTAGGAGCCGGGGGTAAAATGGCCGCCGCGCGGGTTCAGATACTGCTCGACTTCTTTGCAGTAAAAACGCAGCAGATCGGCGCTAATATTGTCGACATCGTCGATATCGTTGCCGTATTTGTCAAAACGGTTAATCAGCCGGGCGCGGATTTTTTCCCCTTCCGGCGTCTGGAAATTGGCTTTCAGCACGGCCATCAGTTGGTCAAAGCTGAGACGCTGCTGGTCGAAGACCATACCCTTCAGGGCGTACAGCGAATCGCTCAGGTTAGCGATCCCGATACCCTGGACGCCGGAGAAGTTATAGCGCGCGCCGCCGGCGGTGATATCTTTGCCGTGCTGCACGCAATCTTCAATGAACGAGGAGAGCAGCGGGACCGGCGCCCAGTCGCGGTGGCCGATATCGCAAATGTTGCTGCCCTCGACCATCAGCTTGATGTAATGGCGAATTTTGTCGCGGATCTGGCAGATAAGGCCGTCCCAGCTGACGTCAGGCTGATGTTCATTTTCCTGCAGCACAATTTCCATCACCTTCAGCAGATTAAACATGGCGATATCATGCAGGCCGTAGGTGCGCCCTGGAATAGAGAGCTCCACGCAGCCGACCACCGCGTAATCGCGGGCATCTTCCAGCGACACGCCGCGGTTAAGGAAGGCCGGCACGACCACCTCATCGTTGAAAATCTGCGGGATCCCGGTACCCAGGCGAATGGTCTCAGCGGTTTTACGCAGGAACGGGCGATCAATCAGCTCGTTGACCCGCACGCCCAGATTCGGCTGCGGCAGCTGAACGTTTTGATAGGCGTCGAGGCATAAAAATGACAGCACGTTGACCGCGCTGCGCCCGGTGTCCGTCAGCCCGCCGAGCAGGGCGGTATAGCCGGTGGGAAAACCCGCGAAATAGCGCGCGCTGCTGGAGGAGCGTAGCAGGACGATATCGTTGCATTTCACCCACAGCGACTCCAGCAACTCCTTGAGATACGCGGGATCCTGACCCTGATTCAGCGATGCCTGATAAAACGGCAGCATATACTGGTCAAAACGCCCCAGCGAAATCGAGCTGGCATTGGATTCGTACTGCAGAATGATATTCATATACCAGAACAGCTGGCAGGCCTGGGGGAAATCCGTTGGCCGGTGCTGCGCGTTGTGGCGCGAAATAGCGGCGATGGTTAACAGCTCCTGCTGACGCTGCGGGTCCTGACAGTGCCCAGCCATCTCCTCTGCCAGCGCGGCGTAGCGCAGAATATGGCGCTGGGAAGCTTCCAGCAGGATCAGTACCGCCTGATAAAAGGGGTTCTCCGGTTGCCGGGCGCAGTGCGTTTTGAGTTCGGCGACCAGGGCGCCAAGGCCATGATTCAGCAGCCGTGGATAGTCGATGATGATATGGCCCTGGCCTTTATCGGTCTGGTTCACGCTGAATATCTGGGTGTTGACGGCGGCCTTGACCTCTTCAGTCATCTGGCCGTTGATGAAATCTTTCATTGAACGCTTTTCCCAGTAGGGGTACAGCGCTTCGCGGTAGATTTGCTTATCTTCTTCGCTTATCGCGAAGCGGTCCTGTGGTCGGGTCGGAAAGGCGTCGAGCTCGTTGAGCAGCCAGTAGGGGTCCATCTCGGGCGACATAATCCCTGCCCGCGGTTTGACGGTGCGGTTGCCGGCGATCAGTTCATCCTCACGAATCGAAATCATCACCTTATCGAGGATCCACGCGGTGGCTTTCGCCCGGCGGATAATCACCGGCTCGCCCTCCGTCTGCCGATGGCTGGCAGTGTAGAGTAATGCGCGCTCAAGGGAGATTTCGCGCGGCTGGGCGAACAGGCTGGCTTTCAGGCGTTGGGTACGATTCGTCATGATAAACTCCATGTTGTGGCGAAGGGCGCGAAGGCGCCCTTTTAAGGCTTCAGGCGCTCTGGGAAAGGTGGCTGTCTATCTTGTTCATGATGGCGTCGGCGCGCTTGACCGCATCGCTGATATTGACGCGCACGATAGTTTTCCCGGCAAAACGCTCTTCGAATTTGATGCCGATATCTTTGGTTAGAATGACCATATCGGCGGCGGCAATCTCCTCCGCCGTCAGTTCGTTTTCAATGCCAATGGAACCCTGCGTTTCAACCTTGACCTGCCAGCCTTTGGCTTTGGCGGCGCTTTCCAGCGATTCAGCGGCCATGTAGGTGTGAGCCACGCCCGACGGGCAGGCGGTGACAGCGATAATGTGGGTCATAATCTGTTCCTTCCAGTCTGTTAGTTAATTTCGAAATCAAGGTCTAGTTCATCGTCAGCGGCGACGTCAGTGGGTTTCTTTTTGGCGAAGGCTTTCAGCAGGATGACGCAGGCAGCGCTGACGCAGGCGCCGACCAGCAGCGCGGCAACAAACCCGAGCTTGCCCTGGACCACCGGCAGCACGATGAGCCCGCCCCAGCCGGCGTAACACTGGGCGCCCATCAGCGCGGCGGTGACGCAGCCGCTGGCGGCGCCAATCATATTGGCCGGAATGACGCGCAGCGGATCCGCGGCGGCAAAGGGAATCGCCCCTTCGGTCACGCCGACACAGCCCATCACCAGCGCGGCTTTGCCGGTTTCCCGCTCTTCGGCGGTGAAATATTTGCGGCCAATCAGCGTCGCCAGCCCCATGCCCAGCGGCGGTACGGCGATACCGACGGCAGCGATAGCCACCACGCTGTAGACGCCCTGCGAAACGCAAATCAGCATGAAGGCGTAGGCTACTTTGTTCACCGGGCCGCCCATATCAAAGGCCAGCATCAGACCCATAATGATGGCCAGCACCACGATGCTGCCCTCGCGCATCCCCTGCAGCCAGCCGGTCAGGTTAGCGGTCAGCGCGCCAACCGGCTCGCCAAGCCCCCACATCATGATCCCGGCGGTGATGAAGGTGCCGACGATGGGAATGATGAAAATCGGCATCACCGAGCGCAGAACTTTATGTACGGGGATTTTTTTCAGGTAATAGACCACCAGGCCGCCAATCATGCCGGCGATCAGCGCGCCGAAGAAACCGGCGCCAAAGCTGTTGCCCACCCAGGCGCCGATGGCGCAGGGGGCCAGCGCGGCGCGGTCAGAAATGGAGTAGCCGATGTAGGCGGCGAGAAAGGGCACCATCAGCGTCAGCCCGGCGACGCCGATATCAAAAAGTTTCTTAAGATTAGGGTCGGTGGCGGCATCGGGTACCGCGCCTTTGCCATACAACATGACGGAGACCGCCAGCAGGATCCCGCCGGAGACCACGAAGGGGATCATATGTGACACGCCGGTCATCAGATGCTGGCGGGTATTTTTTAGTATTTGCACCAGTTCGTTCATTGCTTGCTCCTGAGCGCTGTAGGGCCCGTGACAGTATTGATGCCTCAACATTAGAAAAAGGGCGGGGTATTAAACAGTAGAGAAAAAGTGCATTTACTGGATATTTGTAAGGTGAGAAAAGAATTGCGATCCACCTCAAATCTTAGTGATGACAGGAGAGATGAGCGCTAACAGGGTGGAATTGTGATGGCGGGCATAAAAAAATATTGTGTGTACAATAGTCCAGTAATTGCCAGTTTTATCACCTAGTCCCTGGGGCCGTCTTTTATTACTTTTTGAGGAAATAATGGATTGCTCTGGAGGAAGGCGATGGCTCTGGTCATTGAATTTACATGTGATTTGCCCAACGGCGTGCATGCGCGTCCGGCCAGTCTGGTCGAAACGCTGTGTAACCGTTTTTCATCGGCGATTGAGTGGCGGAACTTGCGCCGCGAGACCGGCGGAAATGCCAAGAGCGCGCTGGCGATTATCGGCAGCAATACCCTGAAGGGCGACGCCTGCCAGCTGCTTATCAGCGGCGAAGATGAAACTGAGGCATTCGCCGCGTTAACGGCTTTTATGCGCGATGAATTTCCCCACTGTGACGCGCCGCTGCCCGCTGCGCCAACGCTGGATGTCCAGCCGGTGCCAGAGTCGCTTTCGCGGCTGAACCCGACGCTGTTTCATGCCCACCCGGTGTGCGCCGGCAGCGCGGGAGGGACGCTGGTTCATCTCAAATCACGCGATCTGCACGAGCTGGGCGAACTGCCCGTCGCCGCCAGTCCCGAACAGGAGCAGGCGGCGCTGGATAATGGCCTGCGCCTGCTGGTGAAAGATATCGAGCTGCGGCTGCTGGACAATGACGGCACCGCCAGCGCGATCCTGGAAGCTCACCGTTCGCTGGCGACGGATGCCTCGCTGCGCCAGCACCTGCTTGGCGGTATTCTCACCGGGTTGAGCTGCGCCCAGGCGATTGTCGCCACCGGCGACCACTTCTGCGCCCAGTTCCGCGACTCCGGCAACAGCTATCTGCAGGAGCGGGTACTGGATGTACGCGACGTTTGCTTCCAGCTGTTACAGCATATCTACGGCGAAGCCCGTTTCCCGGCGCCGGGCCAGTTGCGGGAAGCGGCCATTTGTCTTGCCGACGAGCTGACCCCCAGCCAGTTTCTGGAACTGGATAAAACGCATCTCAAAGGGCTGCTGCTGCGCAGCGGCGGCACCACCTCGCATACCGTGATTCTGGCACGCTCATTCAATATCCCTACTCTGGTAGGCGTGGATTTAGCCGCGCTGCTGCCGTGGGTGGATACGCAGGTGCAGATTGACGGCAACGCCGGGCTGCTGGTGGTGGATCCGAGTCCGGCGGTAGCGCGCTACTATCAGCAGGAGGCCTGGCTACAGGCGCAAATCCGGCAACAGCAGCAGGTATGGCTGGATAAAGCCGGGCAGACGCAAGACGGTATCCGCGTGGAGATCGCCGCCAATATCGCCCATTCGGTGGAAGCGGTGGCGGCATTCAACCAGGGCGCGCAGTCGGTAGGGTTGTTCCGCACTGAAATGCTGTATATGGATCGCCCGAGCGCGCCGTCGGAAGATGAGCTCTACAACATCTTCTGCCAGGCGCTGGAACCCGCTGCCGGGCGCAGCATTATCGTGCGGACTATGGATATCGGCGGTGATAAGCCGGTGGCCTATCTCAACATCCCTGCGGAAAACAATCCGTTCCTCGGCTACCGCGCGGTGCGCATCTATGAAGAGTATCAGGCGCTGTTTCACACTCAGCTACGGGCGATTTTACGCGCCTCGGCGCACGGCTCGCTGAAGATTATGATCCCCATGATTTCATCAATGGAAGAGATCCTGTGGGTGAAAGAGCGACTGGCGGAGGCCAAACAGTCGCTGCGCGCCGAGCAGATCCCGTTTGATGAAAAGATCCCGCTCGGCATCATGCTGGAAGTGCCGTCGGTGATGTTTATCATCGATCAGTGTTGTGAAGAGGTGGATTTCTTTAGCATCGGCAGCAACGACTTAACGCAGTATCTGCTGGCGGTCGATCGTGATAATGCGAAAGTGACGCGCCATTATAACAGCCTGAATCCCGCCTTCCTGCGCGCGCTGGACTATGCGGTACAGGCGGTGCATCGGCAGGGGAAATGGATTGGTCTGTGCGGCGAACTGGGGGCCAAAGGATCGGTGCTTCCGCTGCTGGTAGGCCTCGGTTTAGATGAATTGAGCATGAGCGCGCCGGCGATCCCGGCGACCAAATCGCGCCTGGCCCAGCTGGACAGCCGCGCCTGCCGCCAGCTGCTGAATCAGGCCATGCAGTGCCGTACCTCACTGGAAGTGGAGCATCTGCTGGCCCAGTTCCGCATGCGTCAGCAGGATGTGCCGCTGGTGAGCGCCGAGTGCATTACGCTCAATAGCGACTGGCGCAGCAAGGAGGAGGTGCTGAAAGGGATGACGGATAACCTGCTGCTGGCCGGACGCTGCCGCTATCCGCGAAAGCTGGAGGCTGACCTGTGGGCCCGCGAGGCGGTGTTCTCCACCGGTCTGGGCTTTAGCTTCGCCATTCCGCACAGTAAATCCGAGCATATCGAGCAGTCGACCATCAGCGTCGCGCGGCTGGCGCAGCCGGTGATATGGGGCGATGAAGAGGCGCAGTTTGTGATTATGCTGACGCTGAACAAGCACTCGGCGGGCGATCAGCATATGCGAATCTTCTCGCGGCTGGCGCGGCGCATTATGCACGCGGAGTTCCGTCAATCTCTGGTATCCGCGGAGAGCAGCGAGGATATTGCCGACCTGCTGCGCCGCGAGCTGGAACTGTGATCTGCACACCGGCCAGCGGCGCTGGCCGGAGAGCGAGCTATAAATCCAGCACTAACCGGCCGCCTTTGGCGCGCGAGCAGCAGATCAGCATACTCTGCTGGCTGGCTTTCTCTTCCTCGCTGTAATACTGATCGCGGTGGTCCGCTTCCCCTTCCAGAATCATCGTTTCGCAGGTGCCGCACACCCCTTCGCGGCACAGGCATTCCACCTTCGCCGCTTTGTTATTCTCAATAACCTGCAAAATGGTCATGTCCTGCGGTACGGTAAATTCGCGTCCGGAACGCGCCAGCACCAGGGTAAACGCCTCTCCGCCTTTATCCTCAACGATAAACTGCTCAAAGTGCAGCTGACTGGCGGGCACCTGATGGCGTTCGGCGGCGGCTTTCACCGCCTCGTTAAGCGCCGCCGGGCCGCAGGTATACACGTGGGTTCCGGGCTCGAGGTCGGCGAACAGGCGCGGCAGGTCGAGACGGCTGCCGAGCGCTGATACATGAACATTGACCCGATCTCGCCACGGCGCGGCGCTGAGCGCATCGACGAAAGCATTATTGTCGGCGTCGTGGAAACAGTAGTGCAGCTGCCAGTCGGCCTGCTGTTGTTCCAGTTCCGGAATATGCGACAAGAATGGCGTAATGCCGATACCGCCGGCGATCAGCAGATGTTTTCGCGCCTGTGGTTCGATGGCGAACAGGTTGTTGGGCGTGGACACCGTCAGGGTATCGCCCGGGCGCACCTGCTGGTGCATAAAGCGCGAGCCGCCTTTGGAAGGCGACTCAAGACGCACCGCAATCTGCCAGCTGGTGGTATCCAGCGGCGAGCTCATCAGCGAATAGGCGTTACTGTAGCGCTGCTCGCCATCCTGCATCTGGACGATAATATGGCTGCCGCCGCTGAATCCCGGCAGCGGGGCGCCGGTCGGCGACACTAGCGTAAAACGCTTCACCTGGGCGGTGATCTGTTCAACATCGCGAACGATCGCCTCAAACATTTGATAATCAGACATCGCTGAACTCCATCAAAAATCCCGGCGTGGCCAGCGCCGCCGCCGGGAGAGGACATTTACAACCCCTGGCAGAGATACTTCATCTCCAGGTAATCTTCGATTCCGTGTTCCGACCCTTCGCGGCCAAGGCCGGACTGCTTCACTCCGCCAAATGGCGCGACTTCGTTGGAAATCAGCCCGGTATTGATGCCGACCATCCCGTATTCCAGCTGCTCGGAGACGCGCCAGATACGGGCGGCATCGTTGCTGTAAAAATAGGAGGCGAGACCGTAGATGGTGTTATTCGCCTGCTCGATGACCTGCTGCTCATCGTCAAATTTCACCAGTGCGGCCACCGGGCCGAAAATCTCTTCCTGCAGCAGCAGTGACCCCGGCTGTACGTCGCCGATAACCGTAGGGGTGAAGAAATTACCGCCCAGTGGGTGCGCTTTACCGCCGGTTAACAGCGTTGCGCCGCGGGTCAGGGCGTCGTCGAGCAGGGACTGGACTTTGCGCCCGGCGTCGGCGTTGATCAGCGGGCCAATCTGTACATCGGACTCGCTGCCATCGCCAACTTTCAGGGCGGCGACGCGGGCGACGAATTTATCGCAGAATTGGTCGTAGACGGCGCGATGAATATAGAAGCGATTGACGCAGACGCAGGTTTGCCCGGCGTTGCGGAACTTGGCGATCAGCGCTCCCTCGACCGCTTTATCGATATCGGCATCGTGAAAGACGATAAACGGCGCGTTACCGCCGAGCTCTAAAGAGAGCTTTTTGATGGATTCCGCGCACTGGCGCATCAGCACGCGGCCAACTTCGGTCGAGCCGGTAAAGGAGAGCTTACGCACCCGTTCATCGCCGGTGAACACCGCGCCAATCTCACGCGACTGGCCGGTGACAACGTTAATCACGCCCTGCGGGATCCCGGCCTGATTCGCCAGTTCCGCCATCGCCAGCGCGGTAAACGGCGTTTCGTTGGCGGGCTTTATCACCATCGTACAACCCGCGGCCAGCGCCGGGCCGGCCTTACGGGTGATCATCGCCGCCGGGAAGTTCCACGGGGTGATCGCCGCGCAGACCCCCACTCCCTGGCGGATCACCATCAGGCGTTTATCGGCGCCGGGGGAGGGGATTATCTCGCCGTTGGCGCGTTTCCCTTGTTCGGCAAACCACTCGATAAACGAGGCGGCATAGGCGATTTCGCCTTCCGCTTCCGCCAGCGGCTTGCCCTGCTCGGCGGTCATGATCTGCGCCAGCGCGGTTTTGTTTTCGAGGATCAGGCGGTGCCAGTTTTTCAATTGCGTGGCGCGCTGAGCGGCGGTTAATGCGCGCCAGGCCGGCAGCGCGGCCGCTGCGGCATCCACGGCCTGCTGCGCTTCCGACCGACCCATATTAGGGATCTGGCCGAGCGTCGCGCCGGTGGAAGGGTTGCTGACGGCAAGCGTCGTGCCGTCGGCGGCGTCGCGCCAGCTTCCGGCAATCAGCGCCTGCTGGCGAAACAGATCTGAGTGAAACACGGACATGGCTAACTCCTTCAATGATTACGGCTGGAACACCTGGGCCACCAGATTGTGGAAATGGGCGATCCCGTGCTCGGAGATCCCGCTGCCGCTGTTATCCGCCATAATGCGCCCCTGGCCGCGATAGCCGCGGGACTTCAGCCCCTTCTGCACGCTTTCCACCAGGCGTAAATCTTCCGGGCGGAACACGTCGCGATACCACTCAATCAGCGCTTTCTGATCGTCAGTCAGCTCTTCGTTGGTGAAATAGATGTCGTAATTCTGCAGAGTGGTCTCTTCATCCACCGGGAATTCATAGATCACGGTCATCATGCCCTTGATCGGCGTCACGTTGAACATGGTGCACGGCCACAGCCAGAAACCGTGGAACGCGGCGTCGGTACCTTCTTCGAATTTAAACGACTGCTCGGACGGCTTGGCGAAGCCATACTGCAGCGTCCATTTGCCGTGCATGGTGTGCCAGTAACGGTCAACCTGTACGGAATCCGAGAAGCCCGGGTGCGCCGGGCCGCAGTGGTAACATTCCAGATAGTTATCGACGATATTTTTCCAGTTCGCCGGGGTGAGAGTGGTAAAGCGCGCCGCCAGTTTCAGATCATGTACGTCCGGGCAGGCTTCCAGCACTTTGTCCTGCAGGCCCGGCAGCTGCGTTTCCACGCTCTCCGCTTGCGGGTTCATATTGATAAACACAAAGCCGGCATACTCTTCCAGGCGAACCGGCACCAGCGTTGCCTTTTCGCTATCGAAATTCGCCACGTTTTCGCAGTTGCGGGCGTGGGCGAGATTGCCGTCAAGCTTGAAGGCCCAGGCGTGATAGGGGCAGGTAATCACGTTTTTGGCTTTACCTTCACCGCTCAGCAGCTGGTGGCCGCGGTGCGGGCAGACGTTATAGAAAGCGCGCAGAATGTTGTCGCGGCCGCGGACGATAACGATATTTTCGCCAATGATCTCCCGGGTGATGTAGTCGTTCGGCCGGGCGACCTCGCTGCCGTGGGCGACGCAAATCCAGCTATTGGCGAAGATGCGCTCTTTCTCGTGCTCAAACGCCTGGCTGTCGGTATAAAAACGGGCCGGAATGGTCCAGGCATCCTGCGGATTGGCGCAAAAGTTAATCGGCAGAGTAAAGTCAGGGCTCAAATTGCTCATGTAAGGTCACCTTGTGATTATTGTCAGTAAGAGGTTTTACAGCGACTGGCCGTCGCCTTTGAGTACCGTGCCAACCGGTAGCGTCTCGGCTTTAATCATTGGCTCGGGCGTATGGGTTTCTATCTGATTGACCGGCACGTGGGCGTAGTCCTGTTTTAGCCAGCGCACGAAGCCGCCGGTTTTAATCAGTAAAATGGCCAGGAACGGTAGGGCGGTCAGCACCACGGTGGTTTTCATGGTCTCAAGCGAAGCGCCGGTAAACAGAATCGATAGCGGGATGAGGGTGATCACCACGCACCAGAACAGGCGCATGCCGCGATCCGGATCGTCGCCTTCGCGCAGGTTGCGGGTGCTGGTCGCCGCCATGGTGTAGGCCACCGCATCCATGTGCGAGGCGAGGAAAACAATCATCACGAACAGATAGGCGGCGAGGAACAGCTTACCTGCCGGCAGCGACATCAGGACCTGCTGGACGGCGGTTTCGCCGCCAAGAGTCTGCATCACCTGCGGTACGTTAATCACGCCGTTAACGAACTGGTGCATGGCGTAGCTTTCCATCACCCCAAAGAAGAACCAGCAGCCGGCGGTGCTACCAAGGAGCAGTCCCCATATCACCTCTTTGATTTTGCGCCCGCGGGAGACGCGGGTGACGAACATCGCCACGCCCGGGGTATAGGAGATCCACCACAGCCAGTAGAAGACGGTCCAGTTGCGGGTAAAGGCGCCGTCGCCGAGGGGATCGGTAAACAGGCTCATCTGCAGGAAGTTCTGAGTCGTCAGGCCGACGGCGTTAATGATGTTATTGGTGATGAATTCGGTCGGACCAACCAGTAATACCACCAACGGCAGCAGAAACGCCCCCCAGCCGACCATTTTGCTCAGGCGCTGCAGGCCGTTGTTGATGCCAATCCACGAACTCATGCAGAAAATACCGCCGGAGAGCAGGATCACAAACGCCTGCACGGTGAAGTTATCCGGCAGTCCGGTCAGCGCTGACAGGCCGCGGGTGAAGGTGGCGGCAGTGACCACCAGCGAAATGGTTAACGCGCCGACGGTAGCGATCAGGAACATCAGATCGACCAGACGGCCCCAGAAGCCCTGCGGACTCACTCCGGTGATCGCTGAAATGATCCCGGAGAGGCTGAGGCCTTTATTTTTCCGCACGTGGAAGTGATAGGCCATGATCAGCGAAGCGAGAGTGTAGGTCGCCCAGGCGCTAACCCCCCAGTGGAAGAAAGAATAAGGGATGCTGTATTCCAGCGCTTTCGGCGATTGCGGAGCAATGTTCAGGCCCGGGGTCTGGTAGTAATAAGCCCATTCGGCAACGCCCCAGTACAGCGTGGAGGAGCCGAGCCCGGCGCAGATAAACATAAACAGCCATGAGAGGGTACTGTATTCGACTTTGCCTTCGCCGAGACGGATATTGCCGTATTTGCTGGTCGCCAGATAGAGCACCAGTCCCAGCGCCAGCAGCACCAGTACCTGTACCGTGGAACCCAGCAGGCGGGTCACGCCGTTAAAAATCGAATCAGCCGCCTGCGCGGTTTGCTGCGGGAAGAGACTTAATGTAGCGGCGATGAAAACAATGGCCGCCAGGCTGATGGCAATCAGCGGCACATCTTTTTTCTTTACGTTGCTCAACATGGGTGATCTCCTGGGCATGATTGCCCGTCGGTGGCTTTAGCCTGTCGTTGTTATCACGCTGTAGGGTCAAGGTTCGTAGCAAAAGCTATTAACAATCGGATTATTTCTTCGTTACATGAATTAAACAATTGGCCGTTTCGTGAAGCAATAAAACACGGAACGGAAATAATAAAAGGTGAATTGGCGCAGGTTCTGTCCTTTCAGGAATTAATAAAGTTCACCGCTGTGATGCGGTCCACTTGTCAATCGTGGGGGATTCTGCATAGCGAAAAGAGAGGGAAGTTGGCGCAGGTCTCCCCGGGTAGCGGCTGCGCCTTACCCGTGCTTGCTACTCGCGGTGTCGTTTTTTTGTCGGGTGGCGGCTAACGCCTTACCCGACCTACGGTCCGTGCCATTGCGAGCTTAAGATCTCTACCTTGTCCCCATGGCTACTGCAACTGCCGGTGTTGGCCGGAGCCCGGGGGTACAGGGGGCGGCGG